>NZ_SMOA01000266.1 GCF_004353985.1 Paracraurococcus ruber | reverse complement strand
ATATTCGCCGGCATGCGGGGTGAGCACGGCGGCGCCGCGCAGCGCCTCCGGCGCGCCGGCGCAGGCGGTCAGCGCGCCGGCATCCGCCACCACCTGCCGGCCCGCCGCGACGACGCGGCGCAGCATGGCGCGCGTGGCTGCATCGGCGGGCAGGCCGGGGCCGAGCAGCCAAGCGCGGCGGCGGTCATCGGCCAGCAGCGCCTCCAGCCCCTCCTCCGCGACGATCGTGCCAGGATCGCCGGCGCGGTAGAGCGCGGCGGAGGCGGCATCGGGCGCCAGGATGGTGACGAGGCCGGCCCCGACGCGGTGCGCCGCCCCGGCCGCCAGGCGGGCGGCACCCGTCATCGCCGCGCCGCCCAGGATGGTCAGGTGGCCGCGGCTGTATTTGTGCGACGCGGCATCGAGCGCGGGCGGGCGCCAGGGGCCGGGGGCGTTGCGGATGGCTTGCGGCGCGATGCCGGTCAGCACGGCATCGGGCAGGCCGATATCGGCCAGCACCGTCTCGCCGCAGAGATCGCGGCCGGGCAGCAGCAGGTGGCCGGGCTTCAGGCGGAAGAAGGTGACGGTCAGCGCCGCCTGCGGCGCGAAGCCGCGCACCTGGCCGGTGGTGCCGTCGAGGCCGGAAGGGACATCTACCGCCAGCACCGGCGCCGTGGCGGCGCGCAGTGTGTCGGCGACCAGGCCGTCCACCTCGCGCGCCAGGCCGGCGCCGAGGACCGCGTCGATGACGAGGCCGGCGCGCGCCGCCTCCGGCGGCGCGAAGGGGACCATGGGACCGCGCCAGGATGCGGCGGCCAGCGCGGCATCGCTGCCCGGGCGCGGCGGGGCCAGGGCGGCGACCGCCACTGGCCAGCCGGCGCGTTCCAGCAGGCGGGCGGCGACATAGCCGTCGCCGCCATTGTTGCCCGGGCCGGCGAGGACCAGCGTGCGCACCGGCTTGAAGCGGCGCAGGGCGGCGCGCGCCACCGCGCGGCCGGCGGCGTCCATCAGTTGGATGCCGGGAATGCCGGCGGCGATGGCCAGGGCATCGGCGCGGGCCATTTCCGCGGGCGTCAGCAGGTCCAAGCGCGGCATGGGGCGGCTCCTTGTGGCTACGGGTGTCTGGGAGGGGCGCTGCCCCTCCCAGGCCCTCCCCGCCGGGGATCGAACCGACCCCCGGCCCCCCGTTTGGGTTTATCCTTGGGGTGAGGACCCCCAGCGGGGGTGACTCAAGGGTTCCAAGGGCCCTTCGGCCCTTGGCGGGCGGAGCTCGAGGAGGGCAGCGCCCTCCTCGATCCCCCTCACCCATAGGTCATCGCCGTCTCCGTCCCGCGGCTGAGGTCCCGCGGCACCTCCCGCCCCGTCGCGGCATAGGCCAGCGCCTCCGCCACCCGGATCCCGTCCACCCCGGCCGAGAGGATGCCGCCGGCATAGCCCGCGCCTTCCCCGGCCGGGAACAGGCCGGCGGTGTTCACGCTCTGCAGGTCAAGGCCGCGGCGGATGCGGATGGGGCTGCTGGTGCGGGTCTCGACGCCGGTCATCACCGCGTCGGCACGGGCGAAGCCGGGGATCTGCGCGTCGAAGGCCAGCAGCGCCTCCCGCATCGCCGTCACCGCGAAGTCCGGCAGGCAGCGCGCCAGGTCGGTCGGCGTCACGCCCGGCTTGTAGCTGGGCTCCACCTCGCCCAAAGCGGTGCTGGCGCGCCCCGCCAGGAAATCCCCGACCAGCTGCCCCGGCGCGCGGTAGTCGCCGCCGCCGGCCTCGAAGGCCAGGCTTTCCCATGTCCGCTGGAACTCCACCCCGGCCAGCGCATGGTCCGGATAGTCGCTCGGCGAGATGCCGACGACGATGCCGGCATTGGCGTTGAACTCGGCGCGGCTGTACTGGCTCATGCCGTTGGTCACCACGCGCCCGGGCTCGGAGGTGGCGGCGACCACGCGGCCGCCCGGGCACATGCAGAAGCTGTAGACGCTGCGGCCGTTCCCGCAATGGTGCACCAGCTTGTAGTCGGCCGCGCCCAGAAGCTTGTTGCCGGCATTCGGTCCGAAGCGGACGCGGTCGATCATCCCCTGCGGATGCTCGATCCGCACGCCGATGCTGAATGGCTTCGGCTCCAGGAACACGCCGCGGTCACGCAGCATCCCGAAGGTGTCGCGCGCGCTGTGGCCGATAGCGAGGACGACCTGGTCGGCGCGCAGCACCTCGCCGCCCGCCAGCGCCACGCCGCGGACATGGCGCTGCCCCGCGGCATCCGGCTCGACCAGCAGGTCCACCACCTTGGTGCCGAAGCGGTACTCGCCGCCCAGCGCCTCGATCTGCGCCCGGATGCTCTCGACCATCGTCACCAGGCGGAAGGTGCCGATATGCGGCTTCGAGACATAGAGGATCTCCTCCGGCGCGCCGGCGCGCACGAACTCCTCCAGCACCTTGCGGCCGAGGAAGCGCGGATCCTTGATGCCGGAATAGAGCTTCCCGTCGGAGAAGGTGCCGGCGCCGCCCTCGCCGAACTGCACATTGCTCTCGGGTTGCAGGACGCCGCGGCGCCAGAGGCCCCAGGTGTCCTTGGTGCGTTCCCGCACCACCGTCCCGCGTTCGAGGATGATGGGACGGAAGCCCATCTGCGCCAGCACCAGCGCCGCCAGCAGGCCGCAGGGGCCGGTGCCGATGACGATGGGCCGGGGCGCGCCCTCCGGCGCCCGGCCAACGAACTGGTAGCGCGTGTCGGGCGCCGGGCCGACCCGCGGGTCGCCCGCATGGCGGCGCAGCACCCCGGCTTCGTCCCGCACCGCCAGGTCCAGCGTGTAGACCAGCATGATGGCGCGCGGGTTGCGGGCATCGTAGCCGCGGCGGAACACCCGCACCGCTTCCAGGTCGCGATCGTCGAGGCCGAGGCGCCGCAGGATGGCGGGGCGCAGCGCCCCCTCCTCATGGTGCAGCGGCAGGCGGAGTTCGGTCAGGCGGATCATCATGCCTCGGTGCGGTGGACCGGCCCGGCAGGCCGCGCGAGGATCGCCGATAGGGCCGCTCGCCCGCCGGTTCCAGGCCCGGCGCGGCGGGCGGCGGCGTCAGGCGTCCGGCAGGCCGCCGGCGCAGGCCGGGAGGAGATGGCGATGCAGGAACGGGTGCTGGGGCGGACGGGGCTCAGGGTCTCGGCGCTGGGCTATGGGGCCGGGGCGGTGGGCGGGCTGCTGGTGCGCGGCAGCCCGGCGGAGCAGGAACGCTCCCTCGCCCGGGCCTTCGAGGCCGGCATCACCTATGTGGACACCGCCGCGCTCTACGGCAACGGCGAGTCCGAGCGGAACCTCGGCCGGGCGCTGAAGGCGCTCGGGGCCAGCCCCGTCCTCGGCACCAAGGCGCGGGTGCCGGCGGAGGCGCGGGGCGACATCGCCGGGGCGCTGGCGGCCTCCCTGGAGGCGAGCCTGCAGCGGCTCGGCCGCGACAGCGTCGACCTGTTCCAGCTGCATGACGAGATCGGCACGGCGGAGGGGCTGACGGCGGCGCAGGTGCTGGACCAGGCGGTGCCGGCCCTGCGGCGGCTGCGGGACCAGGGGAAATGCCGCTTCCTCGGCATCACCGCGCTCGGCACCGTCCCGGCGCTGCGGGCGGTGCTGGAGAGCGGCGCCTTCGACACGGCGCAGATCCCCTTCAACGCGCTGAACCCGTCCTGGCTGGCGCCGGCGCAGGCCGGCGTCGCGGCCCAGGATTTCGCGGGGCTGGGCCAGGTCGCGGCGGCCCAGGGCGTCGGCCTGATCGGCATCCGCATCCTGGCGGCCGGCGCGCTGACGGGCTCCGCCGCGCGGCATCCGGTGGCGATGCAGGACGTGCCGCCCATCGCCTCCGGCCCCTCCTTCGCGGCCGATGTGGCGGCGGCGAACCGCCTGGCGCCGCTGGTGGCGGAAGGCGTCGCCGGGTCGCTGGCCGAGCTGGCGCTGCGCTACGCCATCTTCGCGCCCGGCATGGGCTGCGCGCTGATCGGCACGGCCAGCCTCGGGCAGCTGGAGGAGGCGATCGCCGCCGCCGGGCGCGGCCCGCTGCCGCCCGCGGCGGTGGAGCGCATCGGCGCCCTGCTGGCGTGAGCGCGGCGGCGGAGGGCACGGCGCGGCCGGCGCTGCGCGGCTTCGGCTTCCTCGGCATCACCGCCTGCGCCTGGGGGCTGAACTGGCCGGTGATGAAGCTGCTGATGCGGGACTGGCCGCCCTATGCCTTCCGGGTCTTCGCGGCGCTCGGCGCCGTGTCGCTGCTGGCGGCGGTCGCGGCGTCGCAGCGGGACCGGCTGCTGCCGCGGCGGGACCAGGCGGGGCGGCTGGTCGCCTCGGCGGTGCTGAACGTCAGTTCCTGGAGCGTGGTGGCGCCGCTGTCGCTGTTCTGGCTGGACGCGGCGGAGGCGGCGATCATCGCCTACACCATGCCGGTCTGGGCGACGGTGCTGGCCTGGCCGGTGCTGGGGGAGAAGCCGGGCTGGCGGCGGCTGGCCGGGCTGGCGCTGGGGCTGTCTGGCGTCACGCTGCTGCTGGCGGGGGCGCTGGCCGGCGGCGGGTGGGAGACGCTGCGGGCCAAGCTGCCGGGGGCGGCGGCGATCCTGGCGACGGCGCTGATGTTCGCCGGCGGCGCGGTCTTCACCAAGCGCTGGCCGGTGGCGCTTCCGCCGGTGCCGCTGGTGGCCTGGCAGATCGCCATCGGCACGCTGCCGGTCTGGGTGATCGCGCTGGGGTTCGAGAGCCTCGATTTCGGGCGGGTGACCTGGGTCGGCTGGGGGTGCCTTCTGTATGTGGCGGTGGTGGCGCAATGCGCCGCCTACCTGGCCTGGTTCCGGGCGCTGCGGGTGCTGCCGGCCGGCACGGCGGCGATCGGCAGCCTGCTGGTGCCGGTGATCGGGGTGTTCTCCAGTGGGCTGCTGCTGGGAGAGCCGCTGGGGCTGCGGCACGCGGCGGCGCTGGTGCTGACGCTGGGCGGGGTGGTGCTGGCGGCGCGGGGGTAGGCGGCGGGGCGCCCGACCGCCTGTGCCCGGGCGCACATCCGGAACGGCGCGCCATCCGAACGGTCTCGCCTGGGGGCGACCCGCCGCGATAGCCTGCGCCGACCCCGCAGGAGCATCGCCATGCCCGACGGCGCGAGCACCAGCAACCTCGGCCCCCGCGCCCCCCTGCGCGTCGCGGATATCCGCGAAGGCGGCACGGACAGCCGCGGCGCCCAGGTGACGCATATCTATGCGCTGCGCACGGGCGAATACGCCGTCTACCATGCCGGCGACGTCTTCGTGGAATTCGCCGACGACCCGGAGGTGGAGCGCGACCAGCGGAAGCGCATCCTGGCGCTCGGCGAGGCCCGGTCGGAACTGGCGGCGCTGCTGGTCGGCTGGCGGCCGCAGCGCCGCCGCATCTATGACTGCAAGACGGCCATGGCCCTGCAGATGGCGCTCGACCAGGACGATGTGGGCGCGCGCAAGGTGATCGAGGGCGCGCGGACGGATGCGTTGCGGGAGCGGGAGGTGGCCGGGCGGCTGCAGTATCTCGCCTGCGCCCTCGCCTCCTTCGCCCTGCTCTTCGCGCTGCTGCAGCTGGCCGCCTGGCTCTGGCCGACGCCGGACGGCATCGCCAATGATCTCTGGATGGCGGCGGAAGCGGGCCTCGCCGGCGCCGCCTTCTCCATCGTCCTCGCCATCCGCTCGCGCATGGTGGCGCTCGACACGCAGATCCTCGGCAATGCGTCGGACGGGCTGCTGCGCCTGCTGCTCGGCGCCGCCTCCGGCGCGCTGCTGCTGCTGGCCTTCGGGGCCGGCATCGTGCCGCGCATGGCCTTCGGCGAGGCGACGCTGGCGCGCGACGCGATGGCCTGGCAGGGCGTGCTGATCCTCGGCTTCATCGCCGGCTTCCTGGAACGCCTGGTGCCCGACCTGCTGGACAAGGCGAGCCCGCAGAAGGCGATGGGCACCCCCGGCACGGCCCCGTCCTGAGCCGCCCCGCGCCCCCGCCCGATCGGGGGGGCCGAGGTTCCCTCCCCGGCGCGATCCGCTACGGTGCCGGGCCGAACCGGCCGCCGAGGGCGATGCCGGACCAGGGAGGCCCAAGCCCATGCCCAGCACCCGCCGCCAATTCCTGGCCGGCGCCGCCACGCTCGCCGCCGCCCCTTCCCTTGCCGCCGCCCCGCCCGCCGGCCGGCAGGTGCCGAGCCTCTACCGCACCCGCATCGGCGAGATCGAGGTCACGGCCGTCAGCGACGGCATCATCAACCTGCCGCCGCAGGTCTTCGGCGACGCCAACCTGGCCGAATCCCGCCGCCTGCTGGCCGAGGCCCGGCTGCCCACCGACGGCCCGGTGCCCTGCGCGGTCAACACCTTCCTGGTCAACACCGCCGGCCGCCTGGCGCTGATCGACACCGGCTCGGGCGAGGCGCTGGGCCCCACCATGGGCCAGCTCCCGGCCAACCTTGCCGCCATGGGCGTGCAGCCCGGCATGGTGGACCTGGTGCTGCTCACCCATCTGCACCGCGACCATGCCGGCGGCCTCTGCGACAGGGACGGCCGGGCGCTGTTCCCGACGGCCGAGCTGGTGGTGCCGGAGGCCGAGGCCGCCTTCTGGCTGGACGAGGGCAATATCGGCCGGGTCCCGCAGGGCTCCCGCGGCGGCTTCGCCTACGCAAGGCAGGTCGCCGCCGCCTATCAGGGCCGCCTCCGCCGGCTGCCCGGCGGCGCATCGCCGGTCGCCGGCGTCACCTCGATCGACGCCTTCGGCCATACGCCGGGGCACACGCTGTACCGCGTCGCCTCCGGCGCCGACCAGCTGCTGGTCTTCGGCGACATGGTGCATGTCCCGGCGCTGCAGACCCGCCACCCGGGCTGGGGCATCGCCTTCGATGTCGACCCGGCCGGCGCGGTGGCGACCCGGCGGCGGGTGCTGGACATGGCGGCGGCGGATCGCCTGCTCTGCGCCGGGATGCACATGGACTTCCCCGGCCTCGGCTTCATCCGGCGGGAGGGGGATGGCTACGGCATCATTCCCGCCCCCTGGCGCCCGCTGCTCTGACGCGGGCGGGGCGGCCGGCGCCCCCGCCCCGCGCCCGGCCGGCGTGACGCCACCGGGCGCGCGGAATGCGGCGTGCCGCGGCGGCGCGGCACGCCCGGACCGGAGCGGCG
>NZ_SMOA01000265.1 GCF_004353985.1 Paracraurococcus ruber | reverse complement strand
CAGGTTGCCGCGGTTGTAGGTCTCGGCCAGCGCGCGCAGGGCGGCGCGGTCGGCCTCCGCCAGGCCGGCGCCGGCGAGGTCGGCCGCCGGCACCACCGGCACCGCCAGGCTGGCCGCCAGCCGCACCCGCGCGCCGGCCAGCCGCCCATCCTCCAGCGGCGGACGGATCGCCTGCCAGGCCCAGGGCAGCACCCCGGGCAGCGTCGCCAGGTGGCGGTGGATGAGGTTGACCAGCGGCACGCCGCTGGTCCGCTTCAAGGCCGCGTAGATGGCGGCGATGTCGGGCGGCGCCTCCGCCTCGCGGATCTCGGGCAGCGCCGCCATCACGGTCTCCTCGCGCGGCCGGGTCACGCGGCCGGGCCGCGCCCGGCCAGGACCCGGTGCGGCGTCACAGCGTGGTGACGTTGGTGGGCAAGGACACCCAGGCGAAGCCCTCGCCTTCCCGCCGCACATGGCCGAGGCCGGGCCAGGGGAAGTGGTAGGACAGCACCGCGTGCTTGTCGGTCGCCAGCCGGTCCAGCATGCGGCTGCGCGTCTGCGCCGACTGCTTCGGATCGGTGTCGAAGGAGAATTCCATCATCGGGTGCCGCAGCAGCAGCACCTGGTGATGCGCCAGGTCGCCGGTGTTGACCATGGTCCGCCCGCCCGAGGTGATGGCGTAGCAGGTATGGCCCACCGTATGGCCCGGCGAGAACAGCGCGACGACGCCCGGCGCCACCTCCTGCCCGTCCTTCACCATGACCAGCCGGTCGCGATAGGCGTTCAGGTTCTTCTTCGCGCCCTCGATGAAGGGGCCCATGAAGGCCGGGCCCTTCTTGTTGCCGTCATCGGTCCAGAAGCGCACATCGGCCTCGTTGATCGCAACCTGGGCGTTCGGGAAGACGCGCTGGCCGGCGGCATTCACCAGGCCCCAGACATGGTCGCAATGCGCATGCGTGGCGACGACCATGTCGATCTGCTCCGGCTGGATGCCGGCGGCGCGGAGGTTCGCCAGCATCCGGCCGGTGGTCGGGCCGAACATCTTGGAATCGGCGCCCATGCTCTCGCCCATGCCGGTATCGAACAGCAGCAGCTGCCGGCCGGTGTTGAGCACGAGGATGTTCTGCTCGAGCGTCGCGGCGTTGGGGTCGAGGAACTCGTTGCTCAGCATCTGCGGGATCTGGTTGGCGCCGGGGCCGACGAAGCTGTCCTGCGGCTTGCCGAGCGGCAGCGAGCCGTCGGAGATCACCGTCGCCTCGAACTCGCCCCACTTGAAGCGGTGCCAGGCAGGCGGCAGGTCGTTGCGGAAGGGCGCGGCGGCCTCGGCGAAGCCAGCGGGCAGCATGGGCAGCGCAGCCGTAGCCGCGGCCGCGCCGAGCAGGGCGCGGCGGCTGATGACGGACATTGGTTCTTCCTCCCCCAGATGGTCGGGCCGGCGCGGATGCGCCTGCAGGGAAGGATGCCACAACCGATGCTTGTGTCGCGTGGAATTTCGTTCAGCTTTCGTCGCATCCGGCCGACGCATTGACGCCCGCCGGCCCTCGCCGCCACCCTGGCCGCGAGCAGGAGGAACCGCATGCCGCAACTGGCGCATTGGGCGGAACGGCAGCCCGACAGGATCGCGGCGCATTTCCCCGAGACCGGCCAGGCCATCAGCTATGCGGCGCTGCATGACCGCGCGCGCCGGGCGGCGCGGTGGCTCATCGGCCTCGGCCTGCAGCCGGGCGAGGGCATCGCGCTGCTGCTCGACAACCGGCCGGAATTCCTCGAGATCGCGGAGGCCACGCGCCTGGCCGGCCTCTACTACACGCCGCTGTCGATCCATCTGCGGCCGCACGAGGTCGCCTATGTGCTGCAGGACAGCGGCGCGAAGCTGCTGATCGCCAGCCCGGCGCTGGCGCCGCTGGCGCAGGACCTGGTGGCAGAAGGCGCGGTGGGCGACCGGCCGCGCTTCGCCCTGGGCGAGGGCATTCCCGGCTATGGCGGCTATGAGGAGGGCCTCGCCGCGCAGGACCCGGCGGCGCAGCTGCCGGAGCGGCCGCTGGGGCGGGAGTTCCTCTATTCCTCCGGCACCACCGGCCTGCCCAAGGGCATCCGCCGGCCGCTGATCCCCTATGACCAGCGCGATGCGCCGGAATGGGACATGACCTGGAAGACCCTGTACGGCTTCGGCCAGGACACGGTCTATCTCTCGCCCGCGCCGCTCTATCACGCCGCGCCGAACCGCTATGTCTACCGCACGCTGGTCGAGGGCGGGACGGCGGTGGTGCTGCGGAAATTCGACCCCGCGCTCGCGCTGCAAACCATCGAGCGCTTCCGCGTCACCCACAGCCAATGGGTGCCGACCATGTTCGTGCGGATGCTCGCTTTGCCCGAGGAGGTGCGGCGCGGCTTCGACCTGTCCTCCCACCGCGCCGCCATCCATGCCGCGGCGCCCTGCCCGGTGCCGGTGAAGCGGGCGATGATCGAATGGTGGGGCCCGATCCTCTGGGAATACTATGCGGGGTCGGAGGGCATCGGGACCACGGTGATCGCGCCTCGGGACTGGCTGGCGCGGCCGGGCAGCGTGGGCAAGCCCGTCAATGGCGTGCGGGTCCACATCACCGACGAGGACGGGCGGGCGGTGCCGGCGGGAGTCACCGGCACCATCCGCTTCTCGGGCGGGCCGCGCTTCGCCTACCACAACGCGCCGGACAAGACGGCGGCCTGCTACGACGCGGCCGGGCGCGCGACGCTCGGCGATCTCGGCTGGCTGGACGAGGAGGGGTGGCTCTACCTGTCGGACCGCCGTGCCGACCTGATCCTCTCGGGCGGGGTGAACATCTACCCCGCCGAGATCGAGGCGGTGCTGGTGCAGCACCCCGAGGTGGCGGAGGTGGCGGTGGTCGGCATCCCGCATGCGGAGATGGGCGAACAGGTGCATGCCGTGGTCGTGCCGCGCGCCGGTGCCGCGCCGGATGCGGCGGGGCTGGATGCCTGGTGCCGGGAGCGGCTGGCCGGGCCGAAGCGGCCGCGCAGCTGGGAGATCGCGGCCGAATTGCCGCGCTCGGAGGCGGGCAAGCTGCTGCGCCGGCTGCTGAAGGAACGCTACCTGCCGGCGGGCTGAGAGGCGCGGCTGGCGCACCGGCGCCGCCCGCCCCGCAGCGGCCACGCTGCCGGACCCTGGCGCCGGCGATCGCGCCGGCCGCCTCGACCGCCGTGCGGGTCGGGACGGGCTGCGCTACAGCAGCTTGTCCAGCGCGACCTGGATGGCCAGCAGGAAGCCGCCGAAATAGGCCGTCGCCAGCAGCACCGCGCCGACATCCTCCCACAGGGGGCGCCGGCCCTTGAATGCCGTGAACATGCTGTTCCCTCCCGCCTTGCATTCGCCGTCGGGAGAGGTTTGCGCCACGCGCCGCCGGCGCGCCGTGCCGCGGCGCACAGCCGCGCGATGCCGACCGGGTCCCACTACCCACCGGGCGGGCATGGCGGCGACGCGGCCGGGCACCATGACCGGGTCGCCACCGGCGGTCGCATCCGCCGCCGGCGATCGCGTAGCGGCCCGCCGGGCCGGCCGGCTCAGCCGGCGCGCAGCCCCAGCCGCTCCACCCGCTTCTCCTCCATGTCGATCGTCTCGGCCATCACCCGGGCGTAGTCGGCGCTGTCGAGATATTCCAGCGGCTGGTCGAGCCGTTCCAGCACCGCCAGGTGCGACGGGTCGTGCAGGGCGCGGCGGAAGCCGTCATGCAGCGCGGCCAGCACGTCGCGGTCGAGGCCCGCCGGCGCCACCAGCCCGTAGGGCGAGGTGACGACCATGCCCTGGTAGCCGAGCTCGAGCAGCGTCGGCACCTCCGGGAATTTCGCCAGCCGGGTGCGGGTCCAGAAATTCAGGTAGCGCAGGCGGCCGTCGAGCACGAGCTGGGCGCCGCCGGTGCCGGCCGCCTGCGCCTCGATATGGCCGCCGAGCAGCGCGGGATAGGCATCCGCCTCGCCGCGGAAGGGGACATGCTCGACCTCGATCCGCTCGCGCTCGGCCAGTTCCACCATGGTCAGGTGCGGCGTGCCGTTGGCGCCGGTATTGCCCCAGCGGTGGCGGCCCGGATTGGCGCGGGCATCGGCGACCAGGTCGCGCCAGGTCTTCCAGGGGCTGTCGGCGCGGACCAGCACGCCGAAGGTGTAGCCGGTCAGGTGCAGGATGGGCGTGAAGTCGCGCCGCGGGTCGTAGGCCATGCGCTGCATGAAGGGCAGGCGCAGCGCCGGCAGGGTCATCTGCGCGATGGTGTAGCCATCCGGCCGGGCGCGGGCGACCGCGGCGGCGCCCAGCGTACTGCCGGCGCCCGGCCGGTTCTCGGTGATCACCTGCTGGCCGAAGGCGCGCGTCGCCGCTTCGGCCAGGGCGCGCATCTGCACGTCGGTGGCGCCGCCGGGCGGGAAAGGCACAAGCAGGCTGATCGGCCGGTCGGGGAAGCGCGGCTGGGCGCGCAGCGGCGCCGGCGCGGCGAGGGTGACGGCGCCCAGCAGGGCGCGGCGCGTGATGGTCATGCAGGGTGCCTCCCGGGCTGGTCTTCTCGTTGGGCGCGCCGGGCGGGGTGGCCCGCCCGGCGCGATGGCATGGGGCTCGCCCGCGCGTGCCGCGGTGGGCGTCGCCGGCGCGGCGCGCGCCGGCCAGGCGGGCGGAACAGCCTCGCATGGCCGGCTGCGGCCAGCGGGCCATCGCCCGCCGTTACAGGGTGCGGCCGATGATCTCCCGCATGATCTCGCTGCTGCCGCCATAGATGCGGCCGATGCGGGCATCCGACCAGGCGCGGCCGATCTCGTATTCCGCCATGTAGCCGTAGCCGCCATGCAGCTGCAGGAAATCGTCGAACAGCCGGTTCTGCATCTCGGCGCCCAGCAGCTTGGCGGCGGCGGCCAGTTCCACCGTCAGCTCGCCGCGCATGTGCAGCGCCAGGCAATGGTCGGCGAAGACGCGGAACATCGCCGCCTGCGCCTTGGCATCGGCCAGCTTGAAGCGGTTGTGCTGAAAATCGATCACCGGCTGGCCGAAGGCCTGGCGTTCCTTGGTGTACTGGACGGTCTTCTCCAGCATCACCTCGATGCCCATGGCCGCCCGCACCGCGATCACCAGGCGTTCCTGCGGCAGGTTGCGGATGAGGTAGGAGAAGCCGCGATTCTCCTCGCCCAGCAGGTTCCCGACCGGCACCCGCACGTCCTCGAAGAACAGCTCCGAGGTGTCCTGCGCGTGCAGCCCGATCTTCTCCAGGTTGCGCCCGCGCCGGAAGCCGGGCGCGTCGCCGGGGACGCAGATCAGCGAGATGCCTTTGCGCCCCGCTGACGGATCGGTCTTGGCGCAGACGATGACGAGGTCCGCCAGCTGCCCGTTGCTGATGAACGTCTTGGAGCCGTTGATGACGTAGTGGTCGCCATCGCGCCGCGCGGTGGTGCGCATGGCCTTCAGGTCGCTGCCCATCCCGGGCTCGGTCATGGCGATGGCGCCGATGATCTCGCCGGCCGCCATCTTCGGCAGCCATTCCGCCTTGCGCTCCGGCGTCGCCAGGTCCTCGATATACGGGACGACGATGTCGGAATGCAGGGGGAAGCCCGGCCCGGTGCAGTTGGTCCGCGCGATCTCCTCGATGACGATGGCGCTGTAGCCGAAATCGGCGCCGGCGCCGCCGTATTCCTCGCTCATCATCGGGCAGAGGATCCCGGCCTCGCCCGCCTGCCGCCAGACCTCGCGGCTGACGATGCCGTCGCGTTCCCATTGCCGGTGATAGGGCACGACATGCTTCTCGAAGAAGCGGCGCACCGTGTCGCGGAAGGCCTCATGCGCCTCGGTATAGACCGTGCGCGGGCCGGTCAGGCGGCCGCCACCGGGTGGCAGGCTGGTGTCCATGCGTTCCTCCGCTGTCTCGACCGCGCGCCGGTCGGATGCGGCGGCTGTCGGATTCATAACATTTTGTAAAAGAATAAAAAGGCGTTCAACTTCCCGACAGAGCGGGCCGGCTAGCCCGGTGTGGGAGAGGATGCCACATGACGAGGAAGCTTGCGCGGGTCGTAGCCATGGCGAGCGTGCTGGCGCTGGGCGCCGGCGCTCCGGCGGCGCAGGCCGCGCTGCAGGGCGCGACCTACCGGTTCGGGGTGCCGGTCGCGGGAGACATCAACAACCCACTGCCGGGCACCTACACGGATCCAGCGAACCCGAGCGTCTGCGTGAACCGTTCTGCGGGATGCCCGGCTTTTGGATTGTCCGTCGGGTTCTCCTTCACCGACCTCACCGCGACGACAGCGCGGATCACCTTCGCCGTTGCCGGTGGAGCAAATGCAAGCGGGCCCTTCCAGATCACGCTCGGCAATTTCGTCACCGTCGACGGTGCGACGGTGACGGACATCGTCTCCGGGTCGGGCCAATCGTTCGATGGCTCTTTTGGTCTTCAAAATTGGGACGGCACGACGGCGACGTTCATCGCCACGCCGGTCACCAGCCCGTTTTCCCCCCTGGTCTTCGCCGCGCCAGGCAGAACCATCTTCATCAGCTTCGACGTGACCCTGCAGCCGGCTGCGCCGGTGCCGGCCCCGCCGGCGCTGCCGCTGCTCGGCGCCGGCCTGCTCGGCCTGCTCGCCCTGGTACGGCGCCCGGCCTGAGGGCGGCCACGCCGCTGGCCCAGGGGCGCGTCCGCCGGGCAGGGAGGGCGAGCGCCTGCAACGGATCGGGCCGGATGCGGCGCCGCTGCCGGTCGCGCCACGGGGCCCGCGCCAGGGCGAGGCCGAGCCCCGTCCCGCATGGGCCCGGCGGCGTGATCGCGGAACGCTGACGTTGATCCTCCGGCCCGTCCCGGCGCCGCTTGGCGCCGATGCCGGGCCCTCGGCTGCCAGGGCGCCGGCTGGCCCCCGCAGACGCCGCCGGCATCACGCGACCCAAGGCGATCCGCCGGTCGCGGCGCCGGCCAGGGCGGCGCGCGACAGCGCCGCCAGGCGCGGCAGGTCGGCGCGCATCTCGGCCGCCAGCCAGTCGGCGAAGGCACGCAGCGCCGGCCGGGCGCGGTCGGCCCGGCGATGCGCCAGCACGTAGCTGCCGGCAGCGACCGGCGGCGTGGCGAAGGGGACGACCAGGCGCGCCGCCGCCGGCACCAGCCAGACCAGCGGGTCGAGCCCGAGCGCCACGCCGC
>NZ_SMOA01000264.1 GCF_004353985.1 Paracraurococcus ruber | reverse complement strand
TGGCGTCGCCGCCTCCGGCCCGACCGGCGCGCCCTGCGGCAGGCTGGCCAGCAGCGGGCGCGGCTCCCCGGGCGCGACGGCGCGCTGGATCGCCGGGTCGGCGAAGGCCGTGGCCGGGTTCGCCTCGGTGGCCCAGCCGAAGGCCGGCAACGGCCCGCCGCCGGAACCGTGCAGGCCGCGCGGCAGGCCGGGCATCGGGTCGGCGCCGGCGAAGGCAGCCTCGGCCTGGCCGGCCGCCTCGGCACCGGTGCCCGCTGCCTCGGCCGCGGCAAGGGCGGTATCGCCGGGCACCGCATGGCCATGGCCGGCGGCGGCGACCGGCAGCACCCCCTCAGCATCGCGCAGCGGCAGGCCTTCCTGCGGCGCATGCGGGATCTGCCGGCCGAGCAGCATCAGCAGCAGGGCGCCGTACAGGCCCATGCCCGCCGCCTCGCCCCAGCCGAGGTCGCCGCGCAGGCGCCGGTGCAGGGCGGCGCGGGCCCAGGCCAGGTTGCTGGCCATGTCCTCGAACCGGGAGATGGTGGGCGCCGGCGCGATGACGGGCTTCGGCGGCGGCGGCAGTTCGCCATCCTCGAAGAAATCCGCGTCGCGCTGGGATGCCAGACGGATACGGAACCGGATGCGTCCTGGCCGATGATGCACCATGGCGGCGTCTCCCCTGCTCGCGCGGCGCGGGCACCCAGTCGCCCGGCCGGCGCGCGGCCCGCGGGGACCGCACGCCGAGACAGCATTAGTATACGATTCTGCCGGGCGCCTACCGGCGGCGTCGCACGAAGCCGTGGGGAGCGCGCCCTTGCCGCGCCGCCGGCCGCTTGCGAGGCTGCCGGCAACGACAGAGACGGGGGAGGACACCGCCATGCGCGTCGCCAACAAGATCGCGCTCGTCACCGGCGCGGCCAGCGGCATGGGCGCGGCCACCGCCCGGCTGCTGGCGCGGGAGGGCGCCAAGGTCGCCGTCGCCGACATGCTGGAGGCCGAGGGCAAGGCCGTGGTCGCGGAGATCGAGAGGGCCGGCGGCACCGCGCGCTTCCTCCGCCTCGACGTGACCGAGGAGCCGCACTGGGAGGCGGCGCTGGCCGAGGTCACCGGCGCCTGGGGCCGGCTCGACATCCTGGTGAACAATGCCGGCATCTCCGGCAGCGCCACCAACAACCTCTACGACACCGCGCTGTGGGACCGGATCATGGCCGTCAATGCGCGCGGCGTCTTCCTCGGCGTCAAGCACGGCGTCGCCGCCATGCGCGCGGCGGGCGGCGGCTCCATCGTCAACCTGTCCTCGATCAGCGGCGTGGTCGGGCAGGAACGCATCCACTGCGCCTACAACGCCTCCAAGGCCGCGGTGCGGCTGCTGACCAAGTCGGTCGCGGTGCAGGAAGGCGCGGCGGGCATCCGGGTAAACAGCATCCATCCCGGCCTGATGCCGCCCATGCGCACCAGCGGCGCCACCGCCGACCCGGTCTTCCGCGCGAAGATGCTCGGCCATGTCCCGCTCGCCCGCTCCGGCGAGGTGGACGAGGTCGCCTATGCCATCCTGTTCCTCGCCTCGGACGAGAGTTCCTACATCACCGGGGCGGAGCTGCATGTGGATGGCGGCTACCTCGCCTGCTGAGGCGGGCGGCCAGGATCTCCTCCAGCGTCACCGGGCGGAAGTCCCAGGCATCCACCCCCACATCGGCCTGGCGCGGCAGCGGCGCCAGGCGGCCATGGCTGTGGCCATGCAGGTTCCACCAGCCGCGGTGCTGGTTGCGCCAGCTGCGGAAGGCGTAGTGGCAGAGCACGAGGCCGGTGCCGGCGACCGCGATCTCGGCATAGGGCTGCACGCTGGCCCAGCCGGCGAGGCCGATCGTGGCCGGCCCGTCATTGTTGCCGGTGACGAGATGCTTGCGGCCGTGCAGCCGGGCGAGCCGCGCCGGCAGGTCCCGCACCGCCGGCCCGAGCGCGACATCGCCGAGATGCCAGACCTCGTCCTCCGGCCCCACCGCGGCGTTCCAGCGCGCCTCCATCGCCGCGTCCATGGCGGCGACGGAGGCGAAGGGCCGGCGATAGAGGCCGCGCGCCCCGCCATGGCCGAAATGCGTATCCGCGGTGAAGAAGACCGTCATGCGCGCCCCGGCGGCATCCTGCGCCGGCGGCGGGCCGGCGGGAATGCCCCGGCCCGGCCCGGCACCCAAGGGACAGTGCGATGCGCCGGCTGCGGCCTTGGCCTCCCTTTGCCCTGGCGGCGGCGCCCGGCGACCGGCATGCGCCAAGGGCACCTTGCCTGCGGAACCGCCAGGCGCCCGGACGAGCATGATGGCCGACGGGCGGTGGGCGGTGCCGGCCGCGCCGCCATGCCGGCCTGCCGCCGGGGCTGGCCGCGTGCAGGCCTGGACGCCGGGGACCCGCCGGGTTGGAGTCCGGCCGGCGCCGCCCGGCGCCGCGGCCGGGACCGCCCGGCGGCCGGAGGACCCCGCGCATGCCGATCCCCGTCTTCGAGAGCCCGCTGACCCGCATGCCCCGCCTCGGCCTCGGCACCTGGCCGATGCGCGGGGCGGCCTGCCAGCGCGCGGTGGAGACCGCGCTGGCGATGGGCTACCGCCATCTCGACACCGCCGAGATGTACGGCAACGAGGAGGCGGTCGGCGCCGCCATCCGCGCCAGCGGCCTGCCGCGGGAGCAGGTCTACCTCACCAGCAAGGTCTGGAACGACAAGCCGCGCGGCGCCGCGATCCGGCGGGCCGCGGAGGACAGCCTGCGGCGGCTCGGCCTGGCCTGGATGGACCTGTTCCTGATCCATTGGCCCAGCCCGCAACTCGACCTGCCCGACGCGCTCGCGGCCCTGGCGCGGCTGCGGGAGGACGGGCTGGCGCGCGCCATCGGCGTGGCGAATTTCCCGCCCGGCCTGCTGCAGCGGGCGCTGGGCCTCGCCCCGATCGCCTGCCTGCAGGTGGAGCACCATGTCTATCTCGGCCAGCCGCGCCTGCTGGCGATCTGCCGGGCGCAGGGGATCGTGATGACCAGCTACACGCCGCTGGCCAAGGGGGCGGTGACGCGGGACCCGGCGATCGGCGCCATCGCGGCGAAGCATGGCGCCACCGCCGGCCAGGTGGCGCTGGCCTGGCTGCTGGCCATGCCGGGGGTCGCGGCCATCCCCAAGGCGGCGTCGGCGGCCCGGCAGCGGGAGAACCTGGGCGCCGCCGCGCTGGCGCTGGACGCCGCGGACCTCGCGGCGCTGGCCGCCCTGCCGAAGTCGCGCCGGCTGGTGGATCCGGGCTTCGTCGCCGACTGGGACGCCTGATCCCGGCGCGGCGGCCGCGCCGAGGCGTGCCCCGGTTGCCGCTGCCGCCGCCCCCTTAACCACGCCGCAAGCCCGCCCCGCCTAGCCTCCGCCCAAATCCGAGGCGGACAAGACGTTTTGGCCCCTGAACTGACGGCCCTCCGGTGCCTGTTCCTGGTCGCCATGCACCATGGCGTGCAGCTGGCGCCCGAGGAACTGCCCCCGATCGAGGGCCCCGACATGCTGCCGCCCGTGCTGCGCGCCATGCGGAAGGCGGGGCTGCAGGCGCGCGTGCTGCGCCGCTGCGGGTGGGACAAGGCGGCCGGCCTCGGCACCGCCTATCCGGCGCTGGCGGTGCGCCGTGACGGGTCCTGGGTGATCCTCGTGCAGGTGGTCCCGGGGCCGGACGGGCAGCAGGTGGCGGCGGTGCTCGACCCGGCGACCGAGGTCGCGGGCGTCCAGCTGGTCCCGCCCGAGCAGTTCCTCGAAGCCTGGGATGGCACGCTGCTGCTCTGCCGCCGCCGCGCCCCCGCCTTGCTGTCCGAGGAACAGCCCTTCGGCTTCCGCTGGTTCCTGCCGGAGATCCTGCGGCATCGCCGCTTCCTGGCCGGCGTCGCCATGGCCGCCATCCTGTCCAACCTGATCGCCTTCGCCGTCCCGCTGCTGTTCCAGGTGCTGATCGACAAGGTGGTGGCGCACCAGTCCTACCAGACGCTGCTGGTGGTGGTGCTGGTCTTCGTGCTGCTGGCAGTGTTCGACGGCTTCTTCAGCTATGCCAGGCAGCGGCTGATGCTGCTGGCCTGCAACCGGATCGACGCCAGGCTCGGCGCCCGCACCTTCCGCCACCTGCTGTCCCTGCCGCTGTCCTTCTTCGAGAGCCATCCGGCCGGCGTCCTGGCCCGGCACATGCAGCAGACCGAGAAGCTGCGCCACTTCCTGACCGGGCGGCTGTTCCAGACCCTGCTGGACGCGGCGCTGCTGCCGGTGCTGCTGGTGCTGCTGTCGGTCTACAGCGGCGTGCTGACCATGGTCGTGCTGGGCTTCTCGGCGGCCATCGCGCTGGTCATCGCCGGGCTGGTGCCGGCCTTCCAGGCGCGGCTGAACCGGCTCTACGCCGCCGAGGGCGCGCGCCAGGCCTATCTGGTCGAGACGCTGCACAACATGCGGGCGGTGAAGTCGCTGGTGATGGAGCCGGCGCGGCAGCAGGCCTGGGACGGCCAGGTGGCGCAGGCGGTGCGCGGCCATGCCGCCGTCGGGCAGGTCGGCGCCGCCGGCAGCGTCATCACCGGCGTGCTGGAACGGCTGATGCAGATGGCCGTGCTCGGCATCGGCGTGCTGCAGGTCTTCGACGGGCACCTCACGGTGGGGGCGCTGGTCGCCTTCACCATGCTGTCCAACCGGGTGACCGGGCCGCTGGTGCAGATCGTCGCCCTGATCAACGAATACCAGGAAGCGGCGCTGTCGGTCCGCATGCTGGGCACGGTGATGAACGCCCCGCCCGAGCGCAGCCCGCGCCAGCGCCTGGCGCGGCCGCCGATCAGCGGCGCGCTGCGCTTCGACGGCGTCACCTTCCGCTATCCCGGCGCGGCGACGCCGGCGCTAGACCGCGTCAGCTTCGCGGTCGGGGAAGGCCAGGTGATCGGCGTGGTCGGCCGCTCCGGCTCCGGCAAGACCACGGTGACGCGGCTGATCCAGGGCATTCACCTGCCGCAGGACGGGCTGATCCAGCTCGACGGCGTCGACATCCGCCACATCGACCTCGAGCACCTGCGCCGCGGCGTCGGCGTGGTGCTGCAGGAGAACCTGCTGTTCCGCGGCACGCTGCGCGACAACATCGCCGCCGCCAAGCCCGAGGCGCCGCTGCACGAGATCCTGGAGGCCGCCCGCCTCGCCGGCGCCGACGAGTTCATCGCCCGCCTGCCGCTCGCCTACGACACCCTGGTCGAGGAAGGCGCCAGCAATTTCTCCGGCGGGCAGCGGCAGCGCATCGCCATCGCCCGCGCCCTGCTGACCCGGCCGCGGCTGCTGATCTTCGACGAGGCGACCAGCGCGCTCGACCCCGAGAGCGAGGCGATCATCCAGTCCAACCTGGCGGAGATCGCGGCGGGGCGGACCATGGTCATCGTCTCCCACCGCCTGGCCTCCCTGGTGCGGTCGGACGCCATCCTGGTGCTGGACCGCGGCCGGGCGGTGGATTTCGCCCCGCATGCCCAGCTGCTGCAGCGCTGCGAGGTGTACCGCCACCTCTGGCAGCAGCAGACCCAGCACCTGCAGCCGGCCTGACCGGCGATGAGCAACCTGCTGGCACGGCTGCGGGCCAGGGCCGAGGCGGCGCGGGAGGAGCTTCCCACCGCGCCGCCGCGCCGGCTGCTGCGCCGCCGCCTGCGCGGGCCCGCCCCGGCCCGCCTGGCGCCAGAGGCAATCGGCTTCCAGGACGAGCTGGAGGCGCTGCTGGCCGAGCCGGCGCCGCGGCTGCTGGGCGGGGTCTTCTGGCTGGTCGCCGGGCTCTTCGCAGCGCTGCTCGTGCTGGCGGCGCTGGCCCGGCTGGACGTGGTGGTGACCGGCAGCGGCCGCCTGGCGCCCGATGCGCCGCCCATCGTGCTGCAGCCGATGGAGCGCGGGGTGATCCGGGAGATCCGGGTGAAGCCCGGCGACATCGTCCGGCGCGGGCAGGTGCTGGCGGTGCTGGACCCGAGCTTCGCCGAGGCCGACCGCGCCGCCCTCGCCGCGCAGCGCGCGACGCTGGCGGCGCAGCTGGCGCGGCTGGAGGCGGAGTTGGACGGCCGCGTCCTGCCCCCCGGCGGCGCCGACCTGGAAGCGCTGCTGCAGGCGGCGCTGCAGGCGCGGCGCCAGGCGATCCTCGCCGCGCGGCTGCGCGGGCTGGAGGAGGAGATCCGCGGCCAGGAAACCGCGATCCGGACGCTGGAGGCCACCGATGCGGTGCTGGCCGAGCAGGCGGCGATCGCCCGCGATGTGGAGGAGATGCGCGGGCGGCTGATGCAGGGCCAAGTCGGCTCCCGGCTCAGCTTCCTCGGCGCCCGGGCGGACCGGCTGCGGGCGGAGCGGGAGCGCGACCAGGGCCGCGGCCGGACGGCCGAGCTGCGCCATGTGCTGGAGGCGAAGCGGGCCGAGCGGGCCGGGCTGCTGGAGGATTGGCGCCGGCAGATCCTGGAGGAGGCGGTGCGCACCCGGTCCGAGCTGGCCCGGGTGGAGGAGGCGCTCGGCAAGGCGTCGCGCCTGGCCGAGCTGACGCTGGTCACCGCGCCCGAGGACGGGACGGTGCTGGAGGTGGCGCGGCGCTCGGTCGGCTCCGTGCTGCGGGAGGCGGAGCCGCTGGTCAGCCTGGTGCCCGCGGCGGCGCCGCTGATCGCCGAGATCGCGCTGCGCTCGGCCGATATCGGCCATGTCCGCGCCGGCGACGCGGTGGTGCTGAAGGTCGATGCCTTTCCCTGGCAGCGGCATGGCGCGGTGCAGGGAAGGCTGCGCGCGGTGGCGCCCGACAGCCTGGCGCCGGAAGGCCAGGCCGGCGCGGTGCATCGTGCCCAGGTGGCGCTGGACGCGCCGGCGCTGCGGCATCTGCCGGAAGGCTCGCGGCTGATCCCGGGCATGACGCTGACCGCCGAGATCAAGGCGGGCGAGCGCAGCCTGCTCTCCTACCTGCTGTTCCCCATCCTGCGCGGCCTGCAGGAGAGCCTGCGCGAGCCCTGAGGCCGGCACGGGTTGCTCGCCCGGTCCCGGCATCGCGGCCGGCCGGGCCCCTGGGCGGGACTGTCGGCATTTTCGTGTGTTGCCGGTCATGAGGGAAAGGAAGGACCTCCCCCATGGCTCGAAGGAAAGCGCCACATATCGCCGATGAGTTGCTGGACCAGCTACTCTCCGGCACGG
>NZ_SMOA01000263.1 GCF_004353985.1 Paracraurococcus ruber | reverse complement strand
GCGCCGCCGCCCGCGGGAACCGTCGACGGCGTGGCGGCCGGAGGGTTGGGGCCGGGCCGGGCCGGGCCGGCCGGCCGGCCCGGCGCGCCGGCCTCAGGCCGCCACCTGGTAGCCCTCCTCCGCCACCAGGGCCGCCACCCGATCGCGCGGCAGCCGCGTCTCGGCCCGCACCAGGCCGGCGGCCAGGTCCACCTGCACCGCGGCGCCCGGATCCGCCGCCTGGATCGCCTGGGTCACCGCCCGCACGCAGTGCTGGCAGCTCATGCCGCCAACCTTCAGTTCCACCATGTCAGTGCTTCCCCTCGAGCTCATCCAGGATCGGGCAGTCAGGCCGGTCGTCGCCATGGCAGGTCGCGGCCAGGTGCTTCAGGCTGTTCGCCATGGCCTGCAGGCTCTGCGCCTTCGCCTCCAGCGCCGCGACATGGCCGAGCGCGAGGCGCCGCACCTCCCCGCTCGCCCGGCCGCGGTCGTGCCAGAGCGCGAGGAGGCGCCGGACATCCTCGAGCGGGAAGGCGAGGTCGCGTGCGTGCCGGATGAAGCGCAGCACGGCGATGTCGGGCTCGGCGTAGTGCCGGTAGCCATTGGCCTGCCGCGCCGGGCGGACCAAGCCGATGGCCTCGTAGTGGCGGATCATCTTCTCCGAGACGCCGGAGGCGCGGGCGGCATCGCCGATGGTGATGGTCATGCGTCGCGTCCCGCCTCTGCCACCGGCGCCCCGGCCATCGGGGCATCCTGCCGGCCCGCTCCGTGCCTGCGCGCCTGCGGCGCTCCGGCCATCGCGGCGTCCGGCCGGTCCGATTCGGGCGTTGGCGCCGCAGGCGCTCCAGCCACCGGGCCGGGCGGCCTCCACCGCGCCAGCAGCAGCGCGTTGGCCAGCACCGAGACCGAGGACAGCGCCATCGCCGCCCCCGCCACCGGCGGCGAGAGCAGCCCCGCCGCCGCCAGCGGCAGGCCGAGCAGGTTGTAGCCGAAGGCCCAGGCCAGGTTCTGCCGGATCTTTCCGAGGGTCCGGCGCGTCACGTCCAGCGCCGCCGGCACCAGGGCCGGGTCGCCGCGCAGCAGGGTGATCCCCGCCGCCCGGATCGCCACATCGGTGCCCGTGCCCATGGCGATGCCGAGATCGGCGGCCGCCAGCGCCGGCGCATCGTTCACGCCGTCGCCGACCATCGCCACGCGCTCCCCCGCCTGCTGCCAGGCGGCGACCTGCGCGGCCTTGCCGTCCGGCAGCACCTCCGCCGCCACCGTGTCGAGGCCCAGCCGCGCGGCCAGGGCGCCGGCGGCGGCGCGGCCGTCGCCGCTCAGCATGGCGGCCTTCACGCCAAGGCGCCGCAGCCCGGCCACCGCGGCGGCGGCGCCGGGCTTCGCCGCATCCTCGAAGGCCAGCAGCGCCAGCACGCGCGGCGCGGCTGCAGGGCTCCCCGGCGCGGTCTCCAGCAGCCAGGCGAGGCTGCGGCCCTGCCCGGCCTCCGCCTCGGCCAGGGCGGCCAGCGGCCCGGGATCGGCCCCGGCCTCGGCCAGCGCGCGCGGGCTGCCGAGCAGCAGCGGGCGCCCCTCCACCAGGCCGGCGACGCCGCGGCCGGGCAGGGCGCGGAAGCCCTCCACGCGCGGCAGGTCCGGCCCGGCGGCGGCCCGCACGGCGCCGGCCAGCGGATGCTCGCTGCCCGCCTGCAGGGCGCCGGCGAGGCGGAGCGCCGCCGCCGCATCGCCATCGGCGGCCCGCACCGCGGCCAGGCGCGGCCGGCCCTCGGTCAGCGTGCCGGTCTTGTCGAAGGCGACCAGGGTGATCGCCTGCGCGCGCTCGATCGCCTCGGCATCCCGCACCAGGATGCCGGCGCGCGCCGCCGCCCCCGTGCCGGCCATGATGGCGGCCGGCGTGGCGAGGCCGAGGGCGCAGGGGCAGGCGATGACCAGCACCGCCACCGCGTGCAGCACCGCGGCCTCCACCGATCCTTCTCCCCCCGGGCCGGCCAGCAGCCAGCCCAGCAGCGTCAGCGCCGCGATGCCGACGACGACCGGCACGAAGACGGCGCTGACCCGGTCCACCAAGCGCTGCACCGGGGCGCGGCTGGCCTGGGCGGCGGCGACCAGGGCGGCGACCCGGGCCAGCACCGTCTCCTGCCCCACCGCCCGCGCCGCGATCACCAGGCGGCCATCGAGGGCGATGGTGCCCGTGGCGACCGTGGCACCCGGTTCCTTCTCCACCGCCCGGCTCTCGCCGGTCAGCGCGCTCTCGTCCACGCCGGCCCGGCCCTCGGTCACCACCCCGTCGGCCGGGATGCGCTCGCCCGGGCGGACCACCACGCGGTCGCCCACCGCGAGGGCGATGGCCGGCACCTCCTCCTCCCGCCCCGCCGCGTCCAGCCGGCGGGCGGTGCGCGGGCGAAGCTCCAGCAGGGCGCGGATGGCGGCGCCGGTGGCGCGGCGCGCCCGCGCCTCCAGCCACTTGCCGAGCAGGATGAACAGGATGACGGTCGCGCTCGCCTCGAAATACAGGTGATGCGCCGCCGCCGCGCCGTGCCGCGCCAGCATCCAGAGCGAGAGGCCGAAGGCGGCGGACGTGCCGAGCGCGACCAGCAGGTCCATGTTGCCGGTGCCGGCCCGCAGCGCCGCCCAGCCCGCGCGGTAGAAGCGCGCGCCAAGCCAGAACTGCACCGGCGCCGCCAGCGCGAGCTGGACGTAGGGGTGCGGCATCCAGTCCCGGCCGAAGGCCATGCCGAGCATGCCCAGCAGGAAGGGCGCCGTCAGCAGCGCGGCGAGGAGGAGGTCGCGGCGTTCCCGCCCGCCCGGCGAGGCCGCCGCCGCATCCTCCGTCGCCGCCGCGCGGACTGCATAGCCGGCGCGGGCGAGGGCGGCGGCCAGCGCCTCCTCCGGCGTGCCGGCCAGCAGGCGAAGGCTCGCGGTCTCGGTGGCCAGGTTCACCTCGGCCCCGAGCACGCCCGGCACCGCCGCCAGCGCCTTGGTCACCCGCAGCACGCAGGTGGCGCAGGTCATCCCGGCGATGCCGAGCGTGACCCGCGCCTCGGGCACCGCGTAGCCGGCCGTCTCGACCGCCGCGACCAGCGCGGGCAGGGGGGCGGTGCCGCGCACCTCCGCGCGCTCGGAGGCGGCATTGACCGTCGCCGCCTCCACCCCCGGCACCTTGCCGAGCGCCCGCTGGACCCGGCCCGCGCAGGCGGCGCAGGTCATGCCGGCGATCGGCAGGGAAAGGGTCGGGGCGGCGGGGGACGGGGCTTCGGGCATGGCCCTGGATATCTGGGGGTTCCCATCATGGGAGGGTCAAGGGCACGCGCCCAGGTTGCCGCGCGGCATCGCGCGCGACCGTCGTGCGTCACGGCTCGGCGCCCGTCCCGCGTCGGGGACCGAGGCCCTGTCGCAGTGCCGGAACAGGGGGGGCACATCGCGGCCTGGGCCACCGCGTCCCGGGCGGTCCATCGGCCGCGCGATGGGCCATGCCCCGGGCGCGGACCTGCCCGGCCGCCGGTGCGGGGATGCGGGCCCGGCGCGGGCGGGACCCTTAAGCCTTCCTCAAATCCAGGGGCTTAAGCCCTGCGGACATGCGGATCCTGACCCTCCTGCTCTGCTCGCTGCTGCCGGCCGCCGGCATGGCGGGTGTCCTCGCCGCCGCCAGCCTGGTGCCGGAAGATGGCGCGCCGATGCTCGCCGCCTTCGCCGACGACGCGGCGGCGCTGCGCGGGGCGGATCTGGCGGAGGCACGGATCATCGCCCTGCCGCGGCCCGGCTGGGTCGCGGTGGACGGGATGCCGGGCCTGGCCGGCCGGCTGCGGCAGGCGGGGGCACACTGGGTGGTGGCGCATGCCGCGCTGCTGCCCTGCGGTCCGGCCGGCCGCTGAGCCGGCATGGCGGCTCAGCGCCCCGATCCGCGGCCTGGCGGACACGCCCCGGACATCTCGATCGCATGGCAACGGAGCCTGATGGCATGAGCGGAACGACCCCCACCATCGGCCACACGCGGCTGGAGGATTTCCGCGCGATCGGGCTGCGCATCCTCCTCGGCATCGTGCTCGCCTGCGGCCCGGTCCTGGCGGCGGAAGCCCTGGTGATGGAGCGCGGGATGTCGGTGGCGCTCGGCCTCTGGGCGATCGGCGCCGGCGCCTCGAGCCTCGCCTGGTGGATCGCGCCCGCGGCCATCGCCACCCGCAGTCTGGTGGCCGCGGTGCTGGTCGGGCAGCCGGCCATCGTCCTCTTCCTGCTGGCCGGGCATCCTTGGCAGCCGGACCTGCACATGGCCTTCTTCGCCGCGGTCGCCGCGGTGGGGATCCTGGCCTGCCTGCACGCCATCGCGGCCGCGACGCTGGCGGTGGCGGTGCACCACCTGGCCCTGAACTTCATCATGCCGGCCTGGGTCTATCCGGGCGGCGCGGACATCCTCCGCGTGGTGCTGCATGCCGTGATCCTGCTGGCGGAAGCCGGCGTGCTGGCCTGGATGGCGCTGACCGTGGCCCGGCTGATGGGCGCGCAGGAGGATGCCGAGGCGGCCCGCCGCCTGGGGGAGGAGCGCGACCGGCTGGCCGCGGAACAGGTCGCGGCGGCGGAGCGGGACCGCGATCGCGCCGCCGAGTTCGCCCGCGTCACCACGGAATTCGCCGCCGGGCAGGGCGCCGCCATCCGCACCCTGACCGCGGCGGCGCAGCGGATGGAGGCGGCGGCGCAGGGCATGGCGGAGGTTGCCGGCCGCGCCGGCGACCTGGCGCAGACGACGAACGAGGGCAGCCGCGCGGCCGCGCAGGATCTCGGCGCCATCGCCACGGCGGCCGAGCAGATGACCACGAGCATCGCCGAGATCGCCCGCAGCGCGTCCGACGGCGCGGCGGCGGCGCGCGAGATCGCCGGCCACACCGCCGAGAGCGAGCGGGTGATCGCCGGGCTGGACGAGGCGGCCGGGCGCATCGGCCATGTCGCCGGGCTGATCGGCTCCATCGCGGCGCAGACCAACCTGCTGGCGCTGAACGCGACGATCGAGGCGGCGCGCGCCGGCGAGGCCGGCAAGGGCTTCGCCGTGGTGGCGGGGGAGGTGAAGGCCCTCGCCGCCCAGACCGCGCAGGCGACGCGGGAGATCGGCGGCCAGATCAACGCCATCCAGTCGGCCACCGGGGCGGTGGTGCGGGCGGTGCGGCAGATGGCCGGCGGCATCCACCGGATGGAGGAGGTGGCGGGCGCCATCGCCGCCGCCGTCGAACAGCAGGGGGTCGGGGTGCGGGAGATCGGCGGGGGCATCGCCTCCGTCTCCCGCGCCACCGAGGCGGCGGTGGAGGCGATGGGCGAGACCGCGGCGGTGGCGCAGCAGGCCCGCGCCAGCAGCGGCGACGTGCGCGACATTGCGGCGCAGATCGGCGCCGAATGCGAACAGTTGGCGCTGGACCTCGATGCCTTCGTCGGCGAGATGCAGGGCGACCAGGCGCGCGCCGCCTGATGCCGGGGCTGCAGGCGTCCCGCTGCCTGCCTGCCGGCATTGCGCGCCGGGTGCCGGGACCATTCCGGCCGGCCTGCATCCGTGCCGGCCAGCGCGCATGCGAAGGGCGCGAGTCGGCGCACCCCCGGGCCGCCGGCGCCGCCTGATCCGCGGAGGCGGTCGTCGCGGTCCCGCCATCGCCACCCCATCCGACCGCGCCGGCGACCTTGCGCAATGGGCTGCGGCTGGTCCTGCGCCCTCCCGCCCCCGCTTCGCGGCGCCCTGTCAACGCCGCCATGCGCCAGGGCCACAGGGCGGCCCGTAACGAGCGCGTCACGCAACCCTCCGTGCATAGGCCGTTACGTGTATGCGGGGGCAGGATTCCCGCGGGCCATGGCCGGGCCGCCATGGCGGTGGGAGACGACCAGAATGGTGCGGTGGATTTTTGGGACCCCGGGCGGCGACACGCTGTCGGCGCCGGACGAGGGCGGGCTGGTCCTGGGCTTCGGCGGCAATGACCGCCTCCACGGCGGCCGCGGCAACGACCTGCTGATGGGCGGGGACGGCGACGACCTGCTGCGCGGCGAGGCCGGGCGCTTCGTCACCGACGACCCGGCGACGCGGCAGGGCGGCAACGACCTGCTTTGCGGCGGCATCGGCAACGACACGCTGCAGGGCGAGGGGGGCAACGACACGCTGATGGGCGGCGCGGGCGCCGATGTGCTGGCCGGCGGCTTCGGCCGCGACATGCTGGCGGGCGGCGCGGGGGCGGACCGCTTCGTCTTCGGCGTGGTGGTGAACCATGACCCGCAGGGGCCCGGCTTCTACCAGGCGGCGGAGCTCGATACCGGCCTCGGCCAGGCGGCCGACCTGATCCTGGACTTCACCCAGGGGGAGGACCTGATCGACCTCTCGGCGATCAATTTCTTCCAGCGCCGGCCGCCGAGCGACATCGCCTTCGACTTCCTCGGCACCGGCGCCTTCACGGCGACCCCCGGCCATGCGGAACTGCGCTACGAGATCCGCGGCAACACCACGGTCATCCAGATGGACGGCACGCTGCTGCGCAATCCGGACCGCATCCAGCCGGATGGCCAGCCGGATGGCGAGATCGTCCTCGCCGGCGTGCATGCGCTGACGGCGAGCGACTTCATCCTCTGAGCCCAGGGGTGCGGACGGTCGGGCGTCCGCACCCTGGCATCGCGCGCCGAGCACGATGATCCCGCCGGCCTGCCGCCAGGCCGGCCGGCACCAGCCCCAGGGCCGGATGGTTTCGGCGCCATGGCGCGAGGTCGCTCGCCACCCGCCGGGCGGCGCACCGGGGCCGTGGATCCCTGGCTGCGGCCGGCGCCCCGCCCGGCCTGCACCCGGCGGGGCGGCATCCGGGGACGGCCGCGGCCGCGGCCGCGACTCGCCGTGGCGCGCGTGCCGGGACCTCCCCGGCGCGCGCTCCTCCTACAGCAGGACCAGCCCCGCCCTGGCGCCGCGCGCCACCGCATCGGCCCGGCTGCCCGCCCCCAGCTTCTGCAGCACCGAGGCGACATGCGCCTTCGCCGTGTGGAAGGACAGGCCGAGCCGCCGGGCGATGACCTTGTTCGAGGCGCCGGCGGCCAGCAGGTCCAGCACCTCCCGCTCCCGCCGGGTCAGGCCGGCCTCCACCGGCGCCGCCTCCCGCCCCGCCAGCGTCGCCAGCGCCACCGGCGGCAGCACCGCCAGGCCGCGCGTCACGGCCACCAGCGCGGCCTCCAGCTGCGCCGCCGGCGCATCGGGCGGCAGCACCGCCCGCGCCCCGGC
>NZ_SMOA01000262.1 GCF_004353985.1 Paracraurococcus ruber | reverse complement strand
GCCGCCCAGCGCCGCCTCCGCCGCCGGTCGCAGCGCCGGCCAGGCGCCGGGCCAGAGCGCGGCGAGGTCCGGCGCCGCCGCGTTCGCGGCCCAGGGCAGGCATGCATCATTCGCCAGGGTGCGGCGGGCCGGGCCCCAGGCGACCCAGGCCGGCTGCGTCGTGCCGAGCGCCACCTGCACCGCCAGGGCAAGGCCGGGTGGCCAGGTTCCGGGTGGGCCGAAGCAGGCCAGCGCGCGGTCGGCGGCGGCCGGAGCGGCGCGTGACCCGTCCTCGGCGGTCGGGATCGCGTCAGCCGGCATCCTGCCCTCCCCGCACGGGCGGCTCGGCCGGCCCGCAGGCGGCAGGATAAGGGAGGGGCGGGCGACAGGCCATCACGCATCCGGGATGGCGATGCGGCCGCTTGCGCGGCCCGCCGCGCCGCTGCCGCCTCAGCGCCCCGCGGGCTGCCCCGGCGCGCCGCTTTCCGGCACGGGGCCGGCATGCTGGCGCGGCACGAAGCGGCCGGTGCCCGGCGCCGCCAGCACCGCTGCCCCGTCCCAGATGCAGCGGCCACGCAGGTAGGTGGCGGCCACGCGCGCCCGCATCGCCCGGCCGTCATAGGGCGACCAGCGGGCATCCTCCCGGTCGCGGATCTCGCGCGCGTCGAAGGTGAAGTCGCCGCGCTCCAGCACGCAGAGATCGGCATCGCCGCCGAGGCGGATGGCCCCCTTGCGCGGCGCCAGGCCGTGGAAGCGCGCCGGTTGCTCGGCGCAGTAGCGGGCCATCAGGGTCGGCGGCAGGCCGCGCTCCGCCAGCAGGCTGTACATCAGGGGGGCGAAGCTCTGCAGGCCGGTCAGGCCGGCGCCGGGGGCGAAGATGTCGCCATGGTACTCCTTCCGCGCGCGCGGCCAGGGCGCGTGGTCGGTCGAGACATAGGCGACCTGGCCGGCGAGCAGCGCCGCCCAGACCCGCTCCACCTCCTCGGCCGTGCGGAAGGGCGGGTTGCACTTCCCGAAGCCCTGCAGCCGGACCAGGTCCTCCTCGGTCATGCAGAGATACTGGATGCAGGCCTCGGCCGAGGTCCTGGCGCCGTCCAGCCGGCGGAAGGCCTCGGCCAGGTGGAAGCCGCGGGCGATGGAGGAATGTGCGATGTGGACATGGCAGCCGGTCTCCCGCGCCATCTCGAAGATCTCGAGATCGGCCATGGATTCCGCCAGCGGCGGGCGGGTCCGGGCATGCATGATGGGGTCGGTGCGGCCGGCCGCCTTCGCCTCGGCCGTCAGCCGCTCGACCAGTTCCTGGTCCTCGTTGTGGATGGCGCACATCAGGCCGGTGCGGGCGATCGCGCGGAAGGCGGCCAGCATGGTCGGGTGGTCGATGCGCGGGAAGCGCACCGCGTCGTATTCATAGGTGGAGAGCTTGAAGGAGCAGGCCCCGGCCTCGGCCAAGCCGGCGATGGCATCGATGCCGCCGGCCTTGGTGATGGTGCCGTAGAGCGCCATGTCGACATGGCTGGTGCGGTTCACCCAGCCGATCTTCTCCCGCAGGATCGCCGCGTCGGTGACCGGCCGCGGCACGTCATAGGGCATGTCGACGCAGGTGGTGACGCCGCCGGCGGCGGCGGACATGGACGCGCCCTCGATCCCCGGCCAGCCGGTGGAGGAGGAGGTGTGCATGTGCCCGTCCACCAGGCCCGGCAGCACCAGCATCCCGCGATGGTCCGCCACCTCGGCCGCCGGCGGCGGCGCGCCCTGGCCGATCCCGGCGAAGACCTCCCCCCGCACCGCCACCCAGCCATCCGGCAGCACCGCATCCGGCAGGACGAGGTCGCCGAGGACGATGCGGTCGAAGGGCTGGGCGGTCATGCAAGGCTCCCGGGCTGTGCGGGCGCGACGCTAGACCATGTCCGTGGCGCGGCCCAGCAGGCCGGCCGACCCGGCTCGCCGTGCCCCCGGCGCTCAGGCCTTCGCCGGCCGCTGGTCGTAGACCCGCTGCACGAAACCGGCGATCGGCCGCTGCCGCAACGCGCCGACCAGATCCTGCAGCACCGCCGGCATCTCCTCCAGCCGCGGGATCGGCGCGCCATAGCCGCGCGGCAGGAGCAGCGGCGCCGCCGCGGTCGCCATGGCGATGTCGGCCAGCGTCACCCGGTCCCCGGTCAGGAAGGGCCTTCCATCCGCCAGGCGCGCATCCACCTCCCCGACCACCGCATGGATCATGGTCAGGGACGCCGCCGCCTTCTCCGGCGTCAGGCCCAGCACCTTGCCGATGAAGGCGCGGAACAGCGGGTAGAAGAGCTTCGTGACGAAGACCTCCCAGCCCGGGGCGCCGCGGCTGAGCGGCACGATCATGATCGGCTTGATCGGCAGCAGGTGGAAATAGGCGAAGCCCGCCGTCGCCGCCGCCAGGTCGTCATTGGCACGCTTCCACAGCGTCTCCACCTCCGCCCGCGCCGCGGCATCGGCGGGCAGCAGCCGGCGCTCGGGCGGGCAGCGCGCCTCCGACCAGTCGATGATCGGCCGCGCGCCGCCGATATCCGGCCCCAGGCCCGACAGCACCGGCAGCGCGATGCTGCCGATCCGGCGATAGGCCATCAGGTTGGAGACGAGGGCGATATGCGGCGTCTCCGTGTAGGCAACGCCCTGCTGGTCGAGCACGAAGCGCGTCAGCTCGCCATCGATCATCGGCGGGAAGGTCAGCAGAGTCGCCCGCGCCATGGTGGTCATCCCCGCCCGATCGGTCACGGCGCCCGGGGCCGTCATGGCCGGCGGCGCGTTCGTCCCGAATGCGTAACTCATGCCCCGTCCTTCCGGCAATCCGCGGCGCTCACGCTGCCGGGATCGCGCCGCCCGCGCTGTGCGGGAAGACACGCCGCGCCACCTGCACGGCGAGTCGCGCCGCCTCCGACTCCCGTTCCGCGTGCCAGACCAGGGCGACGCCGACGCTGGCGACCGGCCCCGCCAGCCCGCGGAAGCCGACGCCGGGCGGCCGCAGCACCGCCATGCCGGAGGAGACGAGCGCGACGCCGAGCCCCGCCGCGACGAAGGCGAGCTGCGCCATGGCGGAGCTGACCTCCCGCACCGCCACCGGCTCGAATCCCGCCGCCCGGCAGGCGGAGACCTGCCGGTCGAAATAGGCCGGGCTGATGCTGCGCGGCAGCAGCATCAGCGGCTCCTGCGCCAGGGCGGAGAGCGGCAGCGGGGCGGCGGGCTCCCCGGGGCGGCCGAGCAGCGCATGCCCCTCCGGCAGCGCCGCGACCAGCGCATCCTCGCCGAGCGGGAGGACGCGCAGCGGCGGCCGGTCGCGGTCGAGCCGGGCAAGGGCGAAATCCACCTCGCCGCGGCGCAGCGCCTCCACCGCATCCGCCGTGTCCATCTCCTGCACCCCGATCGCGGCATCGGGCCGCGCATCGCGCAGCGCGCGGACCAGGGGCGGCAGGAAGTCGAACAGCGCCGAGGTGACGCAGGCCAGCGCCATGGGCAGCTGCCGGCCGGCGCGCAGCTCCCGCGCCAGCGCCTCCACCTGCTTGGCATCCTCGGCCAGGCGGCGGATGCCGGGCAGCAGCGCCTCGCCCTCCCGCGTCGGGCGGGCGCCCTTGCGCGTGCGTTCCAGCAGCTTCACGCCCAGCTCGGCCTCCAGCGCCTGGATCTGCGCCGAGAGCGGCGGCTGGGAGAGGCCGAGCCGCGCGGCCGCCCGGCCGAAATGCCCTTCCTCCGCCACGGCGAGGAAATGCGCCATGCGGCGGAGGATGCGGAAATCCATGCCTGTCCCTTCCGGCAGGGCGGGGCTTGCCCCTGCCTCACGATACGGAAATCCTATCGAGCCGCCGCGTCAATCGGAATGGACGAAGGGCGGAAGCGGCGGGACAACACCGCCGTTCCATCCGTCACACTGGCAGCAAGGGACCCAAGGCCAGCCATGCAGATGCATCCCGTGAAGCTCTACCCCTCCAAGGCGCTGCTGCCGCGGGAGGAACAGCTGGCCTGGAAGATCGCCGGCGTCGCGGCGGACAAGGTGGCCGTCCAGAAGGACGTGCAGGAGATGATCATCAACCGGATCATCGACAACGCCTCGGTCGCCATCGCCGCGGTCAACCGCCGCCCCGTCGTCTCTGCCCGCGCCATGGCGATGGGCCATCCGCGCAAGGGCGCCGCGACCATCTTCGGCGTGTCCAACGCCAAGGGCTTCTCGCCGGAATGGGCGGCCTGGGCGAACGGCACCGCGGTGCGGGAGCTGGACTTCCACGACACCTTCCTGGCCGCCGACTACTCCCACCCCGGCGACAACATCCCGCCGGTGCTGGCGGTGGCGCAGACCATGGAGAAGTCCGGCCGCGACCTGATCCGCGGCCTGGCGACCGGCTACGAGATCCAGATCGACCTGGTCCGCGCCATCTGCCTGCATGAGCACAAGGTGGATCACATCGCGCATCTCTGCCCCTCGGCCGCCGCCGGCATCGGCACGCTGCTGGGCCTGAAGCAGGAGGTGATCTTCCAGGCGGTGCAGCAGGCACTGCATGTCTCGATCAGCTTCCGGCAGTCCCGCAAGGGCGAGATCAGCTCCTGGAAGGCCTTCGCCCCGGCGCATGCCGGCAAGCTGGCGGTCGAGGCCGCCGACCGCGCCATGCGCGGGGAGGGCGCGCCGTCGCCGATCTACGAAGGCGAGGACAGCGTCATCGGCTGGGTGCTGTCCGGCCGGACCAAGGCGGACCAGGACGGCCGCAGCGCCGCCTACGAGCCCGTCTACTACCAGGTGCCGCTGCCGAGCCCGGGCGAGCCGAAGCGCGCCATCCTCGACAGCTACACCAAGGAGCACTCGGCCGAGTACCAGTCCCAGGCGCTGATCGACCTGGCCTTCCGGATGCGGGAGAAGGTGAAGGATTTCGACTCCATCGAGCGGATCACCATCCACACCTCCCACCACACCCACTACGTGATCGGGACCGGGGCGAACGACCCGCAGAAGATGGACCCGAAGGCGAGCCGGGAGACCCTCGACCACTCCATCATGTACATCTTCGCCGTCGCCCTGCAGGACGGCCGCTGGCACCACGTGGACAGCTATGCGCCGAAGCGGGCGCAGCGGGCCGACACCGTCCGGCTCTGGCACAAGATCGAGACCCGGGAGGATCCGGAATGGACCCGCAAGTACCATTCGCGGGACCCGAACGAGCTGGCCTTCGGCGGCCGGGTCGAGATCGTCCTGAAGGACGGCAGCACGGTGGTGGATGAGCTGGGCATCGCCAACGCCCATCCGAACGGCGCCCGGCCCTTCGGGCGGGAGCAGTACATCCAGAAGTTCCGGACCCTGACCGAGGGAATCATCTCGGCGCGGGAGGCCAACCGCTTCCTCGAGGTGGTGCAGGACCTGGCGCGGCTGCCCGCCGGGGAGCTGCACATGCTGAACGTGGCGCTGCCGAACGGCACGCTGCTCGAAGGCAAGCCCGGCATCTTCTGAGGGGGAGGCGGGCATGGCGGGCGCGGCCGGGCGGGACGGGCTGGACGCGGCGACGCTCCGCCCCGCCGGCCCGGGCGACGCCGCCGCGCTCGCCGCCATCCACCATGCCGCCCGCGCCAGCGCCGCGCCCCGCTTCGCCGAGCCCTGGAGCAGGGCGGAGGTCGCGGCCTGGATGGCGGCGGTGCTGCTGCCCCGCCACCGCGTCTGGGTGGCGGAGATCGCGGGCGCGGCGGTCGGCTATGCCGCGCTCGACCCCGCGGGCGGGGTGCTCCTGCACCTGTATGTGGCGCCGGGCTTCCAGGGCCGCGGCGTCGGGGGCAGCCTGCTCGACCAGGCGAAGGCCGCCGCGCCCGGCGGCCTCGCCCTGCATGTCTTCCAGCGGAACCTGGCCGCCCGCCGCTTCTATGGCCGGCACGGGTTCCGCGCCGCCGGATGCCGCGACGGCGCGGCCAATGAGGAGGGGGTGCCGGACATTCTCTGTCTCTGGCGCCCGCCCGCGACCGACCTGACCAGAGGAGCGCAGACCATGAGCGAGACCAGCGAGAAGCCCACCATCTACAAAGGCCTGGTCGGCGTCTATGCCGACGTCTCCGCCGTCTCCAAGGTGATGCCGGAGACCAACAGCCTGACCTATCGCGGCTACGCGGTGCAGGACCTGGCCGAAAACTGCTCCTTCGAGGAGGTGGCCTACCTGCTGTGGGAGGGCGAGCTGCCCAACGCCGCCCAGTTGGAGGCCTTCAAGCAGGAGACGGCATCGCAGCGGGAGATCAGCCCGGCGCTGCACCGCGTCATCCGGGAATTCCCGAAGGACGCCCACCCGATGGACGCCATCCGCACCGCGGTGTCCTTCCTGGGCCTCGAGGACCCGGAGGCGGGCGACGTCTCCCACGACGCGCAGTACCGCAAGGCCAAGCGGCTGTTCGCCAAGATCCCGACCTGCATCGGCGCCGCCTACCGCGCCAGCCGGGGCCTCGACCCCGTGGCGCCGAACCCGGCGCATTCCTTCGCCGAGAATGTCTTCAACGTCATCCAGGGCCGGGTGCCGGAGAAGGAGGTGCTGAAGTCCTTCGACGTCTCGATGATCCTTTACGCCGAGCACACCTTCAACGCCTCCACCTACACCGCCCGGCTCGTCACCTCCTCCGGCGCCGACATGCACGGGGCGATCACCGCCGGCATCGCATCCCTGAAGGGCCCGCTTCACGGCGGCGCGAACGAGGCGGTGATGCACATGCTGAAGGAGGTCGGCGACCCGGCGAAGGCGGCGGCGTGGCTGCACGGCCGCTTCGACCACAAGGCGCTGGTCATGGGCTTCGGCCACCGGGTCTACAAGTCCGGCGACAGCCGCGTGCCCACGATGAAGAAATACGCCGAGAAGATGGCGGAGGTGGTGGGCGACCGCACCTGGATGGAGATCAGCCGGATCCTGGCGGCCGAGATGCTGGAGAAGAAGAACATCCACCCCAACCTCGATTTCCCGGCGGGGCCTGCCTACTACCTGATGGGGTTCGAGATCCCGCTCTTCACCCCCATCTTCGTGGCGTCGCGGATCACCGGTTGGTCGGCGCATGTGCTGGAGCAGCAGGCGGACAACCGGCTGATCCGCCCGCTCTCCTGGTACACCGGGCCGGAGCAGCGGCCCGTGCCGCCATTGGCGGCACGGTAAGTGACCCCTCGCCGCCTCTCGCGCCGCGCTGAGGACGCGATGGCCGCGGCGGGCGGCGCGCCGGCCCGCGGCCGGGGCGGCGACGCGATGCGGCAGCAGGGCGGCGGCGCGGTG
>NZ_SMOA01000261.1 GCF_004353985.1 Paracraurococcus ruber | reverse complement strand
ACCACCGGCCGGATATAGGCCGGGCGTCACGCGGCGGCGAGGCTGCGCAACCGCCTGACGCCTGTGCGTTCGGCACGCATGCAGTCCTTGAATGTCCTGGCGGCGCATGGCGCCTTCCTGATGATCGCCCTGCTGGCCGGCCTGGTCACCGCGCTGAACCATGCCGGCGACGACGATGCGGGCGCGGCGCTGAACCTCGGCGCCGCCGTCTTTCTCGGGCAGTTCTGCAGCTTCGTGGCGCTGGCCGGGCTGGGCCTGCCGACGGGCATCGCCCAGGCCGCGGCGCTGGTGCTCGGCGCCGCCGCCGCCTGGACCGCGCCGCGGGCGGCGGTGCGGCGCTGAAGCGGGCGCCGCCTGGCCGCCGCGATGCTCCGGCCGGCATGGACACCCAGCATGAAAGGCCGCCGATGCAGGACCCCCCCGACCTGCAGCGCTTCGTCGCCGCGCAGGATCCGGTCATCGACCAGGTGCGCCGGGAATTGGCGGCGGGCCGGAAGGCCAGCCACTGGATGTGGTTCGTCTTCCCGCAGTTGCGCGGCCTGGGGCAGAGCGCCATGGCGCAGCGCTACGGCCTCGCCTCCCTCGCCGAAGCGCGAGCCTATCTGGACCATCCGGTGCTCGGACCAAGGATGGCCGAATGCACCGCGCTGCTGAACGCCGCGCCGGGAACGGGTGCGGCGACGATCCTCGGCAGCGTCGATGCGCGCAAGCTCCGCTCCTGCCTGACGCTCATGCTGGCGGCGCGGCCGGGCGCGGAGCCCTACCGCACGGCGCTCCGCCGCTTCTTCGGCGACGCGGCCGATCCGGCGACCCTGGCGCTGCTGGCGGCGGAGGACTGATCACGGCCGGCCGAGGCCGGCGACCGGAAGCCATGCGGGCGCGTTGCAGCGGCCATGCCGGATGCACCCGCGCCCTTCCTGCTGTTCCTGCTGCTGTGCCTGCTGGCCTCCGGGCTGGCGGCGTTGGGCGCCGCGCGCCGCCTCGGCTGGCGACGGGCCCTGGCCTTCGGCGGCATCGTCCTGGCCGGCGAGGCCGTCGCCTTCGCCGGGCTGGCCGCGCTCGGCCTGCCCTTCGCGGTCTGCGCCCTGCCGGCCCTGCTTTTCGGCCTGCCCTTCACCCTGCGGCAGCGGCGGCCGGAGGATGAATCCGCCCGGCTCGCCGCGGCCCGCTGGCAGCCGCTGGCTTCGCCGCCGCGGATCTGAGCGGCGGCGTCGGCGCCTCAGCGCTCGCCCTGATGCGTCGCCGGGCCGGGCGGCGCCTTGGCGGGCATGTCCGGCTCCTCCACCGGCTGCTGCGGCGGGGCGTGGACGGCGGGGCCGACCGGGGCCGGCCCCGGCTCCGGCTGCTTCCCGGGATGGTTGCCGGTGATGGACCCGGCGCCGCGGTCGTTCTCGGCGGGCATGGCGTCTCTCCTTCGCTCCGCCTCGCAACGAAGCCGCGCCGCCGGGGTTCCGCCCTCAGCCCGGCATGGCAGGGGCATAGGTGCTGGGCACCATGGACTTCACCTGCTTGGCGCGCTTCTCCAGCCAATAGGCCTGCGGCGGCGGGACGAGTTCGAAGCGCGGGTCCACGCCCAGCTTCTGCGCCGCATCCATCGGCCAGTTCGGGTTGTAGAGAAGCTCCCGCGCCAGGGCGATCAGGTCGGCACGGCCCTCCTGCAATATGCCCTCGGCATGGTCGGCATGGACGATCAGCCCGACCGCCATGCTCATGATGCCGGCCTCGCGCCGCAGCCTCTCGGCATAGGGCACCTGATAGCCGTAGGAGATCGGCCCGGCCGAGACCACCGGCGCGCCGGACATCCCGCCGGAGGAGCAGTCGATCACATCGACGCCCTTGGGCTTGGCGAGCTTGGCCAAGGCGACGCTCTCGGCCGGGCCCCAGCCGGAATCATCCTCGACCGACAGGCGCAGGAAGAGCGGCTTCTCCGCCGGCCAGTGCGCCCGCACGCTTTCCACCACCTCCAGGCAGAAGCGCATGCGGTTCAGGTCGCTGCCGCCATAGTCGTCGTTGCGGCGGTTGGCGAAGGGCGAGAGGAACTGGTGGATCAGGTAGCCATGCGCGCCATGGATCTCCAGCACCTCGAACCCCGCCTCATGGGCGCGGCGGGCGGCCTGGCCCCAGCGCTCGATCGCCTCGGGGATCTCGGCCCGCGTCAGGGCGCGCGGCAGCGGGTCGCTCTCGGGCGCGGCCAGCGCGCTCGGCGCCACCAGGTCCCAGGCCTCCCATTCCGCCGCGTCCAGCGCCGCCACCACGGCGTCCCTGGGCAAGGGCCCGCCGCCCTCCCAGGGGCGATGGCGCCGCGCCTTGCGGCCGGAATGCCCGAGCTGGATGCCCGGCACCGCGCCATGCGCCTTGATGAAGCGCACGCAGCGCGCCAGACCGGGGATGAAGGCGTCGTCCCACAGGCCGAGGTCGCCGAGCGTGCCGCAGCCCCGCCGCTCCACCTTCGTGCTTTCCATGATCACCAGGCCGGCGCCGCCCGCGGCGTAGCGGCCGGCATTCATCAGGTGCCAGTCGGTGGCAAAGCCGCGCTGCGCGGCATACTGGTGCATGGGCGCGACGACGACGCGGTTCTTCAGCGTCACGCCGCGCAACTCCAGCGGCGTGAACAGCAGCGGTGCGGGCATCCGGGCGTTCCCCTTCCTCGGTTGCGGCCATGCTACAGGCATGCGCTGGCCTGGGAAGGAGGGCGCGGGGATGGCGGCGAAGGTGGCGCTGGTGACGGGCGGGGCGCGCGGGATCGGCGCGGCGGTGGCGGCGCGCTTCGCCGCGGATGGCTGGCGCGTGGTGGTCGCCGACCGCGACGCCGCGGCGCCGGCGCATCCCGCGCGCTGCGTCCGGGCGGATGTGAGCGAGGAAGCGGCGGTGCAGGCGCTGGTCGCCGGCATCGCCGCGGAGGAAGGCCGACTGGACGCGCTGGTCTGCAACGCCGGCTTCATGATCCGCAAGCCGCTGCGCGACCTGACGCTTGCGGAATGGCACGCCGTGCTCGGCACCAACCTCACCAGCGCCTTCCTGCTTGTCCGCGCGGCGGAGGCGATGCTGCGCGCCGCGCAGGGTGCGGTCGTCACCATCGCCAGCACCCGCGCGCATCAGTCGGAACCGGATACCGAGAGCTACAGCGCGTCCAAGGGCGGGCTGCTGGCGCTGACCCATGCTCTCGCGGTGAGCCTCGGCCCGGAGGTGCGGGTGAATTGCGTCAGCCCCGGCTGGATCCTGACGAGGGGGCCGGAACCCGGCGCGGCGGACCATGCGCAGCATCCCGCCGGCCGCGTCGGCCGGCCGGAGGATGTGGCGGCGCTGGTTGCCTGGCTCTGCGGGCCGGAGAGCGGCTTCGTCACCGGCGCGGAATTCGTCTCCGATGGCGGCATGACCCGGAAGATGATCTACGTGGAGTAGGGCGGTTTCCGTCCGCCCTGGCCGACGGCAACCGCTCTGGCCTTCCGCATCGACGATCATCTTCGCCCGATCAGGCGCTTCCACCTGAGCGGGATCCGCTCCCGGCGGCGCCGTGGATCCTCCGGCCGGCGCGGCCTCACGCGGTGGTCATCGCCGCCGGGCCGGAATTCCAGGGGGCCTCCCGATCCCGGCCCGCGCCGCCGGCCCCATGTCCCTGGGCCAGGCAAGGGATGAACAGGCATGCCGACCAGCCCGCGCGCCACAGCCGACCGAACGGCGCCCAGGCAGCCGCAGGATGCGCAGCCCTATGATCCCGTCAGCCGCGGCTTCCACTGGCTGGTGGCGGCGCTGGTGGCGGCGCAGATCGTCATCGCCCTCCTCCTGCCGGCGGTCCTGCCGGACTCCGCGGCGGACAGCCTCAGCGCCTGGCACCTGGCCATGGGCTCGACCGTGCTGCTGGTCATGCTGCTGCGGCTCGGCTGGCGGCTGACCCACCCCGCGCCGCCGGCCCCGGCCGGCCTGCCGCCGGCGCTGCGGCTGCTGGCGCGCGGGACGCATTGGTCCCTCTACGGCGTGCTGATCCTGCTGCCCCTGCTGGGCTGGGTGGCCGCGAATGCCTACGACGCCACGCCGCGCCTCCTCGGGCTGCTGCCCCTGCCGCGGCTGGTCGCGCCGGACAAGGCCTTCGCCGAGACGATCGGCGGCGTGCACGGGACGGTCGCCCTGCTGCTGTTCGGCCTGATCGCGCTGCATGTCGCGGGCGCGCTGCACCACGCCCTGATCCGGCGCGACGGCGTGATCCGCCGCATGCTGCCGCGCTGACGCCGCCGCGGCGCGTCACCGGGGGCGCGCGCGGCCCCATCCCGGGCGCCGCCGGACAGGCGGGTGCGGCATTCCCTTGCGGCCCCGGGCCGCTGTAGCCTGCGCATCGCACGGAACCGAGGGACGGAAGCGCCGCAGCCCGCGCGGCATCGCGCCGCGCGGCCAGGGCGGATCGCGGCAGGGCAGGCACGCCCGGGCGCGGGAATCCGCGCTGCGACCATTGGCGTGGAGCGTCGCGCAGGCCCGGCCGGGCGCGACGCCCGCTTCCTCGGGATGCATCGATGCCGCACCTCACCCGCCGCGCCCTGCTCGTGGCCAGCCTGGCCGCCGCAACCCCGCTCCGCGCCGCCGAGCCCTGGCCGGCGCGGCCCATCACCTTCCTCCTTCCCGTGTCGCCGGGCGGGCCGGGCGACCTGCTGGCCCGCACGCTCGGCCCCGCCCTGACCGCGGAGGTCGGCCAGCCCGTCGTCACCGACAACCGCCCGGGCGCCGGCGGCACCATCGGCATGGATGCCGCGGCGCGCGCCCGGCCGGACGGCCACCTCTTCGCCATCTGGAGCAACAGCACCTACGCCATCGCGCCGCATCTCTACCCCATGCCCTACGACACCGACGCCGCCTTCGCCCCGGTCGCGCTGCTGGTGGAGGCGCCGAGCATCCTCTGCGTCCACAAGGACGTCCCGGCGCGCAGCGTGGCGGAGCTTGTGGCGCTGCTGAAGGCGAAACCGGACAGCCTGGCCTACGCCACCGCCGGCATCGGCTTCACCAGCCACCTGGCGACGGAGCTGTTCATGGCGATGACCGGCACCGCCATGCTGCACGTGCCCTATCGCGGCGGCGCGCCGGCGGCGCAGGCGCTGCTGGCCGGGGAGGCGCAGCTGAACGTCATGGAGGCCGCGCTGGCCCGCACGCTGATCCCGACCGGCATGATCCGCCCGCTGGCCGTCACCAGCCGCAGCCGCCTGCCCTGGCTGCCGGAGGTGCCGACCCTGGACGAAGCCGGCGTCGCGGGCTTCGAGAGCGCGACCTACTGGGCCATGGTCGCGCCGGCCGGCACGCCGGCGCCCATCCTCGACCGCGTCGCCGGCATCGTGCTGCGCCACCTGCGGGAGACGCGGGTGCGGGACCAGGTGACGGCGGCGGGGTTCATCCCCATCGCCGCCGACGGTGCCGCCTTCGCCGCCCACAGGGTGGCGGACAGCGCCAAGTGGGGCGCCATCATCCGCAGCCGGGGAATCCGCATCAGCTGAGGTCGAGTTGGTCCCCCTCGCGCTGCCCCTGCCGGGGGTCGGGCGCCCCCTGGACCGGCATCGCGCGCCGGGTCGGCGTGGCGGCTGCGCGCCAAGCCCGTTGACCATGCCGGCCGGCGTTCACCCTGACCCGCATGGTCCCTTCAGATCGGCTTGCCCGCGCTGCCTGCCCAGTTGGGCATCAGCGTGTTGCTGGGCAGGCAGCTGTCGGCGACCTTGGCTGCGGTCTCGGCGCCCGCCACCGGCAGTCCCCGCGGGTCCAGCAGCCCCACCTGCACCAGCACGGACGCCTGGTCCCAGTAGATGTGCTCGTGCACCAGCCTGTCGCCCTGGAAGCGGACGATGGCGACCAGCGGCACCTCCACCCGCCTGCCCGTCGGCGGGATGCCCGGCAGCATCCAGTCCACCTCGGCGGTGTGGGTGAAGGAGAAGATCATCTCGTCCACCAGCTGGTCCTTGCCCACCGTGCGGCTGATCGGCCGCAGCTCGGTATCGGGCGGGTTCGCGCCGATGAAATGGTACCTGTAGAAGCGCTTCAGCTCGTCGTGGCCGACGCCGCCGGTCATGGTCGGGATGTGGTTGACGTAGGGGCGCTCCACCATCGTGGCCATGGTCGCGTCCACGTCGCGGGTCTCGAACTCGTGGCGGCAATGCGCCTCCCACAGGGCTGCCAGGTCGTGCTCGGGCATGCGCGGCTCCTCCCTCGAAGGCCGGCAGGCTAGTGTCCTGCCCGCGAAGTTCGCAGCCACCGGCTGCGACCGCAGCGGACCAGCAGGCCACTGAAAACAATGGCGAGTGGCCCGGATCGAAGGACGCCACCAGTGGCGGCGGACTTCGGATTCGGGACACTAGGCGGAAACGCCACGCGGCGGCACGCCCGATCCGCCCACGAACCGGCCCGCGCGGATTGCGCCGTGGCCCGCCGCGCGCGAGCATCCCACAGCCCAGGGAGGGACCCGCGCCATGCTCGACAACCCGCCGCTGCTGAAGATCCATCGCGGGCATCGCCGGCCCGATCCGGCGCTGCTCGAGCGCTTCCGCGGCGCCCAGACCTCCCACCTCGTGGACGCGATGGATGGACGCGGCGCCATGGACTACCGCATCAAGCCGATGGACCCGGAGCGCGCCGCCTTCGTCGGCCCGGCGCTGACCGCCTTCGCCTATCCGGCCGATGTCGTCGGCGTCTTCGGCGCGCTGGCGGAAGCGCAGCCGGGCGACGTCATCGTCGTCGCCAATGACAGCTACACCACCACGGCGGTGGTCGGCGACCTCGTCATCGGCATGATGCGCAACAAGGGCGTCGCCGCCTTCGTCACGGACGGGCTGGCGCGCGACCGGGCCGGCATCGTCGCCACCGGCCTGCCGACCTTCGCCGCCGGGATCATCCCCGCCTCCCCCGCCGCCAACGGGCCGGGCGAGGTCGGCGCGCCCGTGGTCTGCGGCGGCATCCCGGTGCGCAGCGGCGACATCGTGGTGGGCGATGCCGATGGCGTGGTGGTGGTGCCGGTGGAGCGTGCCGAGGCGGTGCTCGCCGCCCTCGACGCCGTCCGCGCCGCCGAGGCGAAGGCGGTGGCGGCGGTGGAGTCCGGCGCGACCGAGACCGAGAAGCTGCGCAAGATCATGGCGACCGCGGTCATCCTGGGCGGCTGAGCGGGTCCGCATCGGCCGCGCGCAGCGCTCGCCCCTGGCGCCCCACGGCCCAGGCCCGGCACCGCCGGGCGGGCCCGCGTCCCGCCCGGAGGGCGGCGCGGACCCCGCCCTGCCCCGCCGC
>NZ_SMOA01000260.1 GCF_004353985.1 Paracraurococcus ruber | reverse complement strand
CGGCGCAGCGCCGCTGCCCGCCGGGCGCGCGGGTGCGCGCGGCGTGCGGCGCCGGCAGGCCGGCGAAGTCCGCGCCGTCAGCCGCGGGCAACGAAGGCCCTCGACACCGCCGACGGCGCCGTCATGCGCCTTCCGCGCCCGAGACCTTGCGGCAGCCTCGCGCACGCCGCATCTGCGCCGCGCGATCGGGGGCGGGGGATGGCAGGGGCAGGCATGCAGCGCGGCGTCGTCATCCTGGCCGGGCTGCTGCTCGGCGCCGGCGCGCTCGGGCTCGGCGCCGGGCAGGGCTGGCGGACCGGCGCGCTCTGGCTGGTCGGCGCCGGGCTCGGCCTCGCGCTGCACCATGCGAGCTTCGGCTTCGCCGGCGCGTTCCGCGCCCTGCTGGCGGAAGGCCGCGGCGCCGGGCTGCGCGCGCAGATGCTCATGCTCGGCGTCGCGGTGCTGCTGCTGCAGCCGGCGATCGAGGCCGGCACGCTGCTCGGCCAGCCGGTGCGCGGCTTCGTTTTCCCGACCGGCGCCGCGCTGGTCCTCGGCGCCTTCCTCTTCGGCGTCGGGATGCAGCTGGGCGGCGGCTGCGCCTCCGGCACGCTCTATGCCGTCGGCGGGTCGGGCACGCGCAACCTGCTGACGCTGCTGTTCTTCATCCTCGGCGCGACGCTGGCCGCCTGGCAGGCGGATCTCTGGCAGGACCTGCCGGCGCTGCCGGCCGTCTCGCTGCCCGCGATGCTCGGCCTCTGGCCGGCCATCGGCCTTGCGCTGGCGGTCTTCGCGCTGGTCGCCTGGGCCTCCGCCGCCTGGGAACGCCGGCGGCATGGCGCGGTCCAGCCCATCCTCGGTCGCGGCGCGCTGCTGCGCGGGCCCTGGCCGCTGGCCTGGGGCGCCCTGGCCCTGGCGCTGCTGAACCTGGCGATCCTGGCGCTGGCCGGCCGGCCCTGGGCGATCACCGGCGCCTTCCCGCTCTGGGGCTCCCTCGCGGTGCAGGGCCTCGGCTGGGACGAGCCGGTCTTCTGGCCCTATTGGGAGGAGCCGACGCGGGCCGAGGCGCTGCTGCGGCCGCTGGCGACCGAGCGCACCACGGTCATGGATCTCGGCCTGGTCGTCGGCGCGGCGCTGGCGGCGGGACTCGCCGGGCGGTTCCGGCCGGCCTGGCGCATTCCCATGGGCCAGGTTGCGGGATCGGTGGTCGGCGGGCTGCTGCTCGGCATCGGCGCGGTGCTGGCCTTCGGCTGCAATGTCAGCGCGTATTTTTCGGGCATCGCCTCCGGCAGCCTGCATGGCTGGGCCTGGATCCTGCCCGGACTGCTCGGCAACTGGGTGGGGCTGCGGCTGCGGCCGCGCTTCGGCCTGGCGCCGGCGGCCGCCGGCCAGGGCAGATCCCGATCAGGCGGAGCCGCCTGATCGGGTGAGGATGCGCGGGACGCGAAAGACTGGCGCGGCTGCCGTGAGCCATGGCGAAGGGAAGCCGCTCCCGGCAAGCACCGCGGGCGATGCGGCCTGCTTGCGGGTCGCGCCAGGCCCGGTGTCGCCGATGGCCGCGCGGGAATGCACGCATATATGCTGTGAAATGCGCATGTATTGCGTAACCAATCCGCAAAACCTATATGAAGCCCGCGTAATGAAGCGGCTGGGCCACGCCGCCTGTCCTGGGGAAAGCGCATGATTCCGTCCCGATCCCTCGCCGCGGCGCTGGTCGCCGGCGGCCTCCTCGCCATGCCGGCGCAGGCCGCCGGGCCCGCGCCGCTCGCCGCCCAGGGCTGCCTCGGCTGCCATGGGCCCAACGGCGCCGGCCTGGCCTCGGGCGCAAGGCTGGCCGGGCGGGATGCGCAGGAATTGGCGACGCTGCTGCGCGACTACCGCGCCGACCGCCGGCCGGGGACCATCATGAACCGCATCGCCCGCGGCTATACGGAGGACGAGATCGCCGCCGTCGCGGCGTATTTCGCGGCCATCCGCTGAGGGGGCGCGCGATGCCGATCACCCGCCGCGCCGCGCTCGGCGCCTCGCTCGCCGCCCTCGCGGCCCCCGCCCTCTCGCGCGCCCAGGGCGCCGCGCGCCTGCTGGTCATCGGCGGCGGCTTCGGCGGCGCCTCCGCCGCCCGCTTCGCCCGCACGCAATACCCCGAACTGCAGGTGACGCTGGTCGAGCCGCTGACCCGCTTCGTCACCTGCCCCTATGGCAACCTGCTGCTCGGCGGCTACCGGCAGATCGGCGACATCACCCATTCCTATGACGGGCTGCGCGCCGCCGGCATCCGCATCCTGCATGACTGGGCCGAGGGCATCGATGCCGCGGGCAAGCGCGTGCGGCTGCGCGGCGGCGAGACGCTGGCCTACGACAAGCTGATCCTCTCGCCCGGCATCGCCATCCGCTACGGCGCCCTGCCGGGCTATGACGAGGCGGCGGCGCAGGCCCTGCCGCATGCCTGGGTGCCGGGCGACGGCTCGCAGACCCTGCTGCTGCGCCGCCAGCTCGAGGCGATGGAGGATGGCGGCGTGGTCGGGATCTCCATCCCCGCCAACCCCTTCCGCTGCCCGCCCGGGCCCTACGAGCGCATCAGCATGATCGCGGCCTATCTGAAGCGCCACAAGCCGCGGTCCAAGGTGCTGGCGCTGGATGCCAAGGACGCCTTCAGCAAGCAGGGCCTGTTCCAGGATGGCTGGAAGGCGCTGTATGGCGACATGGTCGAATGGGTGCCGGCCAGCAAGGACGGCAAGGTGGCGCGCGTCGATCCGGCGGCGAAGGTGTTCGAGACGGAGTTCGGCGAGCGCCATCGCCTTGCGGTCGGCAATGTCATCCCGCCGCAATCGGCGGCGAGGATCGTGCTGGACAGCGGCCTGGCGGCGCAGACCGGCTGGGCGGAGGTTGACCCGCGGACCCTGGCGTCCCGCGCCGCGCCCGACATCCACATCATCGGCGATGCCAACAACGGCGCGCCCATGCCGAAATCCGGCTACATCGCCAACAGCACGGCGAAGCAGGCGGTGGCCAGCGCCGTCGCCGCCCTGCGCGGGGAGGCGCCGCCCGAGGCGGTGTATTTCAACACCTGCTACTCGCATGTCGGGGACGACTACGGCATCAGCATCGTCGGCATCTTCCGCCCCGGCCCGAACGGCTTCGTCGAGGTGCCGAATTCGGGCGGCGTCTCCCCGCGCGGCGACCTGCCGGAGCAGCGGCGGCTGGAGGCGATCCATGCCGACACCTGGTATGCCAGCATCACCAGGGACATGTTCGGCTGATGCTGCCCCGCCGCCCGCTGCTGCTGGCGCTGGCCGCACTCCCCTTCGGCGCCCGCGCCGCGCCGTCGCTGGAGGCGGCGATCCGCGACCTGGTCGGCGAGGCCCGCATCGAGGCGGGCGGCATCGCGCTGCGCCTGCCGCCGCTGGCCGAGAATGGCGGCCAGGTGCCGGTGACGGTCAGCGTGGAGAGCCCGCAGACCGCCGCCGACCATGTCACCCACATCCATCTGCTGGCGACGCGCAACCCGACGCCGGGCCTGGCCAGCTTCCGGCTGACGCCGGCGCTGGCGCGGGCGGAGATCCAGACCCGCATCCGCCTGGCGGAGGACCAGCAGGTGGTGGCGCTAGCGGTGCTGTCGGATGGCCGCGTCCGCCGCGCGCTGGCCGAGACGCGGGTGGCGACCGGGGGCTGCATCGGATGACCCCCGCGCTGGCCACGCCCCGCATCCGCATCCCGCGCACGGCGAAGCCGGGCGAGGCGATCGAGATCCGCACCCTGATCGAGCACCCGATGGAGAGCGGCATCCGCGGCGGCCGCGAGGGGGCGGCGGCGCGCGACATGCTGACGCGCATGCAGGTGCGGCTGGACGGGCAGGTGATCCTGGCCGCCGAGCTCGGCAACGGCACCTCCGCCAACCCCTACCATGTCTTCCATGTGCGGCTGGAGCGGAGCGGGGAGTTCGAGTTCCTCTGGACCGATGAGCGGGGGCGGATCGCGCGCGCCACCGCCCGGGTCACGGTGGGCTGATGAAGGCGGGTTGAGGCGCGGCCGGAGGCTTCCCGGCCGATTCGGGTCGGGGCGGGGGTTTCCGCCGGAGGGCCGGCGGGGTTCCGGGGGAGTTTCCGGCGGCCCATGAGGGTTGCGGGAAAAAAATCTGCGGCCCGGGAGCGTTTTCCGCTTTGCAGGCGTTGGGGAGGAGCCTATATCGCGCCCCAGACGCAGTACGCACGTGCCTCTGGCCCCAGGCCCACGGAATTCCGGCGCCCCTCCACAACGGCGCCCGCTTCAGGGATCACCGCGGCGCAAGGTTTACGCAACGACGTCAAGCGTTCTGGCAACCCCGTCCGGAGCAATCCGGGCGGCTCACTTGGTCGCTGGTTCGTTCGACCGTTTCGTCAACTTGGGGCCGCCGTTCCCGGCATCCGGGCGCGGTCCTTACAAATCGTGTAAGGAGGCTGTGGCATGACCCCGAAGGTCGCTGCCTATCTGCGCGACGTCGCGCCAGCTACCCCGTGCCTCGTCCTCGACGTGGATCGCGTGGAGCAGAATTATCGCCGCCTGATGGCCGCGATGCCGCTGGCGCGCGTCTACTACGCCGTGAAGGCGAACCCGGCCACGCCGATCCTGGAGCGGCTGGTGGGCCTCGGCTCCTCCTTCGACGCCGCCAGCCTCGAGGAAGTGCAGGCCTGCATCGCCGCCGGCGCGCGGGCCGAGGCGATCTCCTTCGGCAACACGGTGAAGAAGGAAAGCGCCATCCGCACGGCCTATGCCGCCGGCGTGCGCATGTTCGCCTTCGACTCCGAGGCCGAGCTGAAGAAGCTGGCCCGCAGCGCGCCCGGCGCCCGCGTCTATTGCCGCATCCTGGTCGGCAATGACGGCGCCGAATGGCCGCTGTCGCGGAAATTCGGCTGCGAGATCGGCATGGCGAAGGACCTGATGGTGCAGGCGGGCGAGCTCGGCCTCGACCCCTATGGCATCTCCTTCCATGTCGGCAGCCAGCAGACCAAGACCGCCGCCTACGAGGTTGCGATCGGCCGCGTGGCCATGCTGTTCACCGACCTGGCCGAGGCGGGGGTCAATCTCCGCATGGTCAATCTCGGCGGCGGCTACCCCGTGCGCTACCGGCAGGAAGTGCCGGAGATCGACGATTTCGGCGCCGCCATCATGGGCGCCATGGCGGAGCATTTCGGCAATGCCCTGCCCGAGATCGTCATCGAGCCGGGGCGCTTCATCGTCGGCGATGCCGGCGTGGTGAGCGCCGAGGTGGTGCTGGTCTCCCGCAAGGCGAAGGATGACCCGGTGCGCTGGGTGTACCTGGATATCGGCCGCTTCGGCGGCCTAGCGGAGACCGAGGGCGAGGCGATCAAATACGCCTTCCGCACGCCGCATGACGGCGCGGCGGATGGCCCGGTCACCATCGCGGGCCCGACCTGCGACAGCACGGACACGCTGTACGAGAAGTCCAACTACCGGCTGCCGCTGGCGCTCGAGAGCGGCGACCGGGTCGAGTTGCTCTCGACCGGCGCCTATGTGACGACCTATGCGAGCCAGGCCTTCAACGGCTTCCGCCCGCTGGCCGAGCACTACGTCTGACGGCGGGCCGGGCAGGACCGCGCCCGCCGCCGTCGGATAGCCCGGGCGCCATCGGCGTCCGGGCGCGTCAGTCGGCCCGGAAGGCCAGCCGCAGCCCGCCCCAATGCCGGCCGCGCACGGCGATCGGCGCATCCGCTTCCTTCATCGGCACCAGGCGGCCGCCGCCCATGTCCCGCTCGTAGCTCTGCACCAGCAGCGGGCGGCGGTTGCGGCCGGCGGCGAGGCCGGCGCGGTCGTTGAAGATGCGCCGGTTGCGGCAATGCGCGGCGTTCCACACCGGGTCGTCCGGCCGCTGCGGCTGCGACACCGCCAGGTTGTGCGTCGGCAGGTAGCCGTTGCGGTCCACCGCGGCGCAGAACACCACGCGCGGATCGAAGCCCAGCAGCGGTTCCTGGATCGGCGGCAGCAGCCGGTCGGTCAGGGTGGTGAAGCGGGCCATGACCTGCGGCGGATCGGTCCCGGGGATGGGCGCATAGGCGGTGTCGAACAACGCCTCCTCGGTGATCTCGCCGGCCGCCAGCGCCGCCGCGAAGGCTGCCTCGATCCGGGCGGCGGCCTGCTGCGCGGCGGCGCCGAAGCGCGCATCCGCCTCCGCCACGCGGGTCAGCAGCGATGCCAGCGCCGCGCGGGCTGCGGCCGGCGCCGTGTCGCGCAGCCGCAGGTGCAGCGCGGTGCCGCCGGCCTGGCGGATATCGGCCGGCAGGTCGCCGATGCCATCGATGCCCAGCGCCACGGCCCGGCCGGGCGGGCAGCGCGCCGCCGCCGCGGCCGCCGCGGCATCGGTCAGGCGCAGCATGGCGCCGACATCCGACACCTCCAGCAGGGTCGTCGGCAGCGGCGCGCCGCCATCGGCGGGCAGTAGCCGGGCCGGGATGCAGACCGGCACCTTCGGCAAGGTGCGGCCATCGCCCAGCAGCGAATCCCGCAGGGTGACGATCATTCCCGCCCGCATCTCGGCCACCCGGGCATCGGTGCGGGCCGACAGCCGCTCCGCATCCTGCGACAGGCGCTGGGCCGTGTCGGATTCCCGCGCCACCGCGGCGATGGCCGCCACCGCCTCGCCCACCCCTTCGGCGGCGGCGCGGGCGCCTTCGGCCACGCTGCGGACGCCATCGCGCTGCGTCGCCACGGCCGCGGCCACGGCGCCCGAGGCCTCGCCGATCCGGCCGGCCGCCTCGAGGATGCCGGCGATGCTGCGCGCTGCCGCCTCGGTCGCCGCGCGGATGGCGGTGACGCGCCGCGCCACGTCGTCGGTGGCACCGCGGGTCTGGCCGGCCAGCGCCTTCACCTCCCCCGCCACCACGGCGAAGCCCTTGCCGGCTTCCCCGGCGCGGGCGGCCTCGATCGTCGCGTTCAGGGCCAGCAGGTTGGTGCGGGCGGCGATGTCGGCGATGGTGGCGGCGACGGCGCCGATGGCGGTCACCGCGTCCGTCAGGCCGGCCATGGCGGCACCCGCCTGCCGCGCCGCGGCGATGGCCGCATCGCTGTCGGTGGCGGTGCGGCTGGTCTGCGCTGCGATCTCGGCGCTGGCGCCGGCCAGGGCCCCCGCTGCCTCCGCCACCCGCGCCGCGCCGTCGCTGGCCTGCTGGGTGGCGGCGCGGGCGGCCATGGCGGCGGCGGCGATGGCGGCATTCGCCCCGGCCACGGCCCCCACGGCGCCGACCAGGCCGGCGCTGTCGCGCGCCACATCGGCGCAGGCGGTGTCGAGATCCTCCTCCACCAGGGCGATCAGCGCCGCGGCATCGCCGCCCGTGC
>NZ_SMOA01000025.1 GCF_004353985.1 Paracraurococcus ruber | reverse complement strand
GCGCCGCCGGCGCCGGCCGCCGCGGCCGCGGTGCCGATGCCCAGCGCCCGCAGCAGGCCCCGCCGCGCCGGCGCCCGATCCTCCCTTTCCTTGCTCATCGTTCCTGGTCCCCGGTCATGGCGGCAATTCCGCCGCCGCTTGTTCGATCTCCACGGCCAGCCGCCCCAGCCCGCCCACGGCGCGGTAGAACCGGGCGGGCGCGGCGCCTTCCAGGTCGGCGAAGAACCGGCCGGCCCAGGGGCGGAGATGGCGCTGGAAGAAGGGCCCGGCCGCCGCGGGGTCGCCGAAGCGGCCGGCGATCAGCCCCGCCAGCGTCTCGCAGAGGAAGGCGATATGGTCCTCGGGCTCCGCCACGCCCTCGCCCCGCGCCACGCCCAGGCGGCCGAGGTCGCCGCGCAACTCGGCCAGCGGGCGTTCATGCAGGAAGCCGGTCAGGTAGTAGGAAGCGTAGGGGAGCAGTTCGCCGCGGCCGACGCCGATGAACAGGTCGAAATGCTCCCGCTCCACCGACACCGGGTCGGTCGCGCCGGCGGCGGCGGCCAGCGCCTGGATGGCCTGCCCGACCGGGTTGGGATTGCCGGCAAGCGCCGCCAGCCGCCGCAGCAGGTCCTGCTCCGGCGGGGCGGCGAGCAGGCGGCCGAGCAGGGCGAATAGTTGCGCCCGCTCGACATCCACCAGATCGATCTGTGCGTCCCCGGTCATGGTTCTTTCCCGATCCTGATACCTGACGTCACCGCTTGGGCTTGGCAAGACGCTTCTTCACGGCCCCGCGCGGGCCGGGCGACCGAAGGGTCCGTCGGGCGCCGCCCCCTTCCCGGGCCTGCGGCGCGGGATCCTGGCACGGCGTCTCAGGCGGGGCGTGCGCTGCCATGGCGGCGGGGGCGCGGCGGTGGCGGCTCCGGTTCCGGCGTCCCGACAGGGTCGGCCATCGCCTGCGACGGGACTGCGGCAGCGGCCGGACGCGGCAGCGCCGGGTCGGCCAGGGGCGATGCGACCTGCAGCGGCGCCGGCGTCGGCGCGGCCTCCGCCTCGGTCGCTTCGGGCATGGCAGCCGGCTCGGCCGGCGGCTCCGCTGCCTCGGGCGTGGCCATGCCGACCGCCTGGGCCAGCAGCCGCGTCAGGTCGCCGCCCAGGGCATGGGCGAAACCCGGCACACCATCGGGCGCATTGAAATCCCAGGCATAATCGGCCGGGCCGACATAGCTGCGGATGACCGGGTCCAGGCTCCAGGCCCGCCGCAGCGCGGCATGGCGCAGCGCGGACGGCACCTCCGGCCGGAGGAAGGCGGCGATGTCGCTCTCGGCGGTCAGGCTCTCGACCGGCGGCAGGCTGTCCGGGTCGAATGCCGGCTCCGGCAGTGGTGGTTCGGCGGCCGGTGCGGCGGCGACCGGCGGCGGATGCGGCCCGTCCACGGGCCGCGGCGCCGGCGCGAGGTCGGGCGCCGGGGCGGCGACCTCCTCCACCGGCAGGCCCGCCGCGGCGGCGCGCTTGCGGCGGGACCAGCGGCCGAAGAACCCCTCGCCCGGGCGCTCCTCCTCGCTCATCCCTCCCCGTCCCCGCCGCCGCGACGGCGCGACATCGCCTGCGGGTCCAGCCGGTCGCGGCGCCGCTTGTGGAAGCCGCGTTCGACATGATGCTGCGCGACGAACGTCTCCGCCGCGGCGCGCAGGCCGGGCGGCAGGGGCAGGCTCTCCAGCAGGTCGTTGCCGGATTCCGCGTAGGTCTCGGCCTCCCCGGGGTCGAGCGTGACCAGGTGCAGGTCGAACCCCGGCTCCCCCGGCCCGGGGCGCAGCACCACCCAGACCAGGGGCGGCGTGGCGGCCAGGTTGTCGCGGTAGTTGGCGGTGTCGGTCGGGTGCAGCGTCACCTCCGCCGTGCCGGCGAAGAACAGGCTGCGGCCGGCTTCCTCCCGCAGCAGGGTCCAGGGCGGGACCGGCGGCGCCTCCTCCAGCACCTCCACCGCCCGCCAGGACCATTCGGCCCAGGGGGTCACGCCCGGCCGGCGCTCCGCCAGCACGGCGACCGGGATGCGGAGGGTGCCGGGGACTTCCAGGCGGCCGGTCATGCGCCGGCCTCCGCCGCGACCAGGGGCAGGCCGACCAGGTTCTGCGGCTTCATGCGCACGCGCTGCGCCGCATCCATCGCCAGCGCCAGGTAGACCGGCCGGCCGGCGGCGCGCGGCAGCACCCGCGTCGCATCGGCGAATTCCAGCACGCCCAGCCAGAGGATGCGCGCCAGCCGCGCCTGCGCCACCGGCCGGCCATGCCACAGGTCGTTGGCGATCGCCGTCGCCTCGGTGTCCAGGCCGACATGCCAGGTCCAGGCCGGATCCTCGATCACCGGGGCGGGGCGGATCGTCACCGCCTCCCCGAAGACATGCCCGATGAAGCGCTCCAGCGCGCGGGCCATGCCATGCTGGCCGGGCCGCCCCTCGGCAATGTCGAGGGCGAGGTCATGCGCGTCCGAGCGGGCGCGGTAGCCTGGCGCCAGGGCGTCGGAGAGCACATCCAGCTCCACCGTCCGAGGCGGCGCCCCGGCCTCGGTCAGCAGCCGGCCGATCGTGCCCAGGTCGCCATCGGCGGCGCGGGCATCGAGATGCTCCTCGTCGGCCAGCAGGGTCGCACCCTGGTGGATGGCGGCGCGCTGCGGCCGGAACAGGAGTTCGCCGGCGCGCAGGGTGTAGGCGTCGCTCTCCCCCTCCAGCGCCGCGCGGGCGATCAGGTGCGTCAGCATCTGCAGGAAGAGCGGCGGGATGCCCGCGACGTTCCCGCGGAACAGCGACAGCCAGGCGGCTTCCAGGCTGGCCTGGGCCTGCACCCGGTCGCGGAACCCCAGGAAAACCTGCCAGTTCTCCCGCGCATCCGCGTCGGCGAGGGCGGCGAGCTGCGCCGGCGGCACCGGCCGCAGCGGGTCGGCGAGAAGACCGGTGTGCAGGGCCAGTTCGGCATCGCAGGCCTCCTCCGGCGGGAGGAGCTCCGGCCGGGCGAGGAAGGCCCGCCAGAGATCGGGCGTCGGCACCAGGCGCCCGGCGGCGTCGCGGTCGCAGAAGAGGTGGCCGGAGGCGACCCAGAAATCACTCATCGCGGGGGCAGGCTCGTCAGGTCGGGATGTTCGGGCGCCTCGCCCTCGCTCTCGAGGATGGCGAAGACCGGCAGGCGGCCGAAATCGCCGTGGGGGGTTTCGCGGCGGTGCAGGGTGCGGAAGCGCTCGCGCACGGCACCGTCCTCCATGCTCCGGGCCAGGGCGAGGACGGTGCCGGGCGGATGGCCGCAGAGGGAGGCGGCGAAGGCGATTTCCTCCTCCGCCGCGGCGCGGGCGGTGGCGGCGTCCGGCGCGCCATAGGCGGCGCGGATATGGGCGGCCAGCGCCGCGGTGGCGGCCTCGCGGTCTTCGGGCGTGGCCTCGGCCACCTCGACCAGGGTCGAGAAGCCGAAGCTGCCCAGGCCGAGGAAGCCGGCGCGGAATTCCTGCCGGCGCTTGCCGGTCAGGGCCTCCGGGTCCTCGTCCCAGAAGTCGAAGCCGCCGGGCACCGCCCATTCGCCCGGTTCGGCGGCGCGGCCGAACACGACGAGGTCCGAGGGATCCAGCCGGATGGTGCGGGGCAACCGCGAAAGGGGGGGTTCCAAGGGGGGCTTCGCGCCCTTTGCGGGATTGGCGGCACCGCCGCCGATGGGCGAGCCACGGTCTCGCGTGGTCATGGTGTCAGGCCCCGGCGGCTGGTGGCGCCGTCCCGTTCGATGACCAGTTCGCAGGTGTTCGGGTCCACCCCGCGCCGGGCGTCGCTCGCGTCGAGAAGCCGCGCGAGGTAGCGCTCGATCAGCCGCTTCGGCCCACGGGCCTGCCAATCGTCCAGCGCGGCCATCAGGTGGCGGGCCCAGCCGGCGGTGAGGTCGGGCACGCTCAGCCCCTCCCATCCCTCCTCCGCCAGGCCGGTCAGGTCCGGCACCTCGCCGGGTTCCATCGGCAGGGTCAGCGTCACGCGGGCCTCCATGCCCAGCACCAGCCAGTCCGGCACCGCGTCCTCCGCGGTGCCGGGCGGGGCGGCCAGGCGCACCACGCCGCAGCGGGCGCCGTTCACCAGCAGGATGCCGGGCCAGGCGAATTGCACCGGGATCTCGGGCGGGCCTTCGGCGGCGAGCGCATCGGCCAGGGCATTGGCGCCGGCCAGCAATGCCAGGCGGGCGGCGGCCAGCGGCAGCTCGGGTTCCAGCACCACCGCAGCCTCGGCCCGGACGGAGGAGCGCACCCAGGCGAGCAGCCCCGCCCCGCGCTCCGGCGCCAGGGCCTGGGCACGGGCCATGGCATCGCCGCCCTCCCGCAGCGGGAAGGAGGCGAAGACGGTCGGCAGGGGCGGCAGGTCCGAGATCGGCGCGGCTCCGTCGGGTGGGTCGCAAGGGCAGGGTGGCGCGCATATATGGGCTGCGGCCCGCCGCGCCCAGGCGCCCCGGCATCCTGGCGCGCGGGCCGGCGGAGGGCGCGCGCCCTTCCCCACCCTCCCCCATTGGACGGGCAGGCCAGCCGCGCCGACCGGCATGGCAGCGGCCGCCCGAGGACCACAGGCTGCATGAGCGAGCGGGACGCCAGGATCGAGTTCGTCTGCAGCTGCGAGGACACGATGGTCCTGGACGGCAAGGCGCTGGCCCGCGGCTGCGCGGCGCGCGGGACGGAGCTGCGCATGGCCGAACAGCTCTGCCGGGCACAGCTGGACCGCTTCCTGGTGGCGCTGGGGGAGGGGCGGCCGGTGACGGTCGCCTGCACGCAGGAAGCGCCGCTCTTCGGGCAGGAGGCCGAAGCGGCCGGCGCCACCGCGCCGCTGGCCTTCGTGAATGTGCGGGAGACGGGCGGGTGGGCGAAGGACGGCGCCGCTGCCGGCCCGAAGATGGCGGGGCTGCTGGCCGCCGCCGCGGTGCCGCTGCCGCCGACGCCGGTGGTGCCGCTGCGGAGCGAGGGCGTGGCCCTGGTGCTGGGTCGCGACGCGACGGCGCTGGCGGCGGCGGAGCGCCTGGCGGACCGTCTCGACCTGACGGTGCTGCTGACCGGGACGGAGCCGGTGCAGCCGGCGCGCGCGGCCGCCTTCCCCGTGCTGCGCGGCAGGGCCCGGACGGCGACCGGGTATCTCGGCCATTTCGAGGTGGTGGTGGATGGCTATGCCGCGCCCTCCCCCGCGTCCCGCGCCGCCTATCACTGGGGCGCGGCGCGGGACGGGGCGACGAGCCGCTGCGACCTCCTGCTGGATCTGACCGGCGGCCCGCCGCTGTTCCCGGCGGATGCGGTGCGGCCGGGCTACCTGCGCGCCGATCCCGCCGATGCCGCGGCGGTGGAACGGCTGGTCGCCGAGGCGTGCGGGCTGGTCGGCGAGTTCGACAAGCCACGCTTCGTGACCTTCGATGCCGGGCTTTGCGCGCATAGCCGCAACCGGCGGGTGGGCTGCACCCGCTGCCTGGATCTGTGCCCGACCGGGGCGATCACGCCCGGGAAGGACAGCGTGGTGATTTCCGCCGAGATCTGCGCCGGCTGCGGCGCCTGTGCCGCGGTCTGCCCGACCGGCGCGGCGACCTATGCCCTGCCGCCGCCGGCGACGACGCTGGCACGGCTGCGCGCCCTGCTGCTGGGCCATGCCGAGGCGGGCGGGCGCGACGCCGTGCTGCTGCTGCACGATGCCGGGCATGGGGAGCCGCTGATCGACGCGCTGGCGCGGCATGGCGACGGCCTGCCCGCACGGGTGCTGCCGCTGCGGGTGAACGAGGTCTCGCAGCTGGACCTGGCGACCTTGGCGGCGGCATTTGCCTGGGGCGCCGCCGGGCTGCGGGTGCTGCTGCCGGGCCGGCGCGCGCATGGGACGGAGGGGCTGCGCCGCAACCTCGACTATGTCGGCGCGGCGCTGGATGGGCTGGGGCTGGCGGCGGCGCTGCCCCGGGCCGCGACGGTGGAGACCGACGATCCCTTCACCCTGGCCGAGGCGCTGGCCCCCGCCCTGGCGCTGCGCGCGCCTGGGGCGCCGGCGCAATTCCTGCCGCTCGGCACCCCGCGGGAGGTGCTGCGGCTGGCGCTGCGCGGGCTGCATGCGGCGGCGGGGGCCGCGGCACCGGCGGTCGTGCCGATGCCGGAGAAGGCGCCCTCCGGCCTGGCGCGCGTCGCGGCGGAGGGCTGCACGCTCTGCCTCGCCTGCACCATGGTCTGCCCGACGAGCGCGTTCTCGGCGAACCCGGAGACGCCGCAGCTTCGCTTCCTGGAGGATGCCTGCGTGCAATGCGGCCTCTGCGCCGCGACCTGCCCCGAGAAGGTCATCACGCTGGAGCCGCGGCTGAACTTCGCCGAGACGGCCGCGCAGCCGCAGGTGGTGAAGGAGGAGGAGCCGGCGCTCTGCACACGCTGCAGCAAGGCCTTCGGCACGCGCAGCAGCATCGACCGGGTGAAGGCGAAGCTCGGCGCCGGCGGGCACTGGATGTTCGCGGACCCGCAACGCCTGGCCGTGCTGGACATGTGCGAGGATTGCCGCGCCATCGAGGCGACCTTCGGCGGGCTCGACCCCTATGCCGGCCCGCCGCGGCCGGTCACCAAGACCACGGAGGACTGGCTGCGGGAGGCGGAGCGGGCCCGGGCCGCCGCCGCCCGCGAGGAATAGGGCGGCCGCGCGGTCCCTTGGACGCGCAAGCCCCTCGCCGTTGCGGATTGCGGCGCGGACGCATGCGATCCGGCCTGCGATCCGCGCGGCTCACCCCCCGCCGACGGGCCTGTGCCATCGCGGCACGTGCTCGCCTGACGACACGCGCCTCGCCGCAGCCGCCCGCGGCCAAGGGGGACGCTACTCCGTCGCCATCTCGCCGGAGCCGCCGAACTCCTTCGGCACATCCAGGAATTTCGGCAGGCCGTCACGGATGGGCAGCACCGTCTCGGCGTAGAAGACGTGCAGGCCCGGCTTGAAGGGCAGGTCCGGAATGGTGGCGGCATAGACATCCACCAGGTTCATCGGCGGGTGCCGCGTCATCAGGTGGCCGCCGCACTGCGTGCAGTATTGCCGATGGCTGTTGTCGGTCTTGGCGAAGGTGCCGATCTGCGCTTCCCCCTTCGTCACCGTCACGGCCTCCGGCGACCACAGGGTGAAGGCGTTCACCGGGCCGGCCGACCAGGACCGGCAGGACCGGCAATGGCAATAGCCCATGCCATGCGGCTCGCCGGTCACCTCGATCTCGACCGCGCCGCAGAAGCAGGCGCCCTTGTAGCTCGGCATCGTGTCCACCCCCATCGCTGGCGGCGCAGCCTGGACCGCGCCGGCGGCGCGGCCAAGCCATGCGAAAGCACAGGGCCGTGACGGTCAGTGGCCGCGCGCGTCCAGATACGCCACGCCCTGGCCGCTGGGGCTGCCGAGCACCGCGTCCTCCCGCATCGCCACCTGGCCGCGCAGCACCGCCATCGCCGGCCAGCCGGTGCAGCGATGCCCGGCGAAGGGCGTCCAGCCGCAGGGGGAGACGATCCAGCTTTCCTCGATGGTCCGCTGCTTCCGCATGTCCACCAGGGTGAAGTCGGCGTCGTAGCCGGCCGCCAGCCGGCCCTTGCCCACCACGCCATAGACGCGTGCAGGGCCCGCGCACATCAGGTCCGCGAGGCGGGAGAGCGAGAGGCGCCCGGCGCTGACATGGTCCAGCATCAGCGGCACGATGGTCTGCACGCCCGTCAGCCCCGCCGCGCCGTCCGGCCAGGGGCGTTCCTTGGCCGCGCGGGAATGCGGCGCATGGTCGCTGCCCACCACATCCACCGTGCCGTCGCGCACCGCCGCCCAGGCGGCGTCGAGGTGGCGCTGGTCGCGGATCGGCGGGTTCATCACGGCATAGCCGCCAAGGCGGTCATAGGCCTCGTCGGTCTGGGTCAGGTGGTTCAGCAGCACCTCCACCGTGCAGACGTCGCGGTAGTCCCACAGATACGCCAGTTCCTCGGCGGTCGAGACATGCAGGATATGCGCGGGGCGGCCGGTCTTCCGGGCCAGCGCCATCAGCCGCCGCGTGCCGAGCAGGGCGCATTCCACGTCGCGCCAAACCATGTGGTTGCGGTGCGGCATGCCGGACGTGAATTGCGGCTTGCGTTCCTGCAGGCGGTACTCGTCCTCCGAATGGTAGCAGATGCGGCGGCGGCCGCTGCGCATCACCGCTTCCAGCGACGCATCGTCCTCCACCAGGAGATCGCCGGTGCTGCTGCCGGCGAAGACCTTCACCGCGCAGACATTCGGCTGCAGTTCCAGCGCCGCCAGTTCGGCGATGTTCTTCTTGCTGGCACCGACATAGAGGCCGACATCCACCCAGGCGCGGCCCGCCAGGTAGTCGCGCTTCCAGTCCAGCCTCTCCCGGTCGGTGATGCTGGGCGCGGTGTTCGGCATGTCGAACACCGCGGTCAGGCCGCCGAGCAGCGCGGCCTTCGTCCCGGTCTCCAGCGTCTCCACGGCCGCATCGCCCGGGTCGCGCAGATGCACATGCGCGTCGATCAGCCCGGGCAGCACATGCAGGTTGCGGCAGTCGATCTCCTCGGCGGCCGTGGCCAGGCGCAGGTCGCCCAGGGCGGCGATCCGGCCGTCCCGCACGCCGATATCGGTGGTCTCCACGCCCCAGGGCAGCACGCAGGCGCCGCCGCGCAGGATCAGGTCGTAGGATGCCATGGGCGGGGTCCTCCTCGGGGCCGGGTTCCGCCTGTCCTATAACAAGCCGCGCGCAGGCCGACGATGCCGCCCCCGGCGGCCAAGGCGGCCGGCACGCTGCCGTCGGCGCAGGATGGCCATCGTCGCCAGGAAGCCCGCCCAGGTCGGGCAGCCACGGCCGGCCGCGGCACGCCGCGTGCCCGGCGGCAGCCTAGCCGCGCGGACGCGAAGGGCGGCACGCGCCTGGCCGGGCGCGCCGGTGCGTCGCGTCGTCAGCGCGCCGCCAGCACCTCGAACACATCCCCGGTGCCGCGCCGCCCCTCGACATGGCGGCGGTGCCAGAGCGCGTAGAACAGCAGGTGCCAGGCGGCGAAGCCGCGATGCTTCTCGCCGCCGGCATGGCGGAACAGGGCCGCGACCCGGTCGGGCCGGGCGATCTCCGCGACGCCTGGCTGCGCCGCGACCAGGGGCCCCAGCCGGTCTCCCACGCGCTCGATCCAGGCGCCGATCGGCACGGTGAAGCCCTGTTTCGGGCGGAAGGGCTCGGCCGCCGGCAGGCGCTGGGCCAGCCATTGCCGCAGCAGCCACTTGCCGGTGTGGCCCTGCACCTTCAGCGCATCCGGCAGGCGGAAGGCGGCGGCGGCGATGCCGGGGTCCAGCAGCGGGGTACGCCCTTCCACGCCATGCGCCATAAGGCAGCGGTCCAGCTTGATCAGCAGGTCGTTCGGCAGCCAGTCCGCCACGTCCAGCGCCTGCGCCGCCTGCAGCCGCGTGCGGCCGCCGGTCGCCGCCGCGGCCTCGGCGGCGCCGATGCCGTCGCGCCAGCCGGTCGGCGCCTCCCGCAGCACCTGCAGCCGGTCGAAGCTGCCGCGGGCGCGCGGCGCCTTGCCGCCCAGCCACCAGGGCCGCATGGCGGCGCGATAGCGGCCATAGCCCCCGAACAGCTCGTCGCCGCCCTCGCCGGAGAGGACGACCTTCACATCCTCCCGCGCCCGGCGCGCCAGGAACCAGGTGGGGATGATGGCATAGTCGGCGGCCGGGTCGTCCATGGCGCCGACGATCTCCGGCAAATGGCGCCAGACCATCTGCTCGGTGACCGCCACCGTCACGTGCCGCGCGCCGGTCGCCGCCGCCAGCGCCGCCGCCTGCGCACGCTCATCCGCCGCGCCGGGCACGTCGAAGCCGGCGGTGAAGGCCAGCACCGGGCGGTCGTTCAGCCGCGCCATCATGGCCAGCACCGTGGCGCTGTCCACGCCGCCCGAGAGGAACATGCCATAGGGCACGTCGCTGCGCTGGTGCAGCAGCACGCTCTCCTCCAGCGCGGCGTCCAGCCGGGCCAGCGCCTCGGCCTCGGTCGCCGCTTCCGGCCCCCCTTCCGGCAGCGCGGCGCGGTGGCGGCGTTCGGTCACGGCGCCGTCCGCGATCACCACCGTCTCGCCGGGCAGCACGCGGCGGATGCCTTCGAAGATCGTCTCCGCGCCGGTGGTGAACTGCAGCTGCAGCAGCTCGGCCCGCGCCGCCGCGCGCACCCGCGGCTGCACCAGGCCGGCGGCGATCAGCGCCTGCGGCTCGGACGCGAAGGCGATGCCGCCCGCCACGTCCGCGATGTAGAGCGGCTTGATACCGAAGGGATCCCGCGCCAGCACCACCTGCCGCGCCGCACGGTCGGCCAGCGCGATGGCGTACATGCCGCGCAGCCCCTCGGCGAAGCCGATGCCGTCGCGCCGCCACAGATGCAGCGGCGGCTCGCAATCGCTGTTGGTCGTGCAGCGCAGCTGGTTGGCCTCGCGCAGTTCCCGGTAGTTGTACACCTCGCCATTGGCCACCAGCGCCGCCGGGCCGGCGAACAGCGGCTGGTCGCCGGTGACGAGGTCGATGATCGCGAGGCGGGTATGCGCCAGCGCGACGCTGCCCGCGACATGGTGGCCGGCGCCGTCCGGGCCGCGATGCGCCAGCGCGCGTGCCAAGGCCTCCAGCACGGCGGTATCGGGCTTCTCGCCCTGGCGCAGCGCGAGGCCGGCAAGGCCGCACATCAGCGCGCCTCCCCATGGATCGGCACGCCGTCCGGCGCATCATCGGCCCGCGCGCCTTCCGGCGCGACGGAACGCAGGAATTCCCGCCAGCGCGCGAGCACCGGCGCCTCGGCATGGGCGCGGGCGAATTCGGCGCGGCCGGCCGCGGCCAGGGCGGCGGCGCGGGCAGGATTCGCCAGCAAACCGGCGATGGCGGTGGCGAGCGCGGCCGGATCCTCCTTCGGCACCAGCAGGCCGGTCTCGCCCGGGCGGATCAGCTCCACCGGGCCCTGCGCCGCGGCGGCGACGACGGGCGCGCCGGCCGACCAGGCTTCCAGCACCACATTGCCCAGCGGTTCGTGGCGGGACGGGCAGACGAAGACATCGCAGCCGCGCAGCAGCGCCCCCGCATCCTGCCGCCAGCCGAGGAAGGTCACGCGCTCCGCCACGCCCAATTCCCGTGCCAGATGTTCGAGCGAGGCCCGCTCCTTCCCCTCGCCCGCCAGGGACAGATGCGCCCCGGGCAGCCGGGCCAGCGCGTGCAGCAGCAGGTCGAAGCCCTTGTTCGGGTGCAGCCGGCCCAGCGCCAGCAGGCGCTGGGCGCCGGGCAGCGCGACGGGCGCCACCCCGGCATAGTCATGCGCGAAATTCGGCACGTAATGCGCCCGCGCCGCCGGCCAGCCCTGGCGCACCAGCCAGTCCCGCAGGTCCTGCGTGTTGCCGACCAGGTGGTCGCAATGGCGGTAGTATTTCAGGTCGTAGTAGCCGCCGAGCCGGCCCACCAGCGTCCAGGGCGCGCCGCGCCGCTTCACCGCGCCGGCGAAGCGGCCGGCACGGTTGGCCCAGGCGACGACGACCCGTGGCGCGAAGGCGGCCAGCGCCCGGCACAGGCGCGGGCGGGTCATCAGGTCGAAGGGGCCGCCCATCGGCAGTTCCACCGGGTCGAGCCCGCCGGCGCGAAGCCGGGCGGCGCGGCCGGGCTCCGCCCGGATCACCGCCAGCACCTGCTCGCCGACCGCGTGTTGGGCCAGGGTCAGGCGTTCGTAGAAGGCCTCGGCGCCGCCGACGACCGCGCCGGCCATCACATGCGCGACGCGGAGGGGCCGATCGCGGAGGACCCTGCCCTCCGCAGCATCGCCGGCGGCGGCGCCGATCGACCCAGGGCCAGGGGGCCCCTGGACCCCTCGGGCCTGGCTCGGGCCGGGGCGGCTCATGCCAGCGCCTCGAAGCAGGCGGCGACCGCGTCCCAGGTCGGGCCGGGGCCGCGCGCCAGGGCGGCACGGTGCATGGCATCCCAGGCCAGGCGGTCCGACAGCAGCCGCAGCGCGGCCTCCGCGAAGGCGCCGTCGTCTTGCGCCACCACGCCCGTCACGCCATCCGCCACGCGTTCCGGCACCGAACCCAGCGGCGTCACCACGGCCGGCAGGCCCAGCGCCTGCGCCTCCGCCACCGCCAGGCAGAAGGTCTCCCCGGGATCGCCGCGATAGAGCATCACCCGCGCCGCCCCCAGCCTTGCGGCGAGCAGCGGGCGCGGCAGCGGGTCGAACAGGCGTACGCCCTGCGCGGCCAGGGAGGCGGCCCGGGCCAGCACCGGCGCCGCGCGGGTGGCGAGGCGGGCATCGCCGCCATAGGTGGCCGCGCCGGCATAGAGGTGCAACTCGGCCGAAGGAAGGAGCGGTCGGATGCGCCTGGCCCAGACATCCAGCAGCCAGTCCAGCCCCCGCAGCGGGTTGGAGGCGAAGACGGCCACCGGCGGCGGCGCCGGCCGCGGCGCGGGCGGCGCGTCGAAGGGCGGGGCGAGGGCGAGCGGGATCTCGATGGGGCGGAAGGGCAGGATGCGCGGCAGGCTGGCGCTGTGCGAGGGCCCGAGCGTGACGAGGCGCGGCCAGGCCGCCAGGAGCGGCAGCAGATGCCGCGGCTTGCGCAGGTAGCCGCCGGGATTGTGCAGCCAGAGCACGCGGCGGCCCGCCGGCAGCGCCCGGAACAGCCGCGGCAGGCGATTGGCAAGGACGAGATCACAAGCCGCGCCGCCGGTGGCCAGCGGGGCCCAGCGCAACCCGTCCCGCGTCTCGGGCGGTCCGTCGCCGGCACGCAGTTCAAGGTCGTGCCCGCGCCGGACGAAGGCCTGTGCCAGGAGGGCAAAGGCGGTCTCGACCCCGCCCAGCGGTCGCGCCGCCAAGTCGCCGGGCCCGAGACGCGGCCCCTCCGTCGCCATCAGGATGCGCAAGCCGCCCCGCTCATCCCGGCGGCGCCGGGCGGTGGCGCTCCGGCTCCAGCCGCGCCTTCAGATGCGACAGCAGGGGGAACAGCCCGGCGCAGAGCGCGATCAGCAGGCCCCAGCCGCCTTCCCTGTACCCCTTCCGGCCGATGTAGCATTTGACGATGCGGGAGGCGCAGCGGCGGAGATTGTCGGGCAGCGAGCCGATCCGCCCTTCCGCCAGCAGGTCCGCCGCCTTGGCCGAGGAATAGCGGTCCAGCCGCCGCAGCATGTCGGAGATGTCGCGGTCCACCTCGTGCCGGATGCCATGCGCGGTCAGGCGCTCGCCCTCGGTGCCCGTCCAGTCCAGGCCCGGATGCACGCGCTGGCCGCGCCAATGCTTGGCGCCCTTCCGGAACAGGATGGGCTTGAGCGTCGTGCCGAAGCTGCCGCCCCAGCCATGCAGGATCAGCCGGTCGCCCACGTAATTGTCGATGCGCACGCGGTGGTACTGGTGCGCGGAGGCGGCGATGACGCGCCTGATCTCGTCCCACAGGGCGGGTGGCACCCGCTCATCGGCATCGACCTCCAGGACCCAGTCGCCGGTGCAGGCGGCGATCCCGGCATTGCGGCGCGCCCCTTCCAGCTCCCAGCCGCCCTCCAGCACCCGGGCGCCCTGGGCGCGCGCGATGTCGGCGCTGGCATCGGTGCTGCGGTCCAGCACCACCAGGATCTCGTCCGCCGGCGCCAGGCTGACGAGGCAGGCGGGCAGCCGCGCGGCCTCGTTGCGGGCGACGACCAGGGCGGACAGGCGCGGGGCGGCCGCCGCGCGGGCCGGCGCGGCGACGGTCGCGGTCGTGCTCATGCCGCTGCCCTTGCCGCCGGCAGGGGGCCGGGGGACGGCAGGGGCAGGCCGCGGCGACCCCGGCGCGCTGCGGGGGATGTCGGGCCTGGCATGGTCACGCCGCCGCCCGCCTGTCGAGCAACCCCTGCGCCGCCGCCAGCGCCGCCTCCAGCGTCAGGCCCGGCATGGAATCCAGCGCCGGGCTGCCGGGCGCGACGGCGGTCGCGGTGCGGCGGCCGGCGGGGGCGTATTCCTCGACGCGCGAGGGGCCGAACAGGCCGAGCGTCGGCGTGCCGGTCGCGGCCGAGAGATGCATCAGCCCGCTGTCATTGCCGACGAACAGGGCGCTGCGGGCCAGTACCGCCGCCACCTCGGGCAGGGAGAGCCGGCCGACCAGGTCCACCGCGCGGTCGCCCAGCGCGGCCAGCACCGGTGCGGCCATCGCCGCCTCCTGCGCGCCGGGCCCGCCCAGCACCGCGGCGCGGGCGCCGGCCAGCGGCGCGCCGGGCGCGGTCAGCGCCCGGAACAGGGCGACGAAGCGGTCCGCCGGCCAGACCTTGCGGTCCCAGTTGGCGGTGGGGCCGAGGGCGATCCAGAGCCCCCCCTCGCCGGGCAGCAGCGCGGCGGCGCGCGCCCGGTCGGCGGCGTTGAACCAGGCGACCGGCAGGGGCGGCGGGTCGAGGCCCAGCAGCGCCCCGAGATGCGTCAGCCGATGCCCCTTCTGCCGGCCGCCGCGCATGACGAAGCGCTGCCCTGCCCGCAGCATCCAGGCGAAGGCCGAGCCGCGGAGGTCGACCACGATGTCCCAGCGCTGGCGCCCGACCTCCCGCCACAGCTCCCACCAGTGCAGCCGGAAGCGGCGCTTGGCCAGCACGATGGTCCAGGCGCGGTTCGGCATGCGGGCGAAGACGCCCTCCGCCGCCGGGCCGCAGGCGACCGCGACCTTGGCATGCGGATGGGTGCGGATCAGGTGGTCCAGCAGCCCGGTGGACAGCACGGCATCGCCGATCCGGGTGGAGGAGATGAAGAGGATGCGCACGGCCCGGCGGCTGTAGCATGTCCGCGGCCCGCGCCCTACCCGTTGCAGCGCCGCCCCCGCCGCCCCCATCTTCCCGCCATGCCGATTGCCGATCTTCCCGACCGGGGCGTGGTGGAGGTGGCGGGCGAGGACCGCGTCGCCTTCCTCCAGGGCCTGCTCTCCAACGATGTCGCCCTGGCCGCCCCCGGGCGGGCGGTCTTCGCCGCGCTGCTGACCCCGCAGGGCAAGTGGTGGGCCGACATGCTGGTCCTGGCGGCGGATGACCGCCTGCTGCTGGATTGCGAGAGGGCGCAGGCCCCGGCCCTGGCGCAGCGGCTGGCGCGGTTCCGGCTGCGATCCAAGGTCACGGTCCACGATGCCTCCGGCGCGTTCACCGTGCAGGCGGGCTGGGGCGGCGCGCCGCTGCCGGCGGGCATCCCGGCCGCGCCCGACCCGCGGCTGCCGGAGGCCGGCTGGCGCGCCCTGTCGCCGGCGCCGCTGCCCGCCACCGACGCGACTGCCGAGGATTGGGACCGCCACCGCCTCGCCCTTGGGCTGCCCGACGGGTCGAAGGACCTGGTCCCGGAGCAGACCGTGCTGCTCGAGGCCGGTTTCGACGAGCTGCACGGCATTTCCTGGACCAAGGGCTGCTACATGGGCCAGGAGCTGACGGCGCGGACCAAGTATCGCGGACTGCTCAAGCGCCGGCTGGTGCCGGTGGCGGTGGACGGGCCGCTGCCGGGGCCCGGCACCCCGGTGCTGGCCGGGGAGGCGGAGGCGGGCGAGATGCGGTCCGGCCGCGACGGCATGGGCATTGCGCAGCTGCGGCTGGAGGCGCTGGACGGCCGCCCGCTGCGCTGCGGCGACGCCGCGCTCCTGCCGCGCATCCCCAGCTGGATGATGCTGCCGGCGCGCGAACCGGCCTAGGCTGGCGCGGCAGGAGGGAGGATCGCCATGCAGCGCCGGGGGCTCGCCGCCGGGATCGCGTTCGCCGCCGCCGGGCCGGCCGCCGCCGCCCCGGCGCGGCAGAGGGTTGTCTACCATGTGGGCGATGAGGGCGGGCCGGAGCATGCCGCCTGGCGCACCGCGCTGGGCAACATGCGCAACCACCTCGACGCGGTGGGCGACGCCCGGCTCGACCTCGCCTGCGTGCTGAACGCGACCGGCGTGCGGCTGCTGCTGCGGGCGGCGGAGGATGCGGCGATGGCGGCACAGGTCGCGGCGCTGCGGGCGCGCGGGGCGCGCTTCCTGGTCTGCGCCAACAGCCTGCGCGGCCAGTCCCTGGCGCGGGAGGCCCTGTTCGCGGTGCCGGAGGCGGATGTGGTGCCGGCGGGGGTGGTGGAGCTCGCCCGGCTGCAGGCGGAGGGCTATGCCTATATCCGGCCCTGAAGACAGGCATGGCCCGGGCGTGCGGGTGCCGCCGCCGCTGCTGGTCGGCGGGCTGGTGCTGCTGGGCTGGCTGCTGCGCGGCCTGGCGCCGCTGCCGGCCGGGGCGCCGCAGCCCGGCCTGGCCTTCGTGGTGATGGGCCTCGGCCTCGCGCTCTCGGTCTGGACCGTCGCGGTGATGGTCCGCGCCGGCACGGACCCCATGCCGCACAAGCCGGACCAGGCGCTGGTGGAGCGCGGCCCTTTCCGGCTTTCCCGCAACCCGATCTATCTGGGCTTCCTGCTGGTGGCGGCCGGCATCGCGCTGCGGCTGGGCGATCTCTGGCCCTGGCTGGCGGTGGCGGCGAGCTTCCTGGTGCTGGACCGGCTGGTGGTGGCGCGGGAGGAGGCCTATCTGCGCCGCCGCTTCGGCCCGCCCTACGAAGCCTATCTCGCCCGGGTCCGTCGCTGGATCTGATGCCGCCGTCCTGACGTCGCCATGCCGGTCTCGCGCGCCGTGGCGCCGGCGCGGCAGGCACGCCGTTATGCCGGGCGGCGTGCCGCCAGGGTGGCCCAGCTTCCGTAGCGAATGGCCGCCGCGCAGGCTTTGCCCGTCAGGCGCGGCGGCTGGCACGGACGGCCATCGCAGCCCTGACCATGGCATGCCGCCGGGCGCGGCGCTGGCGATCCTGCCGCATGCCAGGGTCTTGGTCGGCTTCCCCGCCTGATCGAGGTGCTGCGGCCCGCGCCAGGGTGGCCGGCCGCAGGGAGCCTCGGCCGAAGCCCCAGCGCGCGGCGGCCCGGGATGCAAACGCCACGCCGATGCCGGCGCATGGCCGGCAAGGCCCCCGCTGCCACACGGCGTTGCGGGGGCATCGTCACGCCGGATCGCCCCTGCGCCGGGCGAAGGCCTGTCGCAGATGCCGCATCACCATCCGCGCCGCGTTGAAGGCGTGCAGGCTTTCCTTCCGGGTATGGAGCCCGGTGCGGCGCCAGGGCGCGACATCGTAGCAACGCCGCGTCAGAGCCACGCAGGCCGGGCCATCGCCCGCCGATTGCCAGTGCCGGATTGCCGCGACGGCATCCGCGACGTCGAAGCTGACCATCCGGGGACCATCGGCGACGAAGCCCGATGGCGCGTGCAGCCGCAGGCCGACGCCATGCCGCCCGAGTGCGTCCAGATTGTCCACCCGATCATCGATGAACGCCATGCGACCGCGGGGCACGCCATGCCGTGCCTCGACAACCGGCAGGATCCAGCTCTTGCAGAGGCCGCGCCGCAGCAACTGCATCGGTCCCCCGGTCCGCATCGCCGCCAGCAGAAGGTCCTCGGCCGCCATGATGTCCTGGACGGGTCCATCGGGTCCGAGGACGCCCGCGGCCGCCAGGATCCGGCGGGCCTCCCGCCGCGAGCGGTGGGTCAGGACGACGATCGGACATCCGAGATCGCGGAGCGTCTCGCGCAGGTTGTCGTGCAGCAGGAGGATCTCCCGCTCCCGGCTCTCCGGCGGCATTGCCTCGTAGACGACCACGCCATCGAGGTCGAGCAGCAGCAGGGACGCATCCCCTTTCATTGCCAGAGCACCAGTCCGTTGCGGCGCAGCCACGCCTCGAATTCGGCATAGTGCGGGCTGACATTCGACCAGGGATAGTACTGATCCTTCCTGTGCAGCCAGATGTCGGGCTGCCAGGATCCGGAATCGCCTTCCCCCTGGTACCAGCAGATGACCGCCGTCCGGATGCGGCGTGCCCCGGCATCCTGGATCCGCTGCCGCACATACCGGAGCGAGGCGCCGGTATGGATCGCATCATCCACGATGACGACATCCCGGCCCGTCACGTCGAAGCCGAAGCCGTCCTGGCTGACCTCCAGGGTTTCGTGCCGGGTCTGCAGCAGCCGCCACAGCGGCATCAGCACCGGCAGCGTCACCAGCCAGTTCGGCAGGCCGAGCATCTGCTTCAGGCGGAAGAGATACTGCTTGTAGCGGCTGCCGATGCGCCTGACCTGCACGATCTCGAACGGCACGCCGAGCTGCCCGGCGACGATCTTGGCGGGGACAAGGGCACCATTCGCCAGCCCGACGACGAGATCGGGCACGCCGCCGGCCGCAGCGATCTCGGCCGCCAGATCCTCGGACAGGCTGACCGCTTCCGGCATGGTCATGTAGATCTTGTCCCGGGCCGCGGCGTACTTCCCGTAAGCGGGGGAGCGTTCGCGTTCGAGAATGGTCGAATGAGCCATGTCGAAGATCCCTGTTGCAAATCGGGCGCGTCGCAGCAGCCGCCGGCAGGCGTGATCCGACCCCCGGCTGCATGGGCCCGGATGGCGGCCGCTACCATGTCGGCGTCCCCTCGCCATCGTGCCGCAGGCTGCAGGAAACTGCCGCGTCCTGCAGACACATCGCGCCATCCCGTCGGCGATGGCAGCCGGACCGCAATGCCCCTGTCGCATGCCAGGACGCGACGCGCCATCGCCGTGCCGACGCGCATCGATACGCGATGCCGCCATTGGCGATGAGAACCCGCATCGCGCGCGGAAGGCTTTCTTCCCGGCGGGATATTCAACCCCCGTCCTGCGCCCGCCTGGCTAAGGCGTCGCCAGGTGCGGTCCTGCATCGAGGGCGCCGGGGCGCGGACGCCGCGATGACACGGCCTCCGTCACAGCTTCGTTGATCGGGACGCCACCGCCTTTCCATCCTCCGGTCTCGATGGCCACCTTGGCCCTGCCACGGCCAGGGACGGCATGATGCTCGCACGACCGGACAGCGAAACCGCCGCGCCGCCAGCGCCGCAGATGCCCGGCGATGCCGCGGTGCAGGACCTGTCGCGCTTCGTTCTGCCGCGTGGCTTCCGCGGCCGCTCCGCCGTCTATGTCCAGTTCTGGTGGATCATCCAGTCGCTGCTCTTCCGGACGTCCCCGCAGATCTGCAAGGGCTGGCGGCGGTTCATCCTGCGCTGCTTCGGCGCGGAGATCGGGCCGCGGGTGCAGGTCCGCCCTCGCGTCCGCGTCACCTATCCCTGGAAGGTCCGCATCGGCGCGCATGCCTGGGTGGGCGACGACGTGGAGATCTATTCCCTCGGCCCGATCAGCATCGGCCGCAATGCGGTGGTATCGCAGGGCAGCTATCTCTGCGCGGGAACGCATGACCATCGCGATCCGACCTTTCCCATCCGCGGCGAACCCATCGTGATCGAGGATGAGGCCTGGGTGGCGGCCGGCTGCTTCATCGGCCCCGGCGTCACCATCGGCCGCGGCGCGGTCGTCGGCGCCCGTTCCGTCGTGCTGTCGGACATCCCGCCGGGGATGATGGCGGCCGGCCATCCGGCCCGCGTGCTGGGCCCCCGCATCCCGGCCGGCCGATGACGGGCGCTGCCGTCGGCGGCATCCCCCGCCGCGCGCTCGGCGCGCTGCTGGCCGGCAGCGGCGCGGCGCGTGCGGCGGAGACGGCACCGCGCAGAGGCGCTTTGCGCTTCGCCATGGAATTCGACGATCCGCGCCGACCGCTGCTGCGCCGCCAGGGCGGGCCCTTCGATCCCTATCACGCCTATTTCAGCGCCGTGCCGGATCGCTACTGGGGCGAGGAATCGACGGTTGCGACCGACCCGTCCTTCGAGCCGGCGCCGGTCAATCCCTTCACCGTGGCCCGCGGCTTCCTGCGCATCGAGGCGAAGCCGGTGCCGCCGCGCTACGCCGCCACCTCACCCAAGCCCTATGTCGGCGGCGTCCTGACCACCGCCAACGGCCCGCACTGGGCCCGCACCACCGGCGGGTTCGAACAGAAATTCGGCTTCTGGGAGGTCCGCTGCCGCATGGCGCGGACGCGCAGCTTCTGGAGTTCCTTCTACCTGAACGGCGGCATCCGCCATGGCAGGGACCTGACCTCGGGCGAGATCGACATGTTCGAGTGCCTGGGGCACCAGACCCGCTCGGTCTACCAGACCGCGCATGACAACTGGTCCAAGCCCAAATGGACCAACCACCAGGAATGGCACGCGCCCTTCGACTGGTCGGAAGGCTTCCATACCTACGGCCTGCTCTGGGCGCCGGACCGCATCGTCTGGTATGTGGACGGCGCGGAGACCTATCGCGCCACCGAGCCCATGGTGGCCGCGTATCGCGAGCGGTGCGGCCCGATGTTCATGGTGATCGGCCTCGGCATCGGTGCGCCGCAATCCTGGCCCGGCCCGCCGGACGACAGCACGGTCTTTCCAGGGCAGTTCGACATCGACTGGATCCGCGTCCACGCGGTCTGAGGCCGGGCGGCAAGCGGCACGACGACAGGCATTCGCATCGTCGGGCCCGGCTGGGGCGACCATCGGCGCATGCAGGCCGATCGCAGCATGGGGGTCGCTGCCCGGCCCTGATCCGCGCCGGCGGCGCTATCCCACCGTCCGGCCGTGCCGGGCCCCGTACCGCAGCGGCCCATGCCATGTGCTGCCGCTGGTGGTGCGGATGTCGAAGCTGTTCGCCTTCGCGGGCCCGGCCAGGTGCAGCACCCCAATCGGGGCATGCGGCGGATAGGGCGCGCAGAAGCGGCCCGCCGTCGCATCCCACATCGGGGTTGCCAGGTTGCAGATCCAGTTGCAGGTCGCTGGCAGGAAGGTGGCCGGCAGGCGGTCGAGATAGATCGCGGCATTCAGGCCGAACTGGTCGTGCGGCGCATCGTCGCCCGTGCGGTCGATCGCCGACTGGTAGCGCCGGCACCAGGCATCCCAATGCGGCGCCTGCGCCGCCATGGCGAAGACGCCGTTGTTGATATGGGCCCGCAGGCCGAGGCGGAGCCCATTCCCCAGCCCGTAGCCGCGGATGAAATGCTTGAACTGCCAGGCGATCAGCCAGGGCCAGAAACGGTAGGCCGGGTCATCCTGGCGGACCATGGCGGCCCCCTTCGCCCACGCCCCGTCTTCCAGCGCCTGCAGCGCCGCCACATCCTGCAGCCAGGTGTCCGCGTCGAGCCAGACATAGAGGCCAAAGTCGGGGAAGACCTCCCGCAGGAAGGGCCGCGCCAGATACCCCATGCGGGCGAGGCCGCGGTCGGGCCGCTGACGATGGCGCAGGCGGGTCTGCGGCGCGCGTACCAGCACGCCCCGCCCTTCCAGCCAGTGTCGCTGATCCGGCGCGAGACCCAGATCGAGGAAGCCGATGCTGCGGTCGTTGGCGCCGCCGGCCAGCAGCGATTCGATGAGGTCGCGCGCGAAGGGGAAGAAGGCGTCGTCCGATCCCGTGACGAGGATGCTGCCGGCGGTGCCCTTGGCGGAGCTTGTCGTTGTCGCAGACGGCATCCTGGAATTTCGCAGCACCTGCCATGATCGCCCGACCCGGGCGGGCGCAACACACCACAGCCGCTGCTCCGAGGCAAATCGCTCGCCTCGCGGTTCCGCGACTGTGAGAGTCCCACCGGACCGGCGCGTGCTAAGCGCGCCGTGACCTAGGCCGCGCCAGCCAGCGCGAACGCCAGCCAGCGCGAACGGGCCAGGTCCATGCACCGATCGAGGATGCCGTGCCGCCGAACGGACTGAACCGGCGCTCCGTCGCCTGGATCACAGCGGAGACCATGGTCAACACGCTGCTGATGCTCGGCACCATGCTGCTGATGGCGCGGCTGGTCGGGCCCAGCGAGTTCGCCCGCGCGGCCCTGCTGATCGGGCTGGTCCAGCTGGTCAATCTCTATGTCGAGGGCTTCTTCCACGATGCCCTGATCCAGCACCGCGAGGCCGGCGAGGATGCCTTTGCGTCCGCCTTCTGGGTCGTCCAGTGGGCAGGCTTGCTCGGGCTGATGGTCGCTGCCGGCGGTTGCGCCCTGGCGGGTCCTGGATGGGCCCGGGACGCCGCGCTTCTGCTGGCGGCGGCGGCATCGCTGCCCTTCAGCGGCGCGACCGGCATCATGAATGCGCGCCTCCGCCGGGAATTCCGACACGACCGGGTCGCGCAGTCGACGATCCTCTCCCGCCTGCTGGCCGCGAGCGCCGGCATCGGCGTGGCGGCAGCCGGCGCGGGCGCCTGGGGGCTTGTCACCCAGTTCACGGTCGCGGCTGCGGCAAATGCCGCGCTGCTGGCCTGGCGGTCCGGCTGGCGGCCACGCCGCACCCTGTCGGTCGCCGCGCTGCGGCCGCTGGTCCGCTTCGCGCTGCCGAATGCGGCAATGCACACGCTGTCCGGCGCGCGGCTGCAGGGCTTCACGATGCTGGTCGCCGGGCTGCTGGGCCTGACCGCGGCCGGCTATGTGAACATGGCCTTCCGGCTGGTCACGACTCCGCAGGTTATTCTCAATCTACAGTTGATGAATCTCGGCTTTCCTGTGCTCGCCCGGCAGCAAGCGGATCGGGTGGCCCTGACCGAGGCATACCGCCTGGTCACCAAGATGGTGACGACGGCGGCGTTGCCGATCTTCGCTGGTCTCGCGCTCGTGGCTGGTGATGTCGTTCCCCTGGTGCTGGGACCTGGCTGGATGCCCAGCGTCCCGCTGCTGCAGATCCTCGCGCTCGGCGCCGCCCTGGGCTTCCTGCGGCTTGCCGGCTCCTTCCTGCTGCGGGCGTTGGGGCATGTGCGCTTCTCCTTCCACAACGCGGTCATTCAGCTGGTGCTGACGCTGGGTGGCTTGCTGCTGCTGCGGCCCTCGGACCCGGCCCAGGCGGTGGTCCTGTGGGTCCTGCCGGCCATGGTCACGGCCGCTGCGACCCTGCCCATCGTCAGGCGAGTCGCGGGCATCGACCTCACGACGCAGCTTCGGGCCGTTCTGCCATCGCTCACGGCGACGCTGGCAATGGCCATGGCCGTCCTGTCGCTGCCGCAGTTGCCGGTCGCGGCGGATCTCGTTTGCAAGGCCCTTGTTGGCGCCACGACCTTTGCCACGGCGCTGCTCCTGCTGGACCGGGATGCGCGCGACGTGGCGCGACGCTTCCTGCACCGGGCCGAAGCCCGCCCCGGCTGACGTCGACGCCGCACCTCACGACGGCGCGGCGCGCATGACACAGTCAAATTCGATTGCCGACTATCAACCTCAAGTTGTACAACTTGCGTCGGCAATCAAATAGCGGTGTGCATGTCCAGCATCCTCCCGCCCGCCAGCGGCGCGGCGCGTAACTGGCTCGTTGCAAGAAGCCCCGGCACGTTCCTCCAGGGGACCGGCGGCAACGACAACCTCAACGCCCAGGATCCCAACACGACCCTCATCGGCGGCGCCGGCGACGACACCTACGTCATCGGCTCGCCCCTGACCGGCCTGATCGAGAAGCCGGGCGACGGCATCGACACCCTGGAAATCTGGACGTCCGAGGCGATGCCCGGATACGTCCTTCCGGCAGACCTTTCGATCGAGAACATCACGCTGAACGGCACCGTCGCCGCCTGGGCGACCGGCAATGCCCTGGACAACCGCGTCACGGGGAATGCCGGTCCCAACGTGCTCGATGGCGGTGCCGGCGACGACCTGCTCACCGGCAATGGCGGCCGCGACATCTTCGTCGTCCGCGTCGGGCAGGGATCCGACACCATCACCGACTTCGCGGCGGCCGGCCCCGGCGCGGACCAGGTGCGGCTCGAGGGCACGAGTTTCCGGGACTTCGCCGATATCCGCGCCGCGCTGCGGCAATCGGGCGGGGACGCGGTCCTCGACCTCGGCGGCGGCCAGTCGCTCACGTTGCAGAATACCGCGATGGTGGGGCTGACCGCGGCGAATTTCCTCCTGCCGATCGATATCGGCACGATGGTGCAGACCTTCGCCGACGGCTTCGATACCCTGTCCCGCCGCAGCGCCGGCAGCGGCACCTGGACGACGCGCTATGTCTGGGGCGGCGACGACGCCTATCACAATGCCCTGCAGGGATCCCAGGAAGCACTGGTGGACCCCGAGTTCCGCGGCCTGCCCAACACCCAGGCGGCCGCGCCGCTCGGCCTCAACCCCTTCAGCCTGGCCAATGGCAAGCTGACGATCACGGCGTCGCCTGTTTCCGCGTCGGCGCAGCCCTATCTCGGCAACTGTGACTTCGCCTCCGGCGGCCTGACGACGGAATCCACCTTCAGCCAGACCTACGGCTACTTCGAGATGAAGGCAACCCTGCCAGCCGTGCAGGGTGCGTGGCCCGCCTTCTGGCTGCTGGCGGCCGATTTCAGCAAGCCGGCGGAGATCGACGTGCTGGAAAGCCTGGGGGTGCAGAACGGGTCCGTGCATGTGCAGACCCACGCGGCCGATGCTGCGGCGATGGATGGCGGCTGGGTCCCTGTCGGCGACATCACGCAGGAACACCGCTACGGGGTGCTCTGGACACCATATACCCTCAGCTTCCTTGTCGACGGCCAGGTCGTCCACCAGGCCGCGACCCCGGCCGACCTGAACCAGCCCATGTACATGCTGGCGACCCTGGGCATGGGCGGATCCTGGGGTGGCCAGGTCACCCCCGGCTCGACCGCCCAGATGACGATCGACCAGATCAGTGCCTGGCAGTTGCCGGAATACACCCTCGAGAAATACACCTTGCTGGAGAGCGCCGGTCCCACGCGCACCATCACGGGCAGCCGCGGTGCGGAGAGCCTGTCCGGCACGGATGCCGCCGAACTGCTGATCGGCGCGGGCGGCATCGACACCCTCGCCGGCGGCCTGGGCGACGACACCTATGTCGTTTCCGACCCGCGGACCGTCATCCTCGAACAGGCCGGCGGCGGCGTGGACACGGTGAAGTCCAGCGTCAGCTACCAGCTCCCCAATCAGGTCGAGAACCTGATCCTGACCGGTTCTGCGGCCAGCAGGGCGACCGGCAACGACCAATCCAACATCATCACCGGCAATGCCGCCAACAATCTCATCACCGGCGGCAAGGGCAACGACATCCTCAGCGGCGGCGGGGGGAATGACCAGTTCGCCATCAGCCTCAACGAAGGCTCCGACATCATCACCGACTTCTCCGCCGGCCCGGGGGCCGGGGATGTCGTCGTCCTGAACGGTTTCGCCTTCTCGAGCTTCGCCGATATCCGCGCGGCGCTGAGCCAGCACGGCGCGGATACCTGGCTAACGCTGTCGACGACGCAGACCCTGGTCTTCCGCAACCATGCCATCGGCGACTTCGTATCGGACGATTTCGCCCTGCCGCTCCGCCTGCCGGTGAGCGCCGCGTCCTTCCGCTGGTACAGCGGAACCGGTGCCGATGAGGCCTTCTATGGCACCTCGGCGCCCGAGACCTTCCAGTCGCATGGCGGCCGCGACACGCTCGCCGGTGGCCTGGGCGACGACGTCTACGAGGATCCCATTGGCGCGCTGGTGCTGGAAAAGCCGGGCGAGGGCATCGATACCGTGCGGATCTGGAGCGGCGGCGACTACACGCTTCCCGACAATGTCGAGAACCTGGTCATGGAGACCGGCGGCATCGGTCGGGGCAACAAGCTGGCCAACATGCTGATCGGCAAGGCCGGCAGCGACACGCTGATCGGTGGATCGGGCAATGACGTCCTCATCGGTGGCGCCGGCAACAATCTGCTGGATGGCGGAGCGGACCGGGACACTGCCGACTACGCCGATCTGGGCGCCGGACAGCGCCTCTCGCTCGTCGCCGATGCATCCGGCCTGCGCCTGTCCGGGGCCAATGGCCTCGGCGGAACGGACACCATCCAGGGGGTCGAGGTGATCCGCTGCGGCGCGGCCGATGACATCGTCGATGGGACCAGGCTCACCCTGGCCATCATCGTCAAGGGCGGCGCCGGCCAGGACATGCTCACCGGCGGATCGGCGACCGATGCGCTGCAGGGCGGCGATGGCGCCGATCTGCTTCGCGGCAATGCCGGTGCCGACACTCTCTGGGGCGAGGCGGGTAATGACACGCTCATCGGCGGCAGTGGCGCGGATCAGCTTGTCGGCGGCAGCGGCGCGGACCTCTTCACCTTCCTGCAGCGGTCGGACAGCATCGTCGCCGCACCCGACCTCATCCTCGATTTTTCCGTGGCCCAGGGCGACCGCATCGACCTGTCGGCCATTGATGCGGATCCGGCGGTGCCGGGGCACCAGTCGCTCGTCTGGATCGGCAATGCCGATTTCACGCCGGGCCTGGGCGGCCAGGTGCATCTGCGCCAACAGGCAGGCAGCACCTTCCTGGAGGTGAGCGGCAGCAACGGCATCGACATGGCGATCCAGTTGAAGGGACTCATCGCCCTGACGATGGCGGATCTCATCCTGTAGCCCACCGCATCGCCGCACATGTCCTGGCCGGCGAACAGTGCCGGCCGGATTCACCCTGGGCGGCAGCCCTGCGCATGACGCGCTCGTTCCCTGGCGTCGAATGCCCTCCGCGCCGTAGATGTCCTATCCTGGGCATTGCGGCATCGGGCCGCAGATGGACGAAAGGGATCGATGCTGGGTTTCCTGCGCAAGCGACCGCAGCGGAGCCTGCCGGCACAGGCCCCGGCGCGTAAGCCGGCGCCCGAGCCGCGGGTAGCGCTACGGCCGGTCGGCGAGGTCTTCACGCCGAGCCGGCCGCAGCGTGGCGGCGAGGCCTTCGTGGGGCGGGAGCCGGAGCGCGAGCGCATCCGCCAAGCGCTGGAGGAGGACCACGTCCACGTGGTCATCTATGCCGACCGCGGGCATGGCAAGACATCGCTGGCGAATTGCGTCGCGGCGGAATTGCGGGCCCGTGGCGCCATGGTCGCCCGATACGCCTGCGAGGCGGAAAGTGAGTTCGACGAGATCATGCGCGGGTTGATGCGCGACCTGCCGTCGTCCTTCCTGGCCGTGCCGACCATGGCGACCGAGGACCGCCCCGGCTGCGAGGCGGCGCTGCCCGCGGGGGAAGTGCTGCCGGCCGCCGTGGCGTCGGTGCCTCGATGGCTGGTGGCCGGACACCTCATCCTGATCGTCGACGAATTCGACCGGGTCCGCGACGAAGCCACCCGGACCCGCTTTGCCGATGTCATCAAGCGCATCTCGGACAAGGGTGCGCCGCTGTCCTTCGTGATCGTCGGCGTGTCGGCCAGCCTCGAAGCGCTGCTGGGCCGGCACCCCTCAATCCGGCGCAGCATCGCCGGGGTGAAGCTGCCGCTGATGACCGTTCCGGAAATGGAAGCCATCATCGAACTCGGCGAGCGGGATGCCGGCGTCATCTTCCTGCCGGAGGCCCGGCGCGGCGTCACCCTGCTGGCGGGGGGCGTGCCGTATCTGGTGCACCTGTTCGCGCTGCGGGCCGTGCAATCGGCACGGGCCCGCGGGGTGCGGGTCATCAGCCTGCGCGACCTGCGGGAGGCGGCCATCCGGATCGTGCGCGATTCCGAGCCGGACACCGTCGCCCGCTGCGAGGATCTGGTCCAGCAATTCGGCGTCGATGCCGTGGCAGAGTTCCTCAGCCGCTTTGCGCAGCCCGCGGGGTCGGGCGGGGACCAGGCTGGAATGACCGGCGCGGAGGTGCTGGACGCCGCCGCGCATGACCTTGATTCGGTGCTCTGGGACCGGCTGGTCGAGGTCGGTGCGCTGTTGCGCACGGACAAAGGCGGCACGGCGCTGAGCGACTCCGGCATCGGCTTCTATCTCCTGCTGCACGCCCTTTCCCTCGGCGAGGATGCGACCGAGGACGAGCGGCCGGAGGCGCGCCTCGTCGCCGGCAATTCGGGGCAGGAGGATTGGCTGGCGGAGCGCTGAGGGCCAGCAGCGGCGTCGGGACGGTCCCCACGGCGTCGGGACGATGCCGCGGCCGAAGGCGGCGTAACCTCGTGCCGCGGGCCCATCCGTGGCCATCGCGGATGAGGTTCGGGCGGGCCTCGCCCCGGTGCGACCGCGGCATGGCGTCCGGTCCGTGCCGGATGGCTGGATGGCGTGCATCGCCTTGGCGGCGCGGCGCGGGGATCCGCGGCGGCACGCAGCCCCCCCACCGCCTCGCCGGGATGGCGCAGGCACCGCCGGGGCCGATCGGATTGAGGAAGGAGCAGGAGCAGGATGCGCATTGCGGTCCATGATTATGCCGGGCATCCCTTTGAGTTCGACCTTTCGAGGGCTCTCGCCGCCCGCGGGCATACGGTCCGGCATTTCTGGTTCGGCGGGGACCAGGGCCCGAAGGGCGATACGGAGCGGCGGCCGGAGGATCCGGCCGGCTTCTCGGTGGTGCCGGTCCAGATCAGCATGGCCTACAGCAAGGACCGCTTCCTGCGCCGCGTGCTGGGCGACGTGCTCTATGGCCGCGCCGCCGCCCGCATGATCGCGGCGTTCGAGCCCGACCTGGTGATCTCCGCCAACACGCCGCTCGAAGCGCAGGGGGCGATCCAGGCGGCGGCGCGCGCCCGACGCGCCCCCTTCGTCTTCTGGCTGCAGGACTACTACAGCGTGGCCATCCGCCGCCTGCTCGGGCATCGCTGGCGCGGCGCCGGCAAGGTGGTCGCGGCGCGCTATGAACGGATGGAGGCATCGCTGCTCCGTCGCAGCGAAGGCGTGGTGCTCATCAGCGACGATTTCCGCCGCTACCTGCCATCGTCCGTCGCCGGGTCGGACCGCGTCTGCACCATCCCGAACTGGGCGCCGCTGTCCGCCCTGCCCTTGCGGCCCAAGGACAATGCCTGGGCAAGGCGCCACGGCTTCGCGGGCCACTTCGCCTTCCTCTACACCGGCACCCTGGCGCTCAAGCACAATCCGGCGCTGCTGGCCGGCCTCGCGGCCCGCATGGCCACGGACCGGGCGGTGAAGGTCGGCGTCGTCTCCTCCGGCGTCGGCTTCGAGCGCCTGAGGGCGGCAGCGCCCTCCCTGGACAACATGGCATTCCTGCCGCCCCAGCCCATGCCGGACTTCCCGGACGTGCTGGCCAGCGCCGATGTGCTGGTCGCGGTGCTGGAGGAGGATGCGGGCGAGTTCTCCGTCCCGTCCAAGGTGCTCAGCTATCTCTGCGCCGGGCGCCCCATCCTGCTCGCGGCGCCGCGCGGCAACCTGGCGACGCGGATCGTCGAGGAAGCGGGCGCGGGGCTCTGCGTCGCCCCGGGCGATGCCGCGGGATTCGAAGCGGCCGCCGTCAGGCTGCGGGAGGATGCGGCGCTACGGCAGCGCTGCGGCGCCGCCGGGCGCGCCTATGCGGAAGCGCATTTCGACATCGGCCGAATCGTCCAGCGCTTCGAGTCCTTCTTCGCCACGATCAACTGACCTCCGGCGCGGCCCAGGCCGGTGCCGTCTACGCGCCGGCGCGGGCCGAACGGCCGATGGGCGGATGGCTGGCCGGGGACGTCGCGGCCGCGGGGGCGGAGGCCGGCCGGTCGGCCAGGAGGGCTTGCTCGAGCGTTCCGGCAACCGCATCCCAGGTGAAGCGGGCAGCGCAGCGGCGCTTGAACTCCGCCAGGCGCTGCCGCAGCAGCGCGGGATCCATCGCGGCCAGTTCCGCGACATGCGCCGGGATGTCCGCGGCCGTGGCGATGCGCCGCAGGAAGAAGCGGTGATCGGGGATCTCCGCGATGTCGGCGCCGACCTCGGCGAAGGACAGCACGACCTGGTTGGCGGCGATATGGGCCAGCGTCTTCAGCTTGTGGCCCGCTTCGAACCGGTCCGTCACGATGCCGAAGCGGATGCCGTCCGCGATTTCCTCGGCCGTGGGCGGCGGCAGCGGGGGGAGGAGCCGTTCGATCTCCGCCGGCCACCCCTCGCCTCGCACCGGCAGCCGGACCGGCAGGGCGGCGTAGTCCCGTGCGAAGCGCAGGAGGTCCCGCCGCTTGGGACGCCAGTCGAAGGTGCCGGCCACGACCAGCTCGGCCCGCAGCATGGCGTCTGGCGCCAGGGGCGCCAGCGGCGGCATGCCGGGGATGGTCAGAAGGGTATGCGGCCGGGCCGGCAGGGCCCGGACATGCGCGTCGTCCGCCTTGGCCAGCGTGGCGATGGCCGCCCAGCGGTCGGGCCGGTAGGTGGCACGCTCCCAGCGCGCGGCGCCGGCGGCCAGGATCCGGGCCAGGGGATTGCGCGGGAAGATTGACCGGAGCGACCGGCTGGTGACGTTGTGCAGGACGAGCAAGGCCGGCACCGGGCCGGACGGCCGCAGCCCGTCCAGCGGCTCCCAGGACACGATGACGGCGTCCTGCGCGGCGGCGGCGGCGGCCAGCGCGGACCGGTTCGCCGCATCCTCGAACCAAGTCCGGTAGTGCGGCACCCCGCGCAGCCGGTTCAGCACCTGCCGCAGGCGGCCGAGCCGCCGGGGATGCCAGAGCGCCACCGCATGGCCGCGGGCGCGAAGCGCGGCGATGGTGCGGCGGTCGAATACCTCGTCCCCCGCCCGCTCATCCTCCGGCGCCTTGCCCACCCACAGGATCCGCATGGTGGCGTCAGGCGTCCCGCAGCAGCGCGATCACCGGATCGCGCGCGACGGCCCGCAGCCAGACGGCGAGTTCCGCCACGGCGGCACGGTCGCTGCGGCGCAGATCGACCAGCAGCACCGTCAGGTCCGCGATGCGGGCCAGCATGAAGGTTTCCGGGGACTGCGCGCCGGCGGCCGACAAGGCCACCAGATTGTAGGTGTCGTTCGCTTCCACCAGCAGGTTCTGGATGCGCGCGGTCGGCTCGAAGCCGGCGGGTTCCTGCGGCACGGCCCCGGTCCCGCGCGGCAGGATCGCCAGCCGGCTGTCCGGGTCCGGCCGCACGGCATCCCTCAGCCTCGCGGTGCCCGCCAGGACTGCGGCCAGGTCGCCGGCCGGCGCATCCGGCAGCCCGTGCTGCGGCACGGCGGGCCTCGGCCGGCTTTCGACCAGCAGCGCATTGTCGCCATCGGCCGATGCGGTCCGGCCGAAGGCCAGCGCCAGGGACGCCGCATCGGCGGGATCGGGCGATACGAAGGCGACCGTGCAGGGGGCTGCGGCGCTGCGCACATGCCAGGCCCGGCGGCGCAGCAGGCTCAGCGCATTCGCTTCCGGGCTGCTGCGGCGCTGCAGCACGCGCGCAGGCAGGCCCGCGAAGGCGCGTGCGCGATTGCCGAAGCGGCCGACCTGCAGCGGGATCACCGCCGCCACCGGAAGCTCCGTCAGCGCCGCCACCTCGTCCTCGTCCTCGAAGCCGCGATGGCCGCGGCCGCGCAGCAGAACCAGCGTGCCGCCCAGCGCCATGCCCGCCACCGTCCCCATCACGCCGCCGAGCAGGGGCTTGGGCGAGGAGGGCAGGGCCGGCGGGACCGCCTCGCTCACCAGCCGGAGCCCGGGCGCCTGCCCGCCCTTCTGCGGGTCGAGCGAGGTCAGCTCCGCCTGCTCCTGCAGGTTCTGGTAGAGCACCCGCTTCGCGTCGACCTCCTTCTCCATGTCGGCCAGGCGGTCCTGCAGCGCGCCGGCCCGGGCGGCCTCCTCGCGCGCCCTGGCAAGCTGCTGGGCGGTCGCCGCCTCCCGGTCACGGGCCGCCTGGTAGCGCGCCTGCAGCGATGCCACGGTGCGCCGCACCTCCTCGGTGATCTCGGCGCGGATCGCGGCCAGCTCAGACTGCGCGCTCTGCCGGTCCGGATGGCGCGGGCCGTAGCGGCTCTGCACCTCGCCCCATCGGCGGGCCGCCGCCGTCTCCTGGTCGCGCAGCCGCGCCATGGTGGCGGAGCCGACGACATCGGCCAGCTCGGCCGTGGCGCCCCGCCGGCTCAGCGTGGTCGCGCCCTCCCAGGCCGCCTGGGCCTGGATCCGGTCGGACGATGCCTGCGCCGCCGCCGTCGCCAACTCCTCCAGCTGCTGCTGGCCAAGGCTGCCGGCGCGCAGGGTGACCAGGCCGTTCTGCTGCCGCATCGTGCGCAGCTGTGCCTCGGCGGCATCCAGCTCGCCGCGCAGCGCCGCCATGCGGCCGCTCAGCGCGGCATTGGCGTCGCGATTGGCGCTGAGGCGGGCGGCCGACCGGTCGGCCAGGTAGCGCCGCAGCAGGGTGTTGACGAAGCCCGAAGCCTGGTTCGGGTCGGGCGATGCGAAGGTGACGGTGACAAGGAAGCTGCGCTCGTCGTGCTCGACGCGCAGGCGGCGCTGCACCTCGGCCAGCACGGCCTCCTGCTGCTCCAGCGCCGGATCGCCGCGGGTCGCCGATGGCGCGCCCAGCCAGCCCGCCAGCCAGGCCTTCACCGGCGCCAGCAGGCCCGGTGGCCGCAGCGCCGGGTTGAACACCGGGTCCTGATCCAGGCTCAGGTCCTGCGCCGCGGACCGGAGCAGCATCGGGGAGCGCAGCACGGCCGCTTCGGTCCGCACCCATGGCATGGGGTCCGGCGCCGCATCCGATGCCACCGCGCCCTGAAGCTGCGGGATGGCGAAGCGCTGCGGCTCCGCCGAGACGATGGCGCTGGCGCTGTAGCCGGGCGTCAGCCGCTTCGTCCCGGCATAGGTGATGACGCCGAGCAGGACGCCACAGCCGATGATCGCCCACCAGCCCCGCCGCAGGGTGCGGAGGAGCTGCAGGCCGTGGATGCCAGGCGGCGCGGCAGGCTGGGTGCCGAGGCCGGGAATGGCTATGTCCATCGCGGAAGGGCCTTCCATGCAGGCTGCGGGCGGGCTGGCGCGGCCGGGTTCGGGGCCCGGGCGCCGGGATGCGGCGGCTGGCTCAACAGGCGCCGCGTCCCCGCAGCACCGCCGCCGGCGTCCGCAGCAGGATCGCCAGGTCGGTCAGGATCGATTGCTCCTCGACATAGGCGAGGTCGAGCAGCACGCGGGAATCGTAGGAGGTGTCGCTGCGGCCGCTCACCTGCCAGAGACCCGTGATGCCGGGCCGCACCGAGAGATAGGCGGCCTGCGCACCGAGCCGCGCATAATGCCGCTCCAGCTCCTCCCGTACCACGGGGCGCGGACCGACGAGGCTCATATCGCCGCGCAGGACGTTGAAGAGTTGCGGCAGTTCGTCGAGCGAGGTGACCCGCAGGATGCGGCCGATGCGCGTGACGCGCGCATCGCGGGGCAGCTTGCGCTTCGTCTCCCAGGCCGCGCGCATCTGCGGGTCCTGCAGCAGGTCGGCCAGGACGCGGTCGGCTTGCGGCACCATGCTGCGGAACTTGTAGCAGCGGAAGCTGCGGCCCTGCCGCCCGACCCGGGTATGGGCGTAGAGGATCGGGCCGCCGTCCAGCGCGACGGCCGCCGCGATCAGCGCGCAGGCCGGCGTCAGCAGGACGAGCATGATCGAGGCGCCGAGCACGTCCACCAGCCGCTTGCAGGAGGTCCGCAGGATGGAGCCGGCGCGACGGGGTGGCGGCTGCTGGTCTTCCGGCCCGATCCGCGGCCAGTTCTCTGTCAGCATCGAGGACACGCGGGGATCTCCGGAAGCGGCAGCCGGCGTGGATCCCGCATGGGCCTGGCCATGCGGGATCGCCACGGCGATGCGGGCCGTCAGGCCTCGGGGCCGGGCTGGGCGAGTTCACGGACGGGCGCGCGCGGACGTGGCGCGGGCTGCACCGGCACCGGCCAGGCATCGAGCGCGGCTTCGCGCCGAACCTGCGCCTCGACCCAGGCATAGGTCCGCTCGAGGCCTTCCCGCAGCGACCGGCTGGGCGCCCAGCCCAGCGTTTCCTGCACCAGCCGGTTGTCGGAGGTGCGACCGCGCACGCCCTGCGGTCCGGGCACATGCCGCACGCTGATCCGCTTGCCGGCGATGTCGGCCACGAGCTCGACGAGCTGGTTGATGCTCACCATTTCATCGGAGCCGATATTCACCGGGCCGGGAAAGCCGGACCGCATCAGGCGCAGCGTCCCCTCCACGCATTCGTCGACATACAGGAAGGATCGCGTCTGGCGGCCATCGCCCCAGATCTCGATCTCCCCGCCGCTGCGCGCCTGCGCCACCTTGCGGCAGATGGCGGCCGGCGCCTTCTCGCGGCCGCCGGTCCAGGTGCCTTCGGGCCCGAAGATGTTGTGGTAGCGGGCGACGAAGCTCTGCAGGCCGTGGTTCCGCCGATAGGCGGAGTATATCCGCTCGCTGAAGAGCTTCTCCCAGCCGTATTCGCTGTCCGGCGCGGCAGGGTAGGCGGATGCCTCGCTGCAGACCGGATTGTCGGGATCTTCCTGGTTGTAGGCCGGGTAGATGCAGGCCGAGGATGAGTAGAAGACCCGGCCGATCTGCCGCCGGCAGCACTCATCCACCACGTTCAGGTTGATCGTGGCCGAGTTGTGCATCAGCCCCGCATCGTTCTCGCCGGTGAAGATGTAGCCGGCCCCGCCCATGTCGGCGGCGAGCTGATAAACCTCGTCGAAGGCCTGGTCGACCACCTCGCGCACCAGCAGCGGATCACGCAGGTCGCCGACGACGAAATCGTCGGCCGGGCAGGAGGAGAACTCGTTTCGCTTGAGATCAACCCCGCGGACCCAGAATCCATCCGCTTTCAACCGCTTGACCAGATGACCACCGATGAATCCACCAGCGCCACAGACAAGGGCAGTTTTTGCCATGCCTGACTTCCCCTTTATTGCAATCTAGAACTGGAAGAGTCTTTCTTGATTGGCTTTCTGATGTTTCCCGACGGCTGATCGTGATGTTATTCGCAATTGATTTGTTGCCGTTGATTTGCCGCGTATGTGGGGAAACTGCCCTGCATGCTCATGTTCTGGAAGCCGCGTTTTGGTCCATCGCTTGGTAAGGAACATCACGTCTCAGCGAAATTGCCCAATGGCGCGATGTTGCCGGAAGCAATAAACGCTCGGCGCTCACTAAAAATAATCCCGAGATTGAAATAATATTCAGCTGCTTTACTTGAAGGCGTCGACTCGGATCTGCACGGACCCGGCTGGCAGGGATTTTGGCTGGCGGCACGGCTTGTCCTGCCGTCGGCCGGGCGCGATAGGACGACCATGCGAAGGGCAAGCAGTTCCTGGCCTGCGGCAAGCCTGCCCAGGCCAGACCGCAGCGCGCGCGACGCCTGGCTGCTCAGGCTCGGCGTCTGGCAGATGGGCATTGCGATCTACCTGCAGAAACTCGCCATCCCCGGCAGCGGCCGCTCGGCCTCCGTCGCCATGCTGCTGTTCATGGCGTGCCTCATGCTGGGCCATGTGGTGGGCGCCTTCGCGCTCGATGCGCGGCGGCTGCTGCTCTATTTCCTCTTCTGCGCGGTGGTCCTGCTGTCGCAGGCGACGCAGCCGGAGATCTCGCTCGCCAGCATGGTGCTGCTGCTGCTGCTCTATGCGCAGCTTGTCTTCCGCGCCGACATGGGCGCGGCGCTGCATCGCCGCTATCTCCGGGCCTACCAGTCGCTGATGGTGCCGCCCGCGCTGGTCGCCCTGCTGCAGCTCGCCTGGCAGTTCGCCTTCGGCTTCGGCCGGACGCTGAGCATCGAGGACGTGCTGCCCCGCGACCTGCTGCTGTCCGGCTTCTATTACGAGGCGCCGCTGTTCTTCGGCACCCTGTTCGTCCGGCCGAACGGCTATGTCTTCCTAGAACCCTCCTTCCTGTCCGCCTTCCTGGCCTGTGCGCTGCTGACCGAGTTGTGCGTCTTCCGGCGATGGCGCTTCGTCCTGCTCTACGCGGCCGCGCTGGTCGGGTGCCTGGGCGGCACCGGCGCCTTGATGGCGGTGCTCGGGGCGCCGTTCGTGCTGGCCCGCCTGCCGCCGCGTCAGCGGCTCGTGGTGATGTTCGCCGCGGCCATCGTCCTGATCGGCCTGGTCGCCTGGAAGGGCGAGTTCCTGCTGATGCGCCTGGAAGGCTTCAGCGTCCAGGGCAGCAGCGAGCGGGGGCGCGTCATCCAGCCCGCCATGCAGCTGCTGCATCTGCTGGGCGAGGAGAATGGCTTCTTGCTCGGTCGCGGCGCCGGCCAGGTGGAGGACGGCATCGCCAGCTGGCCGGTCGTCAAGCTGCTGTGGGAATACGGGGTGCTTGCCGTCATCGCCTTCCTCGCCCTGATGCAGCGCGCGGTGACGTGGCGGCTCAACCCCTGGCTGGTGCTGCCGCTGATGGTGGTGTTCCACCTGACCGGCGGCTACCTGCTGAACCCGGTGGCGGTGATGCTGCTGATCATCTTCTGCACGCTGCCGACGCCGGCGGATGCGGCATCGCCGGGCCGCCACGCGGCCGCGCGATGACGGCGGGCGATCCAGGACGCAAGGGCCGGGGTCTGGCCCGCGACGGTCGGCGGCCGCGGCGCGGGCCTTTCGGGCGTCCCGGATCACCGCCGCCCGCGCGATGGCGGGACGGGGCCACGGGCCCGGCGGGGGGCGGTTGTCCAGGGGCGGATGACGTCCCCTCGCGCTCGACGCGTGTCGGATCGAACCCGCGAGCCGGGCCGCCTCCCCCGCCGCTTCGGCGCGGCAGGGTCACGCGCTCGATGCCCGATCCTCGTTCCGCGCCCTGCCCGGGCCCTTGGCGGCGGGGCGTGACCGCGTCCGCCGCAGGTCGGCATCGGCCAGCCTCGCGGCCGGCGACGGTGCCAGTTCGCGACCCTATCAGTGGAGTCGGATGCATGCTCCGCGGGAACGTGTGGCCGCGGTGGCGGGCGAAGACACGGCCCGGGTCCAGTGACCGGGCACGGCGGCGCACGCGATGCTAGGGCGCGGTCTTAGGCTGGGAAGGGGTGGTGGAGCTGAGCGGGATCGAACCGCTGGCCTCGTCATTGCGAACGACGCGCTCTCCCAACTGAGCTACAGCCCCTTAGCCACCGCCGCGGGATGGGGCACCGCGGGGAGCGCGGATTTGCCCTGCGACGCGGGGAGAGTCAAGCACCGTGGCAAGCTTGCCGCCGAAAGGCCGGAACACTAGTTTCCGGCCGCGTTTTGGCGGGGTCGGCGGATGTTCCTGGATGTGGTGTTCTTCCTCGCGGGCGCGGTGCTCGACCTGCTCTGGTGGGCGGTCCTGCTCGCGGTCGTCATCCAGCTGCTGATCCAGTTCGGCATCCTCGATACCCGCAACCGCCTCGTCTGGACCGTGTCGGACTTCCTGTACCGGGTCACCGAACCGCTCTTCGGCCGGGTGCGGCGGGTGATCCCGAATTTCGGCGCGCTGGACCTTTCCCCCCTGGTGGTGCTGCTGGGCATCACCGCCTGCCAGTTGCTGCTGGGCGCCATCCGGAACTACCTGCTGCTGGGCGGGATGTATTTTTGAAGCCCTGGTGGCGGCCTGAAACCGGCGGCGTCCTGGTGCGGGTGAAGGTCCAGCCCAGGGCAAGGCGCCCCGGGCTGCAGGGCTTGGCCGACGCCGCGGATGGCCCCCGCCTGAGGCTCGCCGTGGCCGCGGCGCCGGAGGATGGCCGCGCCAACCGCGCGGTCTGCGACGCGCTGGCCGAGGCGCTGGGCGTTGCGCCATCGGCAGCGACGGTCGCGCAGGGCCCGGCGGCACGGGAGAAGACCATCTTCGTCGCCGGCGACCCCGACGCGCTGGCCCAAAGGCTGGAGACCCTGGCATGAGCGCGCGGATCATCGACGGCAAGGCGGTGGCGGAACGGCTGCGGGCCGGCCTCGCCGCCCGGGTCACCGCCCTGCCCTTCCGCCCGGGTCTGCGGGTGGTCCGCGTGGGCGACGACCCGGCCAGTGGCGTCTATGTGCGGAACAAGGACAAGGCGGCCGCCGCCGCGGGCTTCGACAGCGCCACCATTCAGCTGCCGGCCGTAACCACCGAGGCCGAACTGCTCGCATTGGTCGGTCGGCTGAACGACGACCCGGCGGTGGACGGCATCCTGGTCCAGTTGCCGCTGCCGCGGCAGATCCGGCAGGACGCGGTCATCGCCGCCATCGACCCGGCCAAGGACGTGGACGGCTTCCATGCGGTCAATGCCGGCCTCCTCGCCACGCAGCAGCCGGGCCTGGTCCCCTGCACGCCGAAGGGGTGCCTGCACCTGCTGCGGGAGGCCGGCGCGAGCCTGGCCGGCGCCCGCGCCGTGGTGCTGGGCCGCAGCCAGATCGTCGGCCGGCCGATGGCGCAGTTGCTGCTGGCGGCCGACTGCACGGTCACCATCGTGCATTCCCGCACCCGCGACCTGCCGGCGGAATGCCGCCGCGCCGAGATTCTGATCGCCGCGGTCGGCCGGCCGGAGATGGTGCGCGGCGACTGGGTGGCGGACGGCGCGATCGTCATCGATGTCGGCATCAACCGCCTGCCGGATGGCCGGCTGGTGGGCGACGTCGCCTTCGCCGAGGCGGCGGCACGGGCCGAGGCCATCACCCCGGTGCCGGGCGGGGTCGGGCCGATGACCATCGCCTGCCTGCTGGAGAACACGCTGGAGGCGGCGCTGCGCCGCCGCGGCGTCGCCGGTTGATGCCCGCCGCCGCATGCCGTGGCCGGCGGCCGGCCAGGATGGCCGGCCACGCCGGCGTCGAGCCCGCCGGCTGGCAGGCGACCCCGGCCGGCACCGGGCCGACCACCGGCCATCGCGGCCGATGACCTCCGGCACGATCCTGCACCGGGTGCTGCAGGCGGTTGGGGTGCTGGCCCTGCTCCTCTGCGCCCAACTGGCCTGGGGCGCCACGCCCTGGGGCGGGGAGGGCTGGTCGCGCGCCCGGATGCTCTATGCCGGCGCCGGCGCGGTTTCCGCCCTCGCGCTCGTCGCCATCGGCGGCATCGGCATCGCCCTGGCGCGGGCAGAGGCGCAGCGGGCGGCGCTGGAACGGCGGCTGGCGGAGATGCAGGCGATGCTGGCCGATCTGGCACGGCGGTCCCCGCCCGGCTGACCGGCCGCTGCGGCGGCAGCCATCGCCACCCGCCCTGCGTTGCCGGCCCCGCGCTGCACGGCAGCACCGGGCGGCGGCCGGTCCAGTGCCCCGGTGGCGGGATCGCCGCTGATCCCAGTCCCGCCCCCCCGGGTGGGGCGACCGCAAGCGCGGGCGGCAGGCGCGGAAGGCCGCCAGCGCCGTGCCGCCCGATGAAGTGTCAGGCAGGGGTCGTCCGGCCGGGGGCCTGAGTCCCTCCGCGACCCATCGAAGGGAGGAAGGCCGGGATGGCGGGGCTCGGCCTCGGGCTGCTCTTCGTGGCGATCTGGGCCAGTGCCTTCACCGCCGCGCGGGTGGTGGTGCTGGACTGGCCGGCGCTCTGGGGCCTGGCAGCGCGCTTCGCCCTGGTGATGCCGGTGCTGCTGGCCATCCTGGCCTGGCGCGGGGCCGCCTGGCCGGGCCGCGGCGACGCCGCGCGGCTGGCCGCCATGGGACTGCTCGGCACCGGCCTCTACCTCGCGGCCACCTGGGAAGCCTCCACCCACCTGCCCTCCGGGCTGGTGGCGCTGCTGGCCGCCACCGCGCCGCTCTTCGTCGCGGTCGGGGAAGCGGCGCTGCTCCGCCAGCGCATCCCGCCCCGGGCCTGGGCCGGGCTGGCGCTGGGCTGGCTGGGCGTCGCCATCCTGGGCGCCGGGCGCGGCGCCGGCGATGCCCTCACCGGTGCCGCGCCCGGCACCGCCTTGGGCGTGGCACTCGCCCTCGGCGGCGCGCTCTGCCAGGCGGGCGGGCTGCTGGCCTTCGCGCCGGCGCGGCGGCGGCTGGACCCCTGGCTGGCGAATGCGGCGCAGACCGGCGTCGCCGCCGCCACGCTGTTGGTGCTGGCGGCGGCGGTGGAGCCGGCCCTGCCCGGTCCGCCCGGCCCGGCGGTGCTGGCCGGCCTGGCCTGGAGCGTGCTGCTGGTGGGGGTGGGCGGCTATGCCCTCTACTTCGTAATGCTGGAACGCCTGCCGCCCGCGACGGCGGCGGCGCTGCAGCTTCTTGCCCCGCCCGTGGCCGCGCTGTTCGGCTGGGCCCTGCTGGGGGAACGCTTGGCGGCCAGCGACCTGATGGGCGGGGCCGTCACCCTGGGCGGCCTCTGGCTGCTCCTGGGCGCCCGGCGCTGATCCAGCCGGCGGTCCGCCGGCCGGGCCGCCAGGCGGCGCGGCGTTAACCGCGTCGAAATCCGCCGGTGCCACGGAAGCAGCCGACGACCCCCGGCCCTGGATCCGCCATGCTGCAGCATCTTTCCATCCGCGCCCTGCTCGGCGCCACGCTCGGCCTTTCGGCCCTCCTCCTGCTCGGCTTCAGCGGCGATATCCTGCTGTCCGCCCGGCGCCATCTTTCCGATGCCACCCAGGTCAGCCGCACGGCGGAGGTGGTGCGGCACCTCTTCGCCACGGCCGCCGCCCTGCGGCTGGAGCGGGGCGAGGCGATCATCGCCCTGAACGCCCAGGCCCCCTCCCCCGAGAATCCGCGCGTCCTGGCCGCCCGGCGGCGGGCCGAGCCGGCGGCGGCCGCCGCCTGGGCGGCGCTGCAGGCGGCCGGCTTCGCCGAGGACGCGACGCGGCTCGCGGCCGAGCATGCGCGGGTGGCGGCGCTGCGGCAGCGGGTGGACGCGGCGCTGCGCCTGCCGAAGGACCAGCGGGACGCGGGCCTGACGAAGGAATGGGGCGATGCCGCCATCGGCCATATCGGCAACCTGCTAGCGACGACCGAGGCGCGGGAGAACGGCATCCTGCTCGGCCAGCCGATGGTGGACATGATGGTCGGGCTGCGGCGGCAGGCCTGGTCGCTTCGCCTCGCGCTCGGCAACAAGCTCCTCGGCATGCTCAGCGCCATGTCGGCCGGCCGCGGCTGGACCCCGGCGGAATCCGCCACCCTGCTGGCCGAAGCCGGGCAGGTCGCCGGCGCCTGGTCGGCGCTGGCCCGCGCCGCGTCCCTGCCGGTGCTGCCGCCCGCGGTGCGGGACGCGATCGATAAGGCGCGGCCGCTGATCGAGGGCGCGTTGGCGGCGGAACGCAACGCGGCGGTCGAACCGCTCGCCGCCGGGCGGATGCCGGAAGGCATCGTTGTGACGGCCTTCCAGGACCGGCAGGTGGCCAGCCTGACGGCGATCGAGGCCATGGCCTTCGCCGCGGTGGACGCCATGGTCGCGGCGGCGCGGATGGAGGAGGCATCGGCCTGGCGCCGCCTCATCCTCGGCCTGCTGCTGCTAGCGGTGGCGCTGGCGGTCGGGCTGGGCGGCATGCTGGCGGCGCGCGGCCTCGTCATCCGGCCCATCGCGGCCATGACGGAGGCGATGTCGCGGCTCGCCGCCGGCGACCGGACGGTGGCGGTGCCGGCGGCGGACCGGCGGAACGAGGTCGGCGCCATGGCGCGTGCCGTGCAGGTCTTCCGCGACGGGCTGGTGGAGGCCGACCGGATGGCCGAGCGGGAACGGGCCGAACAGGCCGCGCAGCGGCAGCGGGCGGAACGGCTGGCCGCCCTGACCGCCGCCTTCGAGGCCGAGGCGGGCCGACAGACCGATGCCCTGGCGGCCGCGGCGGCGGCGCTGGAGCGGCAGGCAGCCGCCATGACCGGCGTCGCCGGCCGCAGCACGGAGCAGTCGGTCGCCATCGCCGCCGCGGCAGGGTCGGCCAATGAGGGGGTGCAGTCCGTCGCCTCGGCCTGCGAGGAGTTGGCCGCCTCCGTCTCCGAGATCACCCGGCAGGTCGGCCAGGCGCATGACGTCATCCGCAGCGCGGTGACGGAGGCGGAGCGGAGCGACCGCGTGGTGCGGGACCTGGCCGAGGGCGCCGGCCGGATCGGCGAGGTGGTGACGCTGATCCGGCAGATCGCCGGCCAGACCAACCTGCTGGCGCTGAATGCGACGATCGAGGCGGCGCGCGCCGGCGAGGCCGGCAAGGGCTTCGCCGTGGTGGCGGGGGAGGTGAAGACCCTCGCGGCCCAGACCGCCAAGGCGACCGAGGAGATCGGCGGGCAGATCGGCCAGATCCAGTCGGCGACCGGGGATGCGGTGACGGCCATCCAGGGCATCGCCGCCACCGTGGCGCGGGTCAGCGAGATCGCCGGCAGCATCGCCGCGGCGGTGGAGGAACAGGCGCGCGCCACCCAGTCGATCAGCGGCGACGTGCAGGGCGTGGCGGTAGGGACCGGGGCGGTGACCGGACGGATCGGGGAGGTCAGCGCGCTGGCCGACCAGACCGGGCAGTCCGCCACCCAGGTGCTCGACGCGTCCTCCCAGCTGTCGCGGCAGGCAACGGCGATCCGGGAAGCGGTGGACCGCTTCCTGCGGGACGTGAAGGCGGCCTGACGCGCCTGGCCGCGCGATGGCCCCGGGACGGCGGGCAGCCGCGCGCCGTCCCGGGGCACCGTCCCGCCGCCGGGGCCGGCTAGTTGCCGGAATAGTCGGCGGCATCGGTGCCGTCGCCGCCGTCCAGGGTATCGTTGCCGCCCCCGCCGATCAGCGTGTCGTTGCCGCCCAGGCCGAGCAGCCTGTCATTGCCGGCGAGGCCGTTGAGCCGGTCGTCCGCGACGGCGTCGCCGGTCAGCGTGTCGTTGCCGGACGTGCCGTTGAGGTTGGCCATCGCCTGGGGGGGGGGTCGCCACGCCGCCACCATGGCGGTTCCAGCCCCATCCGTTACCAGACCCGGCCGGCGGGCGGAACCTACCGGCGGTTGTGGGGGACGGCCCCGCTCCGCCTGCCGGCCGGGGTGGCCATCCGGCGCCCGTTCAGCGCGGCAGGGCCGCCTCGCGCATCGCCTCGGCGACCGCCCGGTCGCGCGCATCCCCGCTCGCGGCCAGCCCGGCCACCGCGCCGGCGCGGTCCTCCGCCGCCCGGTTCTGGCTGAGCTTGCGCTTGCCTTCCAGCCGCTCGATCCGCAGCGAAAGGCCGACGATGCCCTTCAGCTGCGCAGCGACGAAGGGAGCCGGTGCGTCGCTCACCGCCCAGGGTCGGGGCTGCGCCGCCTCCTGTTGCTGCGTCAGCAGGGAGACGATGGCGTGCAGCCGGGCCGGGTCCTCGATGATCTCGAGCGGGCCCTCGGCATGCACCGCCTCGTAATTCCAGGTCGGCACGACCCGGTGGTGCTCGGCCTTGGACGGGTACCAGTTGGGCGAGACATAGCCTTCCACCCCCTGGAAGATGGCCAGCGCCCGGCCGGCGCCGCGCAGGGCCTGCCAGTGCGGGTTGGCGCGGGCAAGGTGGCCGAGCAGCACCCCGTCCTCCTCCACCAGGGTCATCGGCAGGTGGGTGATCTCCGGTACGCCGCCCGCGCCATTCGAGGCGAGGATGGCCAGGCGGGCCTGGCGGATGATGGCGAAGAGGATATCCGGGCGATCCTCCCGGAAGGCGGGCGGGGTGTACATCGGGCAATGCTGCCGTAACGGCCCGGCCCGTCGCAACGCCGCTGCGCGCGGGGCGGGGTTGCGCGCAGCGAAGGATCGGCGGGGGCTGCGGGCGGCGGGGGCGCCCGCAGCGTCAGGCCAGCCAGCCTCCCCTCGGCCCTTGGGGGTCGAGGCCCCAACGAGTCAACGGTCGGGCTTGCCCGAGTCCTTCTCCGTCTGCATGGCCGCCGCCTCGGTCTGCGCCCGGTCCTCGCCGCCATAGCCTCCCTTCGGCACCGCCTCGCCCGCATTGCCGGCCTCCGGGGTCTTCTGCCGGTCCGGGGCGCCGTTGCTCTTCTCCTGCTCGGTCCAGCCCGGCTCGCCGGTACCCTTGCCCGGCCCTTCGCGTGGTCCCTTGTCCGTCGTCCCGGCCATGCATTCCTCCTGTTCGGTCCGATGGCGGAACGCCGGGGTCGGTCGGCGGTTCCGGCGGACCCCGGCCCGCGCCGCCCAGACAGGCTGGCGCGGCAGCGGCCGGAGAGGACGGGTGCGCCACCCGCCGCCGCTTGACGCGGCGGAGCGCACCGGGAAAGCCTGCCCGGAACCCAGGGGAAACCGAGCCATGCCGGATCGCCGCCGCCTCCTCGCCGCCGCCCTGCCGTTGCTCGCCCTGCCCAGGCTGGCCCGGTCGCAGGCCACCTGGCCGGACCGGCCGGTGCGGGTGATCGTCGCCTTCGCGCCCGGCGGCCAGTCCGACACCGTCATCCGCCTGATGGCGCCGCGGATGCAGGAATCCCTCGGCCAGTCCCTGGTGGTGGAGAACCGGCCGGGCGGTGGCGGCTCGCTCGCCGGCGCGCTGGTCGCGCAGGCCCCGGCGGATGGCTACACCCTGCTGTTCGACAGCTTCGGCTTCCTGATCGTGCCCTTCCTGGTCAAGGGGATGACCTACGATCACGAGAAGGCCTTCGTCCCGGTCGCCCAGGCGGTCTCGGCGCCCTACCTGCTGGTGGTCAAGCGCGGCTTCCCCGCGAAGACGCTGGCCGAGTTCATCGCCCAGGCGAAGAAGAACCCCGGCATAAGCTACGGCACGCCCGGCACCGGCACGGTCGGGCACCTGGCAGGCGCGCTGCTGGCGAGCCGGGCCGGAATCCAGCTGGAGCACATCCCCTATCGCGGCGGCGCCGACAGCGCGCGGGACCTGGCCGCCGGCACGCTGGACGCCGCCATCGGCACCATCAACAGCTTCCGGCCGCTGATCGAGGATGGACGGGCCGTCGGCATCGCCCTGACCAGCGGGGAGCGACGCGGCAGCCTGAACCTGCCGACCATCGCCGAGAGCGGCTTCCCCGGCTACGACCTGACGAGCTGGAACGGGTTCTTCGCGCCGGCGGGCACGCCGGCGCCCGTGCTCGCCCGGGTGGAAGCGGCGGCGCGTCATGCCCTGGCGGATGCGGCGGTACGGCAGCGCCTGGCGGTGGCGGGCAATGACCCGGCGGTGGAGGGCAGCGAGGCCTTCGCCGCCCGGATCCGGCGCGAGCGCGAGGTGGTGCGCCAGATCGTGCAGGAGACGGGGATCAAGCCGGAATAGGGGCGGACGCCGCGACGGCCCGGAAGGCTGGCGGCGCCCGACACGGGGCGCCGATGCGGGTGGCGCGCGCCAGGGCCGGCGCGGCGGACCGGCCAGGCGGGATCCCGGCGCATGGCCGGGCTCCGGCGCCCGGCGTCAGGCGGCGCCGTCGTCCGGGATGTTCAGCAGCCGGCCGCAGGCCTTGCAGTGCACCGCATCCGGCTCATGCCGCTGCAGCCCACAGGCGGGGCAGGGATGCCGCACCTTCACCGGCCGGAACAGCGCCTGCGCCAGCCGCAGGAACAGTGTGACGCCAGCCAGCATGATGACGACCGAGAGTAGCCGCCCCGTGGTGCCCGGCAGGGTGATGTCGCCGAAGCCCGTGGTCGTCAGCGTGGTGACGGTGAAGTAGAGCGCATCGGCATAGTTGCGGATGCCGGGGTTGGTGCGGTGCTGCGTCTCGAAGACCAGGCCGCTCATCACGAAGAGGAAGACGCCGAGCTGCGCGGCGGCGAGCACCGCCTCCTCGTTCTGGCGGAAGAAGGGCAGGTCGCTGCGCAAGGTGCCGATCAGCCGCACCGAATGCAGCAGCCGCAGGGTGCGCAGCACGCGGAGGAAGCTGGCCGCGCCCGGCAGCAACGGCGCCAGCAGCAGGGAAACGATGGCGGCGAGGTCGGCGAGGTTCAGCGGCTGCGCCAGCGTCCGCAGCGGCACGCCGCTGGCCGCGATGCGCAGCGCGAATTCGGCGAGCAGCACGAGGCCGAGCAGCACGTCCACCGTCAGCACCCAGGGCGTGACCGGCAGGAAGGAGGCGAGGATGATCCAGCCGACGCTGAGCAAATCGAGGCCGAGCAGCGCGTAGCGGAAGCGCCGGGCCTCGGGCGTCGTCGCCTCATAGAGATGCCGCAGCATGGCCCGCAGGCCGTGCCGGCGCGCCAGGTCCCGCACCCGGCTACCGCCGGCCGCCGCCGGGGGCGAGGATCGCTGCGCCGGCACCGGCGGGCCGCCGCCCGGCGGCGCGGGCGGCAGGCCCGGAT
>NZ_SMOA01000259.1 GCF_004353985.1 Paracraurococcus ruber | reverse complement strand
GGCAGCCGGCGCGATCGCGGCGGGTGCGGGCGCCGCTGCCGCGGCGGCCGGCGCATCGGCCGTCGGCGCCTCCGGCCCCGGCCCTGGAAGTGATCCTGGCCCCGCGCCGCCGGTGGCGCGGCGCATCGCGGCCGCGAAGCCGCCCGCGGCTGCCGCATCCTCCGCGACGGGGACCGTCAGGGCGGATGCCAGCGAACCGAGGAAAGGACCGGCGGCCGGGCCGGGCAGCGGGGGCAGGGCGTCCATGGGTTCCCCAGGGGTTGCGCCCGGCCGCTGCGAGCGCCGTTCCAGCCCCGCAGCGGCCCGGGCCGGCAGGAATCCGCCGGCGGGCGGCAAAGCCTGCCGGCCGGCCGGCAGACCCCGCCGGCCAGGCGCGGCCCAGGGCTGGTACGCCGGGTGCTGGGGACCGGGGCAATTCGACAGCCCCTCCCGGAGCCCTCGCGCATGTCCCTCCTCGGCTCGATGATCACCGCGATCGGCGGCCTCGGCGCCCAGAGCCGCGCCCTCGGCCACATCTCGGACAACGTCGCGAACAGCCAGACTGTCGGCTACAAGCGCGTCGACACCAATTTCATCTCCTACGTCACCACGGCGACGGAGCGGGTGCACGAGCCCGGCGCGGTGGTGGCCCGGCCGGCCAGCACCAATGCGGTGCAGGGCACGCTCGAGCAGTCCTCGGACCCGCTCGCCCTCGCCATCGGCGGGCAGGGCTTCTTCAGCGTCGCGAGCCGCGTCGGCACGGCGAACGGCCTGCCCACCTTCGACGAGCGGCAGTTCTTCACCCGCGCCGGCAATTTCCGCCTCGACAGCGACGGCTATGTCGTCAACGGCGCCGGCTACTACCTGCAGGGCTGGACCGTGCCCTCCGGCTCCACCGGGCCGGACCGGACGCGGCTGGAGCCGATCCGGGTCAACCAGCAGGTCTTCAACCCGATCGCCACCAGCACGGTGGAGTTCGGCGCGAACCTGCCGGCCGACCCGCCGGCGAGCCCGCTGGCCGACCCGCTGACCGCCGCCGACAAGGTGCCGATCTATGCCTCCCAGGTCAGCGTCTACGACCAGCTGGGCAACCAGCAGAAGCTGAACCTCACCTTCTCGCGCTACGATTCCTACGACGCCGCCGACGGCGCCACCCCGACCGGCCCGTCCAACCTGCTGCCGGCGCAGACCTGGCGCCTGGTGATCAGCACCGGCACCACCAACCTCGCCGCCGCCCAGCTGACCTTCAACTCGGACGGCACCATCGGGTCGATGGCCGACGATTCCGCCAGCCTGTCCGGCGCGCCGGCCACCACCACCCTGACCGCCAGCGCGACGCCGGCGGCGCCGGCGACCACCGCGCCGGCGATGCTGACGCTGTCGCACGACTTCGGCCTCGGCCTGCAGTCGATCGACCTCTCGCTCGGCTCCTACAACGAGGCGCGCGGGGTGACGCAGTACGCCGACAAGGAGTTCACCGTCCGCAACCTGTCTCAGAACGGCGTGCCGCTGGGCAGCTATGCCGGCGTGCGGATCAACGACACCGGCGACGTGATCATCAGCTACGACAACGGCCAGACCCGGTCGATCAGCCGCGTGCCGCTGGTCGCCTTCAACGACCCGGAGAAGCTGCAGCGGCTGGACGGCCAGGCCTTCATGCGCACGCCCGAGAGCGGCGAGGCGCGGGTGACCGACGCCTCCTCGAACGGGGTCGGCAAGATCGTCACCGGCTCCATCGAGCGGTCGAATGTCGACATCGCCGACGAGTTCACCAAGCTGATCGTGGCGCAGCGCGCCTACAGCTCCAACACGCGGGTCGTGACCGCCAGCGACGAGATGCTGCAGGACACGATCAACATGAAGCGCTGACGGGCTGAGCCGGGGAGCCGCCCGCCATGAGCCTCGACGCCGCCCTGACGATCGCGCGCAGCGGCCTCGCCGCGGTGCAGCGCGGCCTGGCGCAGACCTCGCAGAACGTCTCCAACGCGGAGACGCCGGGCTACACGCGCAAGTCGGTGCCGCAGCAGGCGGTGGTGGTCGGGAACCAGCCCGCCGGGCTGCGCACGCAGGAAGCGGCACGGGCCGTGGACACCGCGCTGCTCGCGCGGCTGGATGCCAGCCGCGCCGCGGCGGCCGGCGCCGGCTTCCGCGAGGAGCTGCTCTCGGGCATCGAGGCCGCGCATGGCGAGGCCGGGGCGATGCTGGCCGACCGGCTGGCGGCGATGCGCACCACCTTCCTGGCGCTGCGGGCGGCGCCGGCGGATGCCGGCAAGCAGCAGGTGGCGGCCAGCGCCGCGACGGACCTCGCCGACCGGCTCAACGGCCTCTCCGACGCGATCGGGGAGGCGCGGCAGCAGGCGCAGGACCAGGTCGTCACCGATGTCGCCACCGCGAATGCCGCCCTGCGGGAGATCGCGTCGCTCACCCTGAAGCTGAAATCGGCGCCGGACGACGGCACCGCCGCGCTGGAGGACCGGCGCGACCAGGCCGTCGCCCGGCTGGCCGAGGTGATGGACGTGCAGGCGGTGCGGCAGCAGGGCGGCGACCTGCTGCTGGTGGCGCGCGGCGGCCTCGTCCTGCCGCTCGATCCCGGCCGCGACGTGCTGGCGACCGCCGAGGCGACGCTTGGCCCGACCAGCGCCTTCGGCGCCGGCGGCACCGTGCCGGGCGTCACCCTGAACGGGCTCGACGCCACCGGGCAGATCCGCGGCGGCCGGCTGGGGGAGGCGCTGACGCTGCGCGACCGCACCCTGCCGCGCTACCAGGCGGAGGCCGACCTGCTGGCCGCCAACCTAGCCGCGCGGCTGGACGCGCAGGGGCTGACCCTGTTCACCGACAGCGCCGGCACCGGCGTGCCGGACACCACGCTTCCCTATGCCGGCAGCGCCCAGGTCGGCTTCGCCGGCCGCATCCAGGTGAACCCGGCCGTCCTGGCGAACCCCGCCCTGCTGCGGGACGGCACGCATGCCGTGGCCGGCGCCGCCGGCGGCCCCACCACCTTCACGCCCAACCCCGCGGGCGGCCCGGCCGGCTTCACCGCCATGGTGGACCGGGTGCTGGATTTCGCGCTCGGCGCCCAGGCCTCCGCCGGCAATCCCTGGCCGGCGATCGCCAGCACCGGCCTGGGGCCGGACGGCACCCTCGCCTCCCCCTTCTCGCCGCCGGCGACGCTCGAGGACTATGCCTCCCGCCTCGCCACCGCCCAGCTCGGCGACCGCGCCGCCGCCACCGCGTCGAAGGACCAGGCGGCGACGCTGCAGCAGGCGCTGCAGCAGCGCTTCGACAAGGCGTCGGGCGTCGACGTGGACAGCGAGATGGCCGGGATGGTCTCGCTGCAGAACGCCTATGCCGCCAATGCGCGGGTGATGAGCACCGTGCAGGCGATGTGGGATGCCCTGCTGGGGGCGGTGCGGTGACCAGCATCGGCCCGCTCGGCCGCTTCGACGCCGAGGTGACAGCGCTGCGCCAGCGCGTCGAGACGCTGACGCGCCAGGTCTCCTCCGGCCAGCGGACCGACCGGCAGGGCGACCTGACGCCGGACCTGCCGCGGGCGCTGTCGCTGCGGGCCGAGATGGCGCGGCGCGAGACCTACGGGTCGCTGATCGGGGAGGCGCTGAACCGCACCCAGGCGACGCAGCAGGCGCTGCAGCGGCTGGGCAGCATCGCCAGCGAATTCGCCGACCAGGTGGCGATGAAGCTCGACCCCAACGACACCGCCTCCCTGTCGCTGGTCGCCACGCGGGCGCGGCAGGCGATGGTCGAGGTGGGGCAGCTGCTGAACAGCCAGAGCGCCGGGGAATACCTGTTCGGCGGGTCCGACCTGGCGAACCCGCCGGTGCCGGACCCGGACGGGCTGCCGACCGGCGGCCTGGCCAGCGGCATCGCCGCCGCGGTCGCCGGGCTCGGCCCCGGCACGGCGGCGACGGTGGCGGCCCAGACCCTGGCGGTGGCGCAGGACGACAGCGCCGGCACCTCCCCCTTCTCCGCCTTCCTGACCGACCCGGCGACCGGCGGGGGAGAGGCGCGGCGGAGCGTGCCCTCGGGCGACGGGCAGCTGGTCGCCTATGGCGTCGCCGCCAACCGCAACGCCGCCGCCGTCTCGGCCGGGGAGACCACCGGGGCCTGGGCGAAGGACCTGCTGCGGGGCCTGGCCAGCCTGGCGGCGCTGACCCCGGCCTCCGCCGCCTCGACCGCGGATTTCCGCGCCTTCGCCGACACCATCCGGAACGGGCTGCGCAGCGCCCGGGACGCCATCGCCGACGAGTCCGGCGCGCTCGGCCTGACCGAGGCGCGGCTGACCGCCACCCAGCAGCGCCACAGCGTGCTGACGGACACCCTGAAGGCCCAGCTTGCCGATATCGAGGAGGTCGACCTTGCCGCCACCCTGACCCGCCTGCAGGACACCCGGTCCACGCTGGAGGCGAGCTATTCCGCCATCGGCCGGCTGGGCAGCCTCACCCTCACCCGTTTCCTCTCATGACAGCCGCACGGTTCAATTCAATGACCGTTAAGCGGCGCCTGCGAGAAATCGCCGTGCGCGCGCTCTGCGGCAAAAGGAATGCCCATGTCCACGCTGGTGCTCGAGCTTCGCCAGGGCGACCTGATGGTCGTGAACGGAGCGCCGATCCGGTTCCGCAACCGCACCCGGATCGAGCTGGCCGCCAAGGCCCGCTTCCTGTTCGGCAAGCAGATCATGGCGCCCGAGACGGCGACGACGCCGGCGCGGCGCATCTATTTCGCCCTGCAGACCGCCTATATCGGCAATGACGAGGAGCGGCCGGCCGGGCTTGGCCTGGCGCGCGACCTGATCGCCGAGTTCCAGGAGGCGACAACCTCGCCCACCGCGCGGGAGATGCTGCGCGAGGCGCTGGCCGCGGCCGAGGCGGATGACTGCTACCAGGCCCTGAAGATCGTCCGCCGCATCATGCGGCACGAGGAGGAGGTGCTGGGCCTGCCGCCGCTGCAATCGCCGCGGGTCGGCGGCTGAGCACCGCTGCCGCGCCCCTCGGCGCGGCGGGGCCGCCCGCGGGGGATCGCCCGCCTCGACCACCGCCCGGCCGGGCGTGCCGGCGGGTGGCACGACGTGGTGCCCGGGGGCGCATCGGCAGGCCGCAGCCCGCCGCCGGGCGGCCGGGACCGCGCCCGGGCCGCCGCCGCGCGGCAGCACACCGCCTTCCGGACTCGCCGCAGCCGGCGCCCCGGGGTGATCCTGCGTGGCTGCCGGGCGGCGGCGATCCGGTGTAGGTCTCGGCGCGGGGAAGGAGACGCGCCATGGAGATCCGCCACCGGACCGTCGAGACCAACGGCATCCGCATGCATGTCGCCGAGGCCGGGGAGGGCCCGGCCGTGCTGCTCTGCCACGGTTTCCCCGAGGCCTGGCATTCCTGGCGGCACCAGATCGCGGCGCTGGCGGAAGCGGGCTTCCGCGCCATCGCCCCCGACATGCGCGGCTATGGCGGGACGGACGCGCCGGCGGCGATCGAGGACTACAGCCTGTTCCACCTGGTCGGCGACATGGTCGGGCTGCTGGCGGCGCTCGACCTGCCGCAGGCAGTCATCGTCGGGCATGACTGGGGCGCGCCGGTCGCCTGGAACGCCGCGCTGATGCGGCCGGACCTGTTCCGGGCGGTCGCCGGCCTCTCGGTGCCCTATGCGCCGCGCGGGCCGATCAGCGGGCTGGAGGCGATGCGCCGGGCCGGCCGGCACGGCTTCTACCAGCTCCGCTTCCAGGCGCCGGGCGAGGCCGAGCGGGCGCTGGAACGCGACGTGGAGGCCAGCTTCCGCGGGCTGTTCTGGTCGCTCTCGGGCGAGGCGCCGGAGGAGGCGCGCTGGCAGCCTGACCAGCCGCTGGGCGGCGGCGGGCCGGCGCCGCAGCCCAGCTGGATGCCGGCCGATGAGATGGCCCAGTATGTCGGGACCTTCCGCCGCACCGGCTTCCGCGGCGGGCTGAACTGGTACCGCAACATCGACCGCAACTGGGCGCTGACCGCGCCCTGGCACGGCGCCCGCGTCGCGGTCCCGGCGCTGTTCGTGGCGGGAAGGCGCGACCCGGTGCTGGGCTGGACCGGCAAGGCGGTGGAGGCGCTGCCGCGCACGGTGCCCAACCTGCGCGGCACGGTGCTGATCGAGGCCGCCGGCCACTGGGTGCAGCAGGAGGCACCGGCGGAGGTGAACGCGGCGCTGCTCGGGTTCCTGCGCGGGCTGTAGGGCGGGGGTGCGCCGCCCGGCGCCCCGCTAGAGCAGATCCCGCTCAGGTGAAATCACCTGATCGGATGACGATGCTCGTCGATCCAGAAGACGAGAGCGGTTGCGGTGAGCCATGGCGAAGGGCAACCGCCCTAGGCGCCCTGGTCGAGGCCCGCCCGCAGCCGCCGCCCCTCCTCCCCGGCCGGGTCGATCAGCCCTTCGCGGAGGAACAGGTCGATCAGCACCAGGTTGACGTTGAACTTCACGTCCTCGCCGTCGCGCACCGCCTCGAACAGCCGCCGCACCGGCCAGAGCTCGAAGCGCTCCACCTCGTCGTCGTTCGGCCGTGGCACGAAGGCCTCGGGCAGGTCCAGGTCGAAGCAGTGCAGCAGGTCGCGCCGCAGGCCGCCCTCCGCCCGCATGGCGTAGGTGACGCGGCCGACCGCGCGGGCCCGCAGCGCCAGGTCGGGCGGGATGCTCGCCTCCTCCGCCGCCTCCTTCACCAGGGTCGCCTGCGGGTCGAGGCCGGCCGGCATGCCGCCGGCCACCAGGTTGTCCAGCTTGCCCGGCGCCACCGCCTTGGCGCGGGACCGGTGCCCGACCCAGAGATGCAGCCCGTCCGGCTGCATCACCCGGCCGTTCAGGTGGATGCCGGCGGCGGCGATGCCGAAGACCGGCAGGGCGCCGCGGTCCAGCACCGCCAGCACCGGGCCGTCCCAGCCCGCCCGGACATCGAACGCCTCGCCCCGCAGCCGGAGGAAGCCCCGCCCCTCCAGCGCCCGGGCGAGGTCGGCCAGCGCCTCGCTGCGCGCGGCGGGGCTGCGCAGGCGGCCGGCCAGGGCGGCGCCCTGGCCGTCGAAATGGACCTCCTTCGGGAAGAAGGTCAGCGCCCGCGCCACGTCCGGCCCCAGCCAGCCCACCTGCGCCCCGCCGATCCGGAAGGGGATCAGCCCGGCGGGCGACGCCAGGTCGTTGCAGGCGGCGATGTGGCGATCGAAGGGGGTCATGGCCCGGTCTACAGCGGTTTGCGTCCCTGGGTGAATGCCGCCAGCCCGGGCCGCCCGGCCAGCGCAGCGCCGGTGCCGACCGGCAGCCGCGCGGCGGGCCCGCTGCCCCTCCCCCCCCGGCACGCCAGGCCAGGCGGGCCAGCGGGCCGGCGGCG
>NZ_SMOA01000258.1 GCF_004353985.1 Paracraurococcus ruber | reverse complement strand
GGCGCCCGGCCGGCGCCGGGCCTCGACGGGCTGCGCGCCGCCGCCCGCCCCGCCCTGGCGCGGGAGGAGCAGGCGGAGGCGCTGGCCGAGGTCACGGCGCTGCTCGATGTGCTGGACACGGCGCTCGGCGGCTTCGCCAGCCTGCCGGAGGGGCGGGCGCTGCCGCCCGCCGACCTGCTCGCGGCGCATCTCGCGGCGGCCGAGGCGCTGGCGGGCACCGACCGGATGCCGGGCGGGCTGCGGCTCTATGCCGGGGAGGAGGGCGAGGCGCTGGCGGCGCATCTCGCCGCCCTGGCGCCGGCCATGGCGGCCATGCCGCCGCTGGCGGCCGCGTCCTGGCCGGCGCTGTTCGACGCGGCGATGGACGGCGCCTCCGCCCCCTCGCTCCGCGCCACCCGGGGGCGCGACGGCGGGGCGCATCCCCGCGTGGAGATCCTTGGCCTGCTGGAAGCGCGGCTGCTGACCTTCGACCGCGTGGTGCTGGGCGCGCTGGACGAGACGGTCTGGCCCATCGCCACCGATCCCGGCCCCTGGATGAGCCGGCCGATGCGGCGCGAATTCGGCCTGCCGGAGCCGGAGGCGCGGATCGGCCGCGTCTGCGCCGACTTCCTGCTGGCGGCCTGCGCCGCGCCGGTCGCGGTCCTCTCCCGCGCCGCCCGGCGCGGCGGCGCGCCCACGGTGCCGGCGCGCTGGCTGACGCGGCTGGAAACCTTCCTCGCCGGCCAGGACGGGCTGGCGCTGCCGCAGGGCCCCGGCATGGCCTGGGCCGGGCTGCTCGACCGGCCGGCGCGCGTCACGCCCTGCGCCCGCCCGGCCCCCCGCCCGGCGCAAGGGCAGCGGCCGCGGCGCATCAGCGTGACGCAGGTGGAGACGCTGATCGCCGACCCCTACGCCTTCTATGCCCGCAACGTGCTGCGCCTGTTTCCGCTGGACCCGCTGGATGCCGAGGCGGGGGTGCTGGACTACGGCAACCTGGTGCATGCCGCCATGGCCGGCTTCGTGAAGCGCCTGTCGGACCGCCCCTGGCCCGGCGAGGACGCGGCCGAGGCGCTGTGGAGCGAGGCGGCGCAGCGCGCGCTCGAGGAGGCCGCGCCGCGTCCCGGCCTCGCCGCCTTCTGGGCGCCCCGGCTGGCCCGCATCGGCGGCTTCGTGGTGGAGCAGGAGGCGGCGCTGCGCCTGGGCGCGGGGCGCATCCGCAGCGTGACGGAGGTGAAGGGCGAGTGGCCGCTGCGCCTCGACGGGCAGGAGGTGGTGCTGCACGCCAAGGCCGACCGCATCGACCTGCTGCCCACCGGCCTGCGCATCTTGGACTACAAGACCGGCCAGCCGCCGAGCGGCGAGGAGGTGCGGGATGGCCGCAAGCCGCAGCTGACGCTGGAGGCGGCGATCGCGGCGCGGGGCGGCTTCGCCGGCGTGCCGCCGGGCGACGGCGCCGGCCTGCTCTACTGGCGGCTGTCCGGCGGCCCGGTGCCGGGCGAGGAGAAGGTGATGGCGCGCGACCCCGCCGTGGTGCGGCTGCTGGCGGATGATGCGTTGAACGAGCTGACCGGCCTGATCGGCGCCTTCCTGCTGGGCACCCGCGCCTTCGTCGCCCGGCCGCATCCGAAGCGGGCGCCGGCGGGCAGCGACTACGACCACCTGTCGCGCATCGCGGAATGGGCGGGGGCGGAGGATGCTTAGGCCGTCCCATCCCAGCGTGGGATCCAGGGGGGCGTCGCCCCCTTCGAACTCCCCCCAACAGGGGTCAGGCGACCCCTGGACCGGCCCGGGTCGGCGCCGCGGGCGTTGCCCGCGGCGACTGAGCCCATGCGGGGGAACGGGGGCCGGTCCGGTCCCCGGCGGGGTGGGTCCGGGGGCGGCGCCCCTTCAGGCCAGCGCAGTCGCATGAGCGAATCCGCCCGCCTCCGCGCCGAGCAGCAGCAGCGCGCGGCCTCCGACCCGCTGGTCTCCGCCTGGGTCGGCGCTTCCGCCGGCTCGGGCAAGACCAAGGTGCTGATCGACCGCGTGCTGCGGCTGCTGCTGGACCCGGACCAGGTGCCGGGCCGCATCCTCTGCCTCACCTTCACCCGCGCCGCGGCGGCCGAGATGCAGGCGCGGCTGCGTCGCCGCCTCGGCGACTGGACGGTGTGGGAGGAGGCGCGGCTGGCGCAGGAGATCGCCCGGCTGACCGGCGCCATCCCGGATGCGCAGGGCATCGGCCGCGCCCGCCGCCTGCTGGTGGAGGTGCTGGAGATGCCGGGCGGCATGCGCATCTCGACCATCCATGCCTTCTGCCAGTCCCTGCTGCGCAGCTTCCCGCTGGAAGCCGACCTGCCGCCGCAATTCGCGGTGCTGGAGGAACAGGACGCGGCGGCCATGCTGGCCGAGGCGCGGGAGGCGGTGCTGGCCCGCACCGAGGCGGTGGCGGAGGAGCTGGCGCTGCTCGCCGGCATCGCCTCGGCCGACACCTTCTCCGCCGTCACCCGCGCGCTGCTGGCCGACACGGCGCGGGAGCGGCTGACCCTCTGCCTCGAGGGCTGCAACGGCGTGGCTGGGCTGCGGCTGCGCCTCGCCGCGGCGCTCGGCGCGCCGGACAGCCTGGACGAGGCCGCGGTGATCGCCGAGGCCTGCGCGGTGGAGGAGGCGCCGCTCCGCATGGCGGCCAGCCTGCTCGGCGCCTCGAAGAACGAGAACGACCAGGCGCGCGGCGCGCAGATCGCCGCCTGGCTGGAAGCCGATGCGGCGGAGCGGGCGGCGCGTTTCGCCGACTGGCACGCCTTCTTCATCACCGACAAGGGCACGGTCCGCGCCGGCAAGGGCTTCGCCACCCAGAAGGTCGGCGCCCGGCAGCAGGAGGTGATCGAGGCGCTGCAGGCGGAGGGCGAGCGGCTGCTGGCGGTGGCCGAGCAGCGCGCCGCCTGCCGGCTCGGCGCCGCGACCGGCGCGCTGCTGGCGCTGGCCGCGCCGGTGCTGGACCGCTACCGCGCCCGGCAGCGCGCCGCCGGCCTGCTCGGCTATGGCGACCTGATCGAGCATGTGAAGCGCATCCTGCAGGATCCGGGCAGCGCCTGGGTGCTCTACAAGCTCGATGGCGGGCTCGACCACGTGCTGCTGGACGAGGCGCAGGACAGCAACCCGGCGCAGTGGGGCATCGCCGCGGCGCTGACCAGCGAGTTCTTCGCCGGCCAGGGCGCCGGGCGCGGGCGGCCGCGCAGCCTCTCCGCCGCGGCGGTGGAGGCGGCGCCGGGGCGCCGTACCATCTTCGCGGTCGGCGACATCAAGCAGGCGATCTACGGCTTCCAGGGCGCCGATGCCGCCGGCTTCGCCACCTGGCAGGGGCATTACGCGCGGCAGGTGCAGGGCGGCGGCGGCGAGTTCCACCAGGTGCAGCTCGACGTCTCCTTCCGCTCCACCGCGCCGGTGCTGGCGCTGGTGGACGCGGTCTTCGCCGAGGGCGCGGCGCGCGACGGCGTGGTGGCGGGCGATGCCCCGCTGCGCCATGTGCCGGACCGCGCCGGCCATGCCGGCCGGGTCGAGCTGTGGCCGCTGCTGCGCCCGGCCGAGACGCCGGTGCCCGAGCCCTGGCAGGTGCCGGAGGAGCCGCAGCGCGTGGCGAGCCCCGAGGCGCTGATGGCCGAGGCGCTGGCCGCGCGGGTCGAGCACATGATCCGGCACGAGCGGCTGGAGGCGCGCGGTCGGTCCATCCGCGCCGGCGATGTGCTGGTGCTGCTGCGCAAGCAGGCCAATGTCGCGCTGGTCCCGCTGCTGGTGCGCGCGCTGAAGGCGCGGCAGGTGCCGGTGGCGGGGGTCACGCGCATCAAGCTGGTCGAGCACATCGCGGTCATGGACCTGCTCGCGCTCTGCGACGTGCTGCTGCTGCCCGACGACGACCTGCAGCTGGCGGCGCTGCTGAAGAGCCCGCTGGTCGGCCTTTCCGAGGACGCGCTGCTGGCGCTGGCGCATGGCCGCACCGGCACGCTCTGGGGCGCGCTGCTGGCGCGGCGGGACGAGGCGACGCAGGGGCCGGAGGCGCGCGCCGCGTCCTGGCTGGCGCGGCTCGCGGGGCGGGCCGACCTGGTGACGCCGCATGCGCTGCTGGCCGAGGTGCTGGGCGAGCCGGCCATGGATGGCCGGCCGGGCCGGGCGCGGCTGCTCGCGCGGCTCGGGATGGAAGCGGCCGATGTGCTGGACGAGCTGCTGAACGCCGCGCTGACCTATGAGCGCAAGCACCCGCCCAGCCTGCAGGGCTTCGTCCACTGGCTGCGCCAGGGCGGCGCCGAGGTGAAGCGGGAAGCCGAGGCGGCCGGCGACGCCGTGCGCATCATGACGGTGCACAACGCCAAGGGGCTGCAGGCGCCCATCGTGATCCTGCCCGATGTCGGCGGCGGCCGCGGCGACGAGGCGATCCGCTGGCTGGAGGGCGAGGACCTGCACCTGCCGCTCTGGGCGCCGAACAAGCAGTTCCACGCGCCCGCCTTCCTGCGCGCCAAGGCGGCGGACGAGGCGAAGCGGCAGCAGGAGGAGAACCGGCTGCTCTATGTCGCGCTGACCAGGGCCGAGGACCGGCTGCTGGTCTGCGGCTGGGGCAAGGAGCCGGGCGAATGGTACGCCCATGTCGCCGCCGGCTTCCGCCGGCTGGAGGGTGCGGCCGAGGCGCCCTTCAACCCTGCCGCCTTCGGCGCCCCGGCCGCCTGCGATTTCGGCGAGGCGGTGCTGTGGCAGGCGGAATGCGGGCAGGCGCGCGACGCCGTGCCCGACGCCGCAGGCGCCGGCCGGCGCGAGGAGGGCGCGCTGCCGGGCTGGGCCAGCCGCCCTGCCCCGCCCGAGGCGCCGGAGGTGGCCCTCAGCCCCTCCGCCCTGCCTGGCGAGACCGAGACGCCCGCCGCCGCGCCGCATGGCGAGCAGGACCCGACCGGCCGCCGCTTCCGTCGCGGCCGCATCATCCACGCCCTGCTGCAGCACCTGCCGGAGCGCGCGGCGGAGGAGCGGGCGGCGGCGGCGCACCGCTTTCTCGCCCGCCCCGGCCATGGCCTGACGGAAGCGGAGCAGGCGGAGACGGCGGCGGAGGTGCTGGCCCTGCTCGACAGCCCCGCGGCCGCGGCCGCCTTCGCCCCGGGGAGCCTCGCCGAGGCGCCGATCGCCGGGCGGGTGGGCGGCCGGCTGGTGGCCGGGCAGGTGGACCGGCTGGTGGTGACGGACGACCGCGTGCTGGTGCTGGACTACAAGACCAACCGTCCCCCGCCCGAGGCGGCGGAGGGCGTGCCGCCGCTCTACCTGCGGCAGATGGCGGCCTATCGGGCGGTGCTGCGGCAGGTCTTCCCCGGCAGGCGGGTGGATTGCGCCCTGGTCTGGACCTATGCCGCCCGCCTGATGGCGCTGCCGCCCGCCCTGCTGGACGAGCACGCGCCGGTGGAACCCGAGGCCACCGGCTGAGCGACGGCGCCGCCGGCCCACCGGGACGCGTGCGCATCGGCCGGCCTACCGGGGCGGCAACTCCGCGCCGGTCCATCGGGGAGGCGGCTCGGCGCCGGTCCATCGAGCGGCGCCTCCGCGCCGGCCCGGCGGTGCGGCGCCTCCGCGGCCGTCCAGCAGGGCGGCGCCTCCGCGCCGGGCGCATGACCGGGCTGCGGCCGCGCCGTGCTTGACCCGCGCCCTGCGGCGCCCGACCTTGTGGCCAGAATGGGGCATACCCGCCCCGATGGACAGGGCACCTGACCGATGAGCGAACACACCAAGGACGTCAGCGACGACAGCTTCAAGCAGGATGTGCTGGAGGCGCAGGGCGCGGTGCTGGTGGATTTCTGGGCGGAGTGGTGCGGCCCCTGCAAGATGGTCGGCCCGCATCTGGAGGCGCTGGCCCAGGAATATGCCGGCAAGCTGACCGTGGCGAAGGTCAACATCGACGACAACCCGATGACGCCGAACGAGTATTCGGTGCGCGGCATCCCCACCCTGCTGCTGTTCAAGGACGGCAAGCTGCTGGACAGCAAGGTGGGCGCGATGCCGAAGGGCCAGCTCAAGGACTGGATCGACAGCAAGCTGGCCTGACGCCAGGCTCCGGCCGGCGCCCTGGCGGCCCGGCCGGCCTTCCCGGCCGCCCCGGCCGCCGCTGGCCCGATCGTGAAGGCCGGGGGCCGCCCCGCCTACGCCGGTTCCCTCCCCTCGCGGCCGGCCGGCGCTGGCGGCGGGCCCGCGGCGCCCCATCTGCCGGGGCATGCGTCTCCGCCTCCCGACCCTCCTTCTCGCCCTCGCCCTGCTGCTGCCGCCCGTCGCCCGGGCGCAGGCGCCTGCCGTCCGGGTGACCGACTTCGCCACCGGGCTGGAACGCCCCTGGGGCGCCGCCTTCCTGCCGGATGGCCGGCTGCTGGTCACCGAGCGGCCCGGGCGCCTGCGGCTGGTGGGGCGGGACGGCCAGGTCTCGGCGCCCCTGGGCGGCGTCCCGGCGGTGGAGGCACGCGGTCAGGGCGGGCTGCTCGACCTCGCCCTCGCCCCAGATTTCGCCACGACACGGGAGGTCTATCTCTGCCAGGCCATGCTGGTGCAGGGCGGTGCCCTGACCCGGCTGTTGCGCGCCCGCCTCGCCCCGGATGCCGCGTCGCTGGAGGCGGCGACGCCCATCCTGGATGCGACCCCGGCGCAGGAGCAGGGGCGGAACCACTATGGCTGCCGCATCGCCTTCGGGCCGGATGGCGCGCTGTATCTGTCGACCGGCGACCGCTATGCCGACAAGCAGCGGGCGCAGCGGCTGGACGACCTGGCCGGCAAGGTCCTGCGCCTCGCCCGCAGCGGCGCGCCGCTGCCGGACAACCCCTTTGCCGGCCGGCCCGGCGCGCGGGCGGAGATCTTCACCCTTGGCCACCGCAACCCGCAGGGCCTGGCCTTCCAGCCGGGGACGGGGCGGCTCTGGCAGGCCGAGTTCGGCCCGCGCGGCGGCGACGAGGTGAACATCCTGGCGGCCGGCAGCAATTACGGCTGGCCGCGGGTGACGCGCGGCGTTGACTATGACGGCAGCCGCATCGCCGAGGCGCCCTCCCTGCCCGGCATGGTGGACCCGGTGATGTCCTGGGTGCCCTCCGTCAGCCCCTCCGGCATCGCCTTCTATGCCGGGGAGGCCTTCCCGGCCTGGCGCGGCAGCCTGTTCGTCGCGGCGCTGAACCCGCCCGGCCTGATCCGCCTCACGGTGGCGGGCGACCGCGTGACGGGCGAGGAGCGCCTGCTCGACGGGCCGCGCATCCGGCAGGTGGTGCCCGGGCCGGACGGCCTGCTCTACCTGCTGACGGATGAGGGGCGCGGCCGGATCCTGCGCCTGTCGCCCGGATAGGGCGGGTCGCGTGGGCGCGTGACTTCGCTCCGACGACCACGGGCGGCGGCGGTGCGGCGTGCAGGCTGGAACGCTAGGCACCGTGGCACGGCGCGGGCGGGGCCGCCGCCCCACCGCCGGTGCCCCCGGGCGCAGCGCCGGGCGGCGC
>NZ_SMOA01000257.1 GCF_004353985.1 Paracraurococcus ruber | reverse complement strand
GCGGCCGGCCGTCGACGGCCCGCTTCCGGCCCGGCGCCGCAGCGGGGCGGCGGAATGCGCGGCCGGAGCCTCGCCGGGCGGAGGGCGGCCGGCGTCGCGGCGCGGGCTCCGGGTCGGTCGCCGGGACCCTTGGCCAGGGCGTCCCGCATGGCGTGGGGATATCCCGGGGGCGTGCGAAGAGTCCCGGGCAATCCGCTCCTGGCCGGCGTGGGAAGTGGGGTTCCGGTCCGCCACCATGCCCGGCCGGATCTGCGCGGTCTCCGGCCAGCCTTCAGCAGAGGCGCCGCGCGGGCTTGCCGTGCGGATGGCGGCACGGAGACGGGCTGCCAGCATCCAGCGGCTTCCCCATGCCGCCGAACCGTCGCGAGCGGCAGCGCCCTGTCCGGCGCGACCGTCGGACGTCCCGGTCAGACGCCCATGTACAGGTAGGTCGGGATGGGCTGGGTGTTGTCCACCACGCCCTTCACGCCCGGCACCCGCTCGGCCAGCACCTTCAGGCCGCGCTTCACCTGCTCGGTCCGCATGAAGCCGTGGAACTCGACCACGCCCTCCTTCACCTCGACCAGGGTGTAGAAGGTATCGGCCCAGGGCTCCTTCCGCATCGCCGCCAGCACCGCCTGGCGGATCCGGTCGTCCGACAACTCGCCGTCCGCCCGGGGCGGCGAGACCAGCGCCCGCAGCAGGTCGGCACGGGAGACGATGCCGCGCAGGCGCCCTTCCTCGATCACCAGCACGCGGCGGATGCCGCGCTCCTCCATCAGATGCGCGACATGCGCGGCGGTGTCGGCCTCGGTCACCGCCACCACGCTTTCGGTCATGATCTCCGCCGCGGTGCTGCCATGGGTGCGGGCATAGCGGTCGGCCTGCTCGCCCGGGTCCTGGAACAGGGACCGCAGCCAGCCCGGCTTCTCGTCCTCCTCCCCGGCCAGGCGGCGGATCAGGTCGGCCTCCGTGACCACGCCCAGCACGGTGCCGGCCTTGTCCAGCACCGGCACGGCGGAGATCCCGCGTTCCGCCAGCAGTCGCGCCACCGCCACCACCGGCGTCTCGGGCGGCACGGTCACCACATCCGGGGTCATCAGGTCGCGGGCGGTCAGTCGGGGCATGACGGCCTCCTCATTCGGTATGCGGGAAGCCTGCGCCGCCGCCTTCCGCCGGGCCTTGAGGCAGCGCAAGACGCCGCACCCCGCCAAGCCGGATAGCCCCCGTGCCGGCCGGCGAGATCACGGCGAGTTGTGCGCGGCCGCCCCGCCGACCCCGCGCGGGACACCGGCATCGACAGCCAACACCGGTCCGCGGCGCGACGAGCGGCGCCGGAAAGCCGGGAAGGCCGCCGACGGTCGCAGCGGCCCGGAGCGCAGAGAAGGATCGTGACCGGCAGGCCGGCGAGCCACAGGCCCGCCGGCCCAAACCTCGGCAGTATAAATGAGCAATCCGAAGTGTCGTGAGCGATGCCGTCGTGCCGGACCGGCGTCTCCCTGCCATGCGGGAAAGTCACGACGGGTCGGGAACTGTGCGTTCTACTGCTGTTGACATGGAATCCGTGCCGGCTTGACGGTATATCGACCGGATGGTGCAGCGGCGATGACGGGCAGCAGGGGGCAGCGGCGAAGCGGCGCCGGCCGGGCGGCGAAGCGCCATGCGCCTCTGCTCCTCGCCCTGATGCTCGGGGGATGCGGCGACACGCTCTGGGCCAGGCTGATGCCCGCCACCGCCCCGGCGGAGGATGTGGCGGAGCCGACCGGTCCCGCCCTGCGCCTCAACCTGCGCGGCCAGTCGCAGCAGGCGGCGCTGATCCAGGCCCTGGGCGAGCGTCGGCTATGGCGCACCGGCGGCAACCGGGTGGTGGCGACGGATGGCGGGCGGGTGGTCGCCACCTCCGGCTTCGGGGAGATGCTGGCGGCGACCCGCTTCGACGGCCCCGATCCGCTGGCCGACCCCGCCGCGCTGCTGGACCGGCCGGCATCCGCCCGTCGCCTGGTGGACCTGATGCGGGCGGACCGGGCGGCGGAGGGCATGCGCTTCGGCGTGCCGGTGGAATGCCGGCTGTCGGCCAGGGCGATCGAGGAGGATGCGGGCGTCCTGCTGGTGGAGGAACGCTGCCGGGCCGCCGGCGCCGGCCGCTTCACCAACCGCTTCTGGGTGGCCGCCCAGGCGGCCGGCCAACGCGGCACGGTGCTGCGGGCGCAGCAATGGATCGGGCCCGGACTGCCGCTGCTGACGCTGGACTTCCCGGAGCCGGAGGAGCCGCCCGCCGCCACCGCGGCGCGATGATCCCGCCTGCCGGCCGAGCTGCGGGACGCCACGCGGCGTGACGCCGCCCGGCGCTCGAGGCAGCGCGGAGATCGAGGCAGCGCGGCGGTGCAGCGTTCGGGCCGGGGCGCCGGCCGCGCTTGGGCGCCCTGTATCCGATCCGCGCAACCCCGCGCCCCGGCGCTGCGTCCGGACGCGCCCATCCACCTGTGCCGTGTTCGCGCCTACCCGCATGCCGCTCCGGGCAAGGCTGGCCGCCATCGGACCCGGTGTTCAGCCGCGCCAGGACAGCCCCGCGCGGCGCACGAGCCGCGCCACCACCGCCAGCCACAGCAGTTGCACCAGCAGCGGCGGCAGCACCACCATCGGCTTCAGCCCCGGCGGCAAGCGCAGGAAGACCAGCACCAGGCCGGCATGGAACAGCGCGAAGCCCCAATGCACGGCCGCGACATGCCGTGTCGCCATGCCGGCGCGCTGCGCCATCTGGTACAGGTGGGTGCGGTGCGGCGCACCCACCACGTCGCCCATGGCGGCCCGCCGCAGCAGCGTGAAGCCGGCATCGAACAGCAGCGCGAAGAGCAGCAGCGGCACGATCAGGAAGCTGAGCTGGTAGACGTCGTAGCGGCTGGCGGCGACGGCCAGCACCGCCAGCATGAAGCCGGCGAACTGGCTGCCGACATCGCCCATGAAGATGCGCGCCGGCGTCAGGTTGAAGGGCAGGAAGCCGGCGAAGCCCGCCGCCAGCATCAGCGCCGCGGCATAGACGAAGCCGCCGCCCTGCAGCGCCGCGATCAAGGTCAGCGCGACGCCGGCGACCAGCACCGTCCCGCCCACCAGCCCGTCCAGCCCGTCCATGAAATTCACCGCATTGGTGCAGGCCAGGATCCAGAAGACCGTCAGCAGCGGGCCCGCGAAGCCAAGCTCCACCGGCCCGATATAGGGCAGGGCGAGGCGGCTGATGGTCAGCCCGCTCCCCACCGCCACCAGCGCGGCGGCCAGCTGCGCGCCGAAACGCAGCCGCGCCGACAGGCCGCGCACGTCGTCCACCAGCGCCACGCCGGCGATGGCGATGGCGGCCAGGATGACGCCGACGAATTGCCGCTCCGCGATGCGCGCCTGGTCCGCCACCTGGTACAGCACGAGCATGCCGAGGATGAAGGCGAGCACCGGGCCTGCGCCGCCGCCGCGCGGCGTCGGCCGCACATGCGCGCTGCGGGCATTGGGGTGGTCGAGGATCGGGAAGGCGATCATCGCCCGCACCACGGCGGCCGAGAGCAGCGCGAGGCCGCAGGCGAAGACGAGGTGCTGGAGAATCGCGGCCAGGGTCATTGCGCGCGGGGGTGTGGCGGAAGGCCGGCACCGCGGCAAGAGTCCCGGGGAGGGCGCCGGCCTCCCCGGCCGTCGGCGGCAGTGCCGCCGACCCGCCAGGGGCCGCAAGGCCCTTGGAACCCTCGGGCCTTATCGCACGAAGCCCTGGAAGCCGCGGGCCAGGGCATCGGCGCGGCCGTCGCGCGTCACCTCCCATAGCGGGCTGTCGACGATCAGCCGCTGCCCGCCATCGCGGATCACCGGCCGGATCACCGCCGCGGCGCGCGCCGTCGTCTCCGGCCCCAGCAATTGCAGCGGGATGCGGACATAGAGCCCCTTGTCGAAGCTGCCCTCGCCGAAACGCCGGAAGGGCACGTTGGTGAGGGTGGCGAAGGCGCCCACCTCCACGCCGCTGTCGAAGCGGCGCCCGAGCTCCAGCGTGCCGCCCCAGTCGCCGGCCAGGTAGCGCCCGGCCCGTACCACGGCGTAGAGGTCGAAGACCGGCAGGTCGGCATAGAGCGAGAGATGCCCCGTCGCGACGCTGTAGCCGAGTGCGGCGAAGCGCTGCCGGTACTCCCGCTGCGCCACCCAGGCCAAGTCGAGGCCGAGCGCGACCGGCCGCTCCTGCGGCCGCCACAGCACCTCCCCCGAGACGCCCTGGTACATCGGCTCCAGCAGCCCGCCCGTCACCCGCGCGAACCAGTCCGGCGCCAGGGTCCAGATCCGCTCCCCGTACAGGGTCGGGATGGCCGTCTTCCCCTCCCGCGCGTAGCGGCCGAGATCGCTGCGGACATGCGGCAGCCGGCTGTCGGAGGGCAGGTCGCGGCCGAGATTGCCGGCCACCGCCTGCGAGACGCTGCCGGCCAGCGCGAAGCCTTCCCCGAAGCCGTAGCGCGCCCCGGCCACCGCCGCCGCCTGCCAGCGCAGCGCCTGCCGCGGGTCGCCGAGCTGCAGGGCAAGCCGCGGCTCGATCGCCCAGGCCAGGCCGGGCGGGGCGAGGCCGCCGGCGAAGGGGCGGGTCTCCGCCGGCAGCAGGGTGCTGGTCGCCAGCACCTCCTCGGCGCTGCCCAGGCCGGCGGCGGCCGCCTCCAGCGCTTCCCGCAGCACCACCAGCCGGGCCACCGGCGCGCCGGCGCGGTGCCATGCGACCTCGATCCGCTCCACCTCCGGCGGCAGATGCGGCTGCGCCGCCCGCGTCACCCGCCCCGCCACCTGCGCCAGGGTCGGGAAGCGCCCGCCCTCCACCGCGATCCGGGCATCGGCCCCCGCAACCTCGACGCCGAGCGGGCGGAAGCCGGCGGCGCGCAGCGCCGGGGCGATGCCCGCCTCATCGCCCGGGTCGGGCCGCGCCACCAGGGCCGGCGGCGGCCGGCGCGGCACCTCCGGCGGCCGGGCCGGGTCCAGCCGCAGGGAGATCCGGACCACCGCATCCGTCCCATGGAGGAAATGGACGCCGGCATCCAGCCACTCCGTCGGATGCCAGGTGAGGCCGAGATTGAGGCGCGACCGGGCCTCCCCCCGCAGCCCGGTGGTCCGGGCGGGGTAGCCGCCGCGCTCGTCCCGCAGCGCGTCGCCCGACCATTCGATCTTGGCGCGCAGCCCGTCGACCTCGCCGAAGGGCGTGGGCAGGGCCGGCAGGGTCCATTCGATGCCGCCGAACAGCGCGGCGTCCTCGCCGCGGAACCAAGCGCCGAAGGCAGGGGTGCCGCCGCGGCCGACATCGCGCCGCCGCCGGTCGAAGCGGCCGGACAGCAGGCCGAACGGGTTGCCGACATCCGCACCGGTGCCCAGGCGCCCCCAGCCCAGGCCCAGCGTCAGGTCCACCGGCCCGAAGCGCTTCGAGGCGACCAGGTATTCCCCGCCATAGATCCCGGTGCCGATGGCGTCCTGCAGGCCGAGGGCGAGGGCCGGGGTCCATGGCCCCTCCTCCCACAGCCGGAATTTCACGTCGAAGGCGCGGTCATTGGTCCGGCCGCGGCCGGTGGTGCCGTTCAGCCGGTCGGTGAGGCGGAAGGTGGTCTCGAGGAAGGGCAGCGCCTGGAAGGAGAGGAAGTAGAACTGCCGCTGGCGCCGCCAGGCCAGCCCGGCCTCCAGCGTGCCGTCGGGCCGGAAGCGGGCATTGCGCATCTCGATCAGGCCGATGCCGCCATAGTCGGACCCGGTGGCCGGGACGTCCTGGGCCGGGGCGGGACTGGCGAGGAGGAGCAGGGCGAGGCCGCCCGCGGCGCCGTGCCAGCGCCGGTGGCGCGGCACCCGCCCCCCCGGGTACCGCGCCCAGCCCAGCCGCTTCGCCGCAACCGCGCGAAGCGCCATCGCCCCCTGCCGGTGGTTGAAGACCCGGCCCGCATTATGCCGCCCCGGTCGGGCCGCTTGCCAGCGATTCGCGCCGGGCCAAGCCGGCCAGCGCCGCGACCGGGCTGGACGCGGCGGTGCGCCGCTCTCCGCCCCGGGGACAGTGTCGCCGGTGGCGGCGGCGCCGTGCCGCCCGTCGCCCGGACTGCCGGCCGGGCGCCAGTCCGGCGGCGGGCGGCATGCGCCGGGCGGTTGGCCCGTCCCGACGACCGTGCCGGGCCCTGGGCTGGAAGGCGGCGGCACGGCCCGCGGCGGTCGCGCCGGGATCCGCCCTACCGCCCGCTGGACCGGACGATGACGGCCAGCGCCGCCGAGGACAGCGCCACCTGCGACAGCACCTGGGTCGCGTCGCGCAGGAAACCCCAGGTCTCGTAGGGGGAGGGATCCTGCGGCACCACCACCATGCTGCCGGGCGGGATCGGCGGCCCGCCCGACTGCCAGGCGCCCAGGCCGGCCGGCGCTGACTGCCCGTTCGGCAGCACCACGAAGGCCCGGCGGCCATCGGCGAAGCGCTGCTCCCCGCCCGCCGCCCGCACATAGTCCCCGGCCTTCCAGCCGGTGGCGAATTGCAGGCTGCCGGGGTTCAGCACCGCGCCCACCACCGTCACCTCGTTCGGCCGCTTGGGCATCGCCACGAGGTCGCCCGGCTCCATAAGCACATCCAGGTCGGGGCGGCCGGCCAGGATCACCGGATTCGCCTCCGCCACCATCCGCCCGGCGGCACGCGCGGTGCGCAGGGAATTCGCCAGCGCCTGCCCGGCCTGGATGGCGCCCGACAGGTCGGTGGACCCGCGCATGCCCGCCACCGCCTGGCCGGCCGCCACCTGCATCAGGCCCTGCTCCAGCTCCCGCGCCGTGCGGGCGAAGCCTTCCTGCTGCCGCTGCCGCACGCTTTCCCGGCTGAAGACCGCGCCATAGGGATAGGCCTGCGGCGTCAGCCCGCCGGCCCGCGCGATCACCTCCGACAGGCGTTCGCCGCGGCGGATGTCGTAGACGCCCGGCCGCATGAACTCGCCCAGCAGCGTCACCGGCCCGGTGTCGCGGTCGCCGAATCCGCGCGGCAGCCGCACCGCGTCGCGCGGGGAAAGCCGCACGGCGGCGAAGTTGCGGCTGCGCAGATCCAGGGTGGTGCGCGACAGCGGCAGGGTCGCGGTCTGCTCCGCCGGCTCCCGCGCCAGCTCCACCGTGGACAGGTCCGCCGTGTCGGTGACGCCGCCGGCCGCCGCCAGCACCCCGTCCAGCCCGGTGTCGTTCAGCACGGGATAGAGCCCGGGCAGCCGCACCTCCCCGGTCAGCAGGACGCTCTGGTCGAGCAGGAAGGGCAGCAGCGTCGGGTAGTCGAGGAAGACCTGCGGGCAGGGCAGCAGGCCGAGATCGGGGAAGCCGGCCGCCCGGGCATGCGCGAAGCGCTGGCGGGAGGATTGGGCGGCGACCGCCAGCTGCACCAGGGCCGGGCAGCTGGCCGAGGGCAGCGCGGCCGGTGGCATGGGCTGCGGCATGGGCTGCGGCGCGGGCGGCGTGCCGGGCATGCCGGCCGCCGCCGGCAGGGGCTGCGCCGCCAGCG
>NZ_SMOA01000256.1 GCF_004353985.1 Paracraurococcus ruber | reverse complement strand
CCCGCTGGACTGGGAAGTGGCGGGCGGCACCGCCGCCGCCGGCGCGGCCCAGCGCAAGCGCCTGACGCTGGACGCCCGCGGCCTGCCGCCCGATGCCGCGGCGGCGCTGGCCGTCGGCGCCTGCCTGCGCGCCTGGCGCTTCGACCGCCACCGCCGGCCGGATGGGACGGCGCTCGCCTCGCTCGACCTGCTGGTGGACAGCCCGAGGGCGGTCGCGCCGGCTTGGGCCCGCGCCGAGGCCGGCCTGCGCGGCTGCCTGCTCGCCCGCGACCTGACCGCCGAGCCCGGCAACCACCTGACCACGCGCGCCTTCGCGGCGCGGCTGGAAACCCTGGCGGAGCACGGCATCGCCGTGGATGTGCTGGGCCGCAAGCGGCTGCAGCGGGCGGGGCTGGGCGCCTTGCTCGCGGTCGGCGGCGGCAGCGCCAACCCGCCGCGCCTGGCCGTGCTGCGCTGGCGCGGCAGCCATGCCGCGCCGCCCGTCGCCTTCGTCGGCAAGGGCATCTGCTTCGACACCGGCGGCATCAGCATCAAGCCGGCGCAGGGGATGGAGGCGATGCGGGGCGACATGGCCGGCGCCGCCGCCTGCGCCGGCGCCATGCTGGCGCTTGCCCTGCGGCGGTCCCCGGCGCCCGCCATCGCGGTGCTGGCCCTGGCCGAGAACGCGGTGGGGGAGGCGGCCTATCGCCCCGGCGACGTGTTGCGCACCGGCGCGGGCCGCACGGTGGAGGTGGTGGACACCGATGCCGAAGGGCGGCTGGTGCTGGCGGATGCGCTGCACGTCGCGCGCCGCTTCAAGCCGCAGGTCATGCTGGACCTGGCGACGCTGACCGGGTCGATCGTCACCGCGCTGGGCCATCACCGCGCCGGGCTGTTCGGCACCGATGCCGCGCTGCTGGCGCAGGTGGCGGCGGCGGGGGAGGCGGTGGGCGAGCCGCTCTGGCCCATGCCGATCGGGCAGCGGCACCGCGAGGACCTGCGCAGCGACATCGCCGACCTGAAGCAATGCGCGACCGGCACGCGGCTGCCGGATGCCTGCCATGCCGCGGCCTTCCTGCGGGAATTCGCCGGCGACATCCCCTGGGCGCATTGCGACATCGCCGGCGTGGCGCAGCGGGCGGAGCCGGCGGCGCTGGGCCCGAGGGGCCCGAGCGGCTTCGGCGTGCGCCTGCTGGACGCGCTGGTGGCGCAGTTCTTCGAGGATCCCGAGCGGCACTGACCGCGCCGCGCCGGACTCCCGGCGCCGGGCCGTACGGGCGGGCGACGGGGCCGGCGTTGCGGCCAGCCCGGGTTGCGATGCCGCGACCCTGGCCTTCGTGGACTTGGTCCAGGCCGGGCGTGGCGGCGACGCTGCGGCGCTGCCTTGCCGGAGGCTGCCGGCGCGATGGCGGCCGATGCTGGCGGCGCATCATGGCCAGGCGGACCGGGCGTCGGTGCCGCCGGAGGCCGCCGCCCAACCGGAGGTGGAGGCTGCGCATCGCCAGGCGCCGCCGGCCCTGGCCGCCTGCCAAGGCGAGCGGAGGGCATGGCGATGGTCGCCCGGGTATTCGACCGGCGGGCGGTCCCGGGCCTGCCGCGAGACACGGGCGCTGGCCGGTGGCACGGGGCTGACGGCGGCATCGGGCGAGCCGGCGCACATGCGATGCGGTCAGGGTTGCGTCGGGCATGCCGCGCGGCGGCATCGCGCTGCGCCGGCCCTCTGCCCGATGCCTCTCCCGCCGCGTGGCCGTGGCACTCATCGCCTTCGGTCGTGGCGGAGGCGCGGCCCCCAGTCCCTCGCGCGCACCGTCGGCCGGCAGCGCGGAGTGTGCTAAGTTGCGGTCACGACGCCATGGCCGAGATCGCCTTCTACCACCTGACCCGCACGCCGCTGGACCAGGCGCTGCCGAAGCTGCTCGGCCGCGTGCTGGCGACCGGCGGCCGTGCCCTGGTGCTGTGCGGCAGCGAGGAACGCGTCGCCGCGCTCGACGCTGCCCTGTGGCTCTCGCCCGACCCGGATTGGTTGCCGCATGGCACGCCGGCGATGGGGCAGGCGCAACACCAGCCGATCTGGCTGCAGGCCGAGGATGTGGGGCCGGATGGCGCGCCGAACCGCGCCCGCTTCCTGGTGCTGGTGGATGGCGCGGACAGCGCACATCTGCCGCTGTTCGACCGGGTGCTGGACCTGTTCGACGGCGCCGACCAGGCGGCGGTGGAAGCCGCCCGCCGGCGCTGGAGCGCGGCCAGGGCGGCCGGCCATGCCCTTTCCTATTGGCAGCAGGGCCAGCGCGGCTGGGAGAAGAAGCAGGGATGACCGGCTGGCGCAGGGCTTGCAGGATCACGCCCATGCGCATCCGTCGCCGCCATCCATCCCCGCCGCCGCTGCCCGAAAGCGCGGCACCGCCGCCGCGGCCCGGCCACAACAACGGCCCGCCGCTGGACCCCGAGGAGTCCTGGCGCGGCTTCGTCTGGCGGAAGAAGGTGAAGCAGGCCTGGAAGGCGCCGCGGGAGATCGCGCTGCGCCGCCTGGCCCGCGCCGAGGAACTCGGCATGACCTACCGGGAATACACGCTCGAGATCCTCGAGCGCGGGCGCTACCTGTAGCGGCCGCCGCCGCGTCCCGGATGGCGCCCGCTGCCTGCCGGCGTCATCCCTCCAGCCGGATCCCGGTCAGCTCCACCAGCCCCTTCCAGCGCGCCACCTCCGCCCGCTGGAAGGCGGCGAATTCCACCGGGGCGAGCGGCGCCGGCGTGAAGCCCAGCGTGCCGAGGCGGCCGACCATCTCCGGCTCCGCCAGGATGCGCGGCACCGCGGCCGCCAGCCGCGCCACCGCTGCCTCCGGCGTCCGGGCCGGGCCCCAGAGCCCGAACCAGGCATCCACCGCCAGGGCGGGGGCGCCCGCCTCGGCGAAGGTCGGCACGTCCGGCACCTCCGGCAGGCGGCGCGGCGCGCCGATGCCGAGGGCCCGCAGCCGACCGTCCCGCACCAGCGCCACCACCTGCGGCCAGGTGGAGACGAAGAAATCCACCACCCCGCCCACCGTGTCGGTCGTCGCCTGGGCGCCGCCGCGATAGGGGACATGGGTGGCGGACAGCCCCTCCCGCCGCACGAAGCTCTCGGCGATCACATGGCTGGCGGACCCGACGCCGGAGGAGGCGTAGGTGAGGCTGCCGCCGCCCTTCCCGCGCGCCGCCAGGTCGGCCAGCGTCCGCGCAGGGGAGGTCGCGGGCACCACCAGGGCATGGTGCACCTCGGCCAGCCGGCCGATCGGCGCGAAATCCGCCACCGGGTCGTAGGGCAGGTCGCGCACCATGGCGGCATTCGCCGCATGGGTCTGGTTGTTGCCGAGCGCGAGGGTGTGGCCGTCCGCCGGCGCCGTCGCCACCGCCAGGGTGCCCACCACCGCGGCGCCGCCCGGCCGGTTCTCCACCACGAAGCCCGGTCCCGGGATCGCCACCGCCAGCCGGTCGGCGAGTGTGCGCGCCAGCACATCCGTGCTGCCGCCGGGGGGATAGGCGAGGACGATGCGGACGGGGCGGGACGGCCAGGTCTCGGCCCGGGCCGGGCGGGTGGCAACCAAGCCCGGCAGGGCAAGCGAAGCGGCAAGCAACCGGCGGCGGGCGGGCATGGGCGGCATATCCTCCTCGATGGATTCGATCCTGGTTCTAGACCGGCCGGTCGTGGCGGCAACGCCGCGGCGCCACGACGATGCAGGGACTTGGCCTCCAGCAATCGTGAATTCTAAGTGTATCGAAGCCGGAGTCGGAGAAACATTCAGTATTGTTTCTGCCGTGATTGCGCCACACGAGTTGTGCAATACTGCCCGCGCAGTCAGGGAAACGGATCATGCCGTGCGGGATCGCATATCCCACCAGGACGGGCCAGGGGTGACGCGCATGGACAAGCGCACCGATCCCTGGGGCGACTTCCTGCGCCGTCTCCTGCTGTCCGCCAGCCTCGCCGGCACGGCCCTGCCGGCCGCGGCGGCCGAGGAACCCGAATCCCCCCCGGCTGAGGTGGCCGAGGCGGATCTGCCGGCCGCGCCGCTGGTGGTGGAGCCGGCAAAGGCCTGAAACCCGGGGCCGATGTCGGGAAGTCCGCCCGGCCGCATCGCGCGCAGCGCCGATATGGCGGATGCGCGCCAAACACAGTGATCCTGCCGGTCAGCCTCCTTTTGGCCTTCATGGTTTCTTCCCGGCCACCCCGACCGGCATCCGATCCCCTGGCGCCGGACCCCCGGCGGACATGCCCCGGCGCCCGCATCCCAGGGGCGGCCAAGCCAGGATCGCCAGAACCGAAGGCCGCGCTGCGGCACCGCCTCGGCGATCGGGCGGCTGCGCGCCCCGCCGAAGCGGGGCCGCGCCAGGGCGCGCCCTATCGCCGCGCCGCGAAGAAGGCCCGCAGCAGGGCGGCGCAATCCGATTCGCGCACACCCCCCACCACCTCCGGCACATGGTGGCAACTCGGCGCGGCATAGACCCGCGCGCCATGCTCCACCCCGCCGCCCTTCGGGTCATAGGCGCCGAAGGCCACCTGGCGGATGCGGAAGAAGCTGGCGGCCTGGGCGCACATCGGGCAGGGCTCCAGCGTCACGGTCAGCGTGCAGTCGCCCAGCGCCTTGTTGCCGCGGGCCGCGGTGGCGGCGCGCAGCGCCAGCATCTCGGCATGGGCGGAGGGGTCGCGGCGCGCCTCCACCTCGTTGCCGGCGCGCGCCAGCACCGTCCCGGCGGCATCGGTGACCACGGCACCCACCGGCACCTCCCCGCGCGCGGCGGCGGCGCGGGCTTCGGCCAAGGCAAGGTCGATGGGGCGCATGCCCGGCGCTTATACGCGATGCGCGCCGGCTGCGCCTGCGGCCAACCCTCCCGCCGCCGGCGGGCGGCGCCCCGCCGGCGTCAGGCGGCCAGCGGCGGCCGGTGCTGCGCCCAGGGCCGCGCCGCCTCGAAGGCCGCGCTGGCCTGCAGCACGCCCAGGTCGTCGAAGCGCCGGCCGACGATCTGCAGCCCCACCGGCAGCCCGGCCGGGGTGAAGCCGCAAGGGACGCTCGCCGCCGGGCTGCCGGACCAGTTGAAGGGGTAGGAAAACTCCGCCCACATCAGCCAGTCCCAGGGATGCTGCGGCCAGTGCGGCGGCTGCAGCCTGTCCGCCGGGAAGGCGGCGACGCTGACGGCGGGCGAGAGCAGGAAATCCCAGCCCTCCATGAAGGTGTGGATCTGCTGGATGTAGGCGAAGCGGCGTTCCCGCATCTGCATGAACTGCGGCACGGTCCAGTCCGCCGCCGACTTGATCATGGCGACGAAGCCGGGATCCATCCGGCTCTCGAATTCCGGCAGGTGGCGCAGCCTTGCGGTGAAGGTCGCCGGCCAGAAGAAGCGGACCAGCTCGGGGCCCAGCCTGCCCCAGTCCGGCGTCACCTCCTCGACATGCGCGCCCATCGCCGCGAAGGCCTTCACCGCGTCTTCGACGACCGCCGCCACCTCCGGGTCCACCCGGGCATGGCCGAGGTCGCGCGTATAGGCGATCCGCCTGCCCTTCATGTCGGCGGCCTTGAGCTGCCCGGCATAGTCCTGCGGCGGGCTTTCCAGGCTGGTGAAGTCCCAGGGATGCGGCCCGGCGATGGCCTGCAGCATCAGCGCCGCATCCTCCACGCTGCGGGTCAGCGGGCCGACATGGGTGGCGAGGTCGTTGTTCGAGATCGGCCAGCTCGGCACCCGGCCATAGGTCGGCTTCAGCCCATAGACGCCGGAAAATGCCGCGGGCATGCGGATGGACCCGGCGCCGTCGCCGCCCTGGTGCAGCGGCCCGTAGCCGCAGGCGGCGGCGACGCCGGCGCCGGAGGAGGAGGCGCCCGCATTCAGCCCATGGCCCCAGGGGTTGTGGGTGATGCCGGAGATCGGCGCCTCGCTGACCCCCTTCCAGCCCCATTCGGCGGCCGAGGCGGTCTTGCCCAGCATCATGCCGCCGGCCTCCAGCAGCCGCGTCACCACCGGCGCATCCACGTCGGGGATGGTGCCCTGCATCACCGCCGTGGCGTAGTCGGTCCGCACGCCCTTGGTCGGCTGCAGGTCCTTGATGGTGACGGGGATGCCTTCCAGCAGCCGCGGGGCCTCGCCGGCCAGGAACACCGCCTCGGACCGCGCCGCCGCGGCCAGGGCATGGTCCGGTGTCACGCGCATCATCGCATTCACCCGCGGATCGACGCGCTCGATCCGCGCCAGGATGGCGCGCACCACCTCGACCGGGGAGAGCTCGCGGCGGCGGTAGAGGCTGCCCAGCTCGGCGACGCCGAGCCAGCCGATTGCGTCGGCGTCCATGGTCCGCGGATCTCCCCGATGTCGCCCGGCGCAGTCTCGGCCGCCACCGCCCGCTGTCAACCGCGACGGCCCGCATCCCGCCCCGGCAGGCGGGATGCGGGCCGCGCCTCATGCCGGCTCGGCGCGCAACTGCCGCGCCGCCGCGACCAGGTTCGCCATCGCCGGCCGCACCTCCGCCCAGCCCCGCGTCTTGCAGCCGCAATCGGGGTTGAGCCAGAGCCGCTCCCGCGGGATGCGCTCGGCCGCGCGGGCCGCGAGCCGCGCCATCTCCGCCGCCGCCGGCACGCGCGGGGAATGGATGTCCCAGACGCCCGGCCCGATCGCGTTCGGGTAGTCGAAGGCGGTGAAGGCCTGCAGCAGCTCCATGTCGCTGCGCGCGGTCTCGATCGAGATCACGTCGGCATCCATCGCCGCGATCTCGGCGATGATGTCGTTGAACTCGCTGTAGCACATGTGCGTGTGGATCTGGGTGTCGTCCCGCACCGCGCCGGCCGAGAGGCGGAAGCAGGCGACCGCCCAGCGCAGGTAGTCGGCGCGGTCGGCGGCGCGCAGCGGCAGGCCCTCGCGGATCGCCGGCTCGTCGATCTGGATGATGGCGATGCCCGCGGCCTCGAGATCCGCCACCTCGTCGCGGATCGCCAGCGCGATCTGGCGGCACACCGTCTCGCGCGGGATGTCGGCACGCACGAAGGACCATTGCAGCATCGTCACCGGCCCGGTGAGCATGCCCTTCATCGGCTTCGCCGTCAGCGACTGCGCATAGGCCGACCAGCGCACCGTCATCGGCGCCGGGCGGGAGACATCGGCCCAGATGATCGGCGGCGCGACGCAGCGGCTGCCATAGCTCTGCACCCAGCCATGCCTGGTGAAGGCGTAGCCCGCGAGCTGCTCGCCGAAATACTTCACCATGTCGTTGCGCTCGAACTCGCCATGCACCGGCACGTCGACGCCGATCTCCTCCTGCCAGCGGACGGCCTCGGCCGTCAGCCGCTCCATCTCGGCGTCGTAGCCGGCCTGGTCGATCCCGCCGCGCGCGAGCCGGGCGCGCAGCGACCGCACCTCGGCGGTCTGCGGCCAGGACCCGATGGCGGTCACCGGCAGCGGCGGCAGGCCGAGCCGCGCCTGCTGCGCCGCCGCCCGCACCGGCCAGGGGCTGGCGCGCCGCTCCATCGCCGGCGTCGCCGCGGCCA
>NZ_SMOA01000255.1 GCF_004353985.1 Paracraurococcus ruber | reverse complement strand
CGCCAGCCGCGCCCGCGGCCCGGCGGCGCCCGCCCAGGCGCCGGCCCCCGCCCGATGGCGAGGCATCCGGCCCGGCCGCCACGCGCGGCAACCACCACCGGGCGGCCGTGCCGGGGCGAAGCCGGGCGTCTCAATCGCCGCGCCGTTGCGACCGCCATGCGCCGGGACGCGACAGTGTAGAAAACGTCATTTTTATCAACTCAGGATTGCTGGTCGATGTCGTATTCCCAACGCACCGTGCCCGCCGACGAGAAGGGCGCGGGGCGGGGAAGAAGGCATGGCAACCAGGCCGGGAACGACGGCATCCTATCTGTGGTTCGGCACGCGGGCCGTGGATTTCCTTAATGGCGGCAATACCGGGCCGCAGCTGGAATTGCTGGACGAGGCGGAGGATTTCGCCACCCGCAAGCTTGCCACCGGCACCGTCGACTACACCGGGACCGAGTGGCAGCAATTCCTCGCCTTCTCCGCCACCCAGGCGCAGCTCGATGCCTTCAACGCCGCCAATGCGGTGGGCATCGACCTCTCGAACGGCATCGATCCCGCCGCCGCCGGCAAGGTGGACGGCACCGGCGACCTCCGCGTCGGCCAGGGCGTCACCGCGCAGAACCTGGCCGACATCTCGGGCGGCGGCAGGCTGGTCGATCTCGGCGGCCTGCTGAGCCGCGGCAACGACCCGGTGGTCATCACCGGCCTCGGCCGGATCGGCCCCGGCCGGCTGGACAGCGCCGGCTTCGACGCGGCGGATGACGGCAACCGCGTGGTGTTCGGCAACGACCTCGGCTTCGGCCTGCTGGGCGGCGGCGGCTTCGACCCCGGCGGCAACGCCTCCCGCCTCGCGGATGGCGAATCGGTCGATTTCGCCGTCGCCGGTGGCCGGGCGCTGCTGCAGGCCAGCTTCACCGTGCGGGTGCTGAACGGCGGCCGCACCACGGTCATCCTGGACAGCGACGGCGCCACGCTGCGCGACACCAATGGCGACGCCGCCGGCGGCGTGGTGCAGGACGCCTCGGCGGGCGAACTCGGCCTCGGCACGCTGGCCGAGGGCACGCGGGTGGCGATCGACTACCTCGCCCGCAGCATCACCCTGAACGGCGGCACGCCCTTCGCCGGCAGCACGGCAGCGTTCTTCGACGCCTTCGCGCGGAACGGGTCGAACCATGTCACCTTCGGCTCGGCCATCGGCAACCTGGTCGGCTGGTCGGTGGACGACCTGGTGCTGGCCACCGATGCGCCAGCGCCGGCCAACCAGCCGCCGGTCGCCATCGCCAGCAAGGTGGCGACCAACCAGGGGCAGGCGGCCAGCGGCCGGCTGACCGCGCTGGACCCGGATGCCGGCGATACGCTGGCCTTCGCCCTGGATGCCGGGCCGGCCAAGGGCCAGGTGACCATCGGCGCCGATGGCCGCTTCACCTACACGCCGGATGCCGGCGCCACCGGCAGCGACAGCTTCGGCTTCACGGTGAAGGACACCGCCGGCGCCAGCGCCGGCGCGACCGTGACGGTGGACATCGCCGCGCAGACCCTGCTGGTGCCGCCGGGCTTCACCGCCCTGGCCACCGATCCGGCGCATGTCTCGGCCGCGCCGCTGGTCGGCGCCGGGACGAGCGGGCGGGCGAACCACGACATCGTGGCGCTGGAGGGCGGCGGCTTCGTCCTCGCCTGGACCGGGAAGGATGCCGGCGGCACCGGCGTCTTCGCCCAGCGCTACACCGCCGCCGGGGTGGCGGTGGGCGGCCCGGTGCAGGTCAACGCCACCACCGACAACGACCAGTCCGAGCCGGCGGTGAAGGCCATGCCGGGGGGCGGCTTCGTCGTCGCCTGGACCTCCCGGGGCCAGGATGGCGACGGCAGCGGCGCCTATGCCCGGGTCTTCGACGCCGCCGGCGTCCCGGCCACCGGCGAGTTCCGCCTGAACGTCGCCACCGCCAGCGACCAGAACGCCGCCGACATCGCGCCCTTCGACGTCAGGCTGATCGGGTCCTGGATCTCCTTCGACCTGGACGGGTCGGGCTTCAATTTCTTCTACCGGTACTTCGACTCGAGCGGCAACGCGCTGCAGGACTCCCAGTCCTGGCCCGCCGCCATCACCGGCAACGACCAGCGCTTCGGCTCCATCACGCCGCTCACCACCGGCAAGGTCGTGCTGAGCTGGACGACCAATGCCACCCCGGACGGCAGCGACGATGTCCGCTACGTGCTGTACGATGGCCTCATCGACAGCCCCCGCACCCTGGTCAACACCACCACGCAGGGCAACCAGCAGGACTCCGCCGTCGCGGCGTTGCAGGACGGCGGCTTCGTCATCGTCTGGGCCTCGCAGTCGCAGGACGGCAGCGGCTTCGGCGTCTTCGGCCAGCGCTACGATGCGAACGGCACCAAGGTCGGCGGCGAGTTCCTGGCCAACACCACCACCTTCAACGACCAGTACCTGCCGGCCGTCACCGGCATGGCGGATGGCGGCTTCGTCATCGGCTGGACCTCGCTCTTCCAGGACCGCAGCGGCGGCGGCATCTACGGCCAGCGCTACGATGCCGCCGGCGCCCGGCTGGGCGGGGAGACCTATCTGCAGGCGCCGACGCTCAGCGGCCAGTACCACCCGAAGCTGGCCGGGCTGGCCGACGGCACGCTGGTGGCGGCCTTCCAGGACGATGCCGCCGGCCTCGCCCTCTCGATCAACGGCGTGGCGGCCGTCACCGGCGGCATCCCCACCGGCTGGGCCGGCGCACCGGCCAGCCTCGCCATCCATGACAGCCGCTTCGTCGACTACAAGCCGCGGGGGAACAGCCACGAGCAGGTCGGGGCGCTGGCCGATGGCAGCTTCGTCGCCACCTGGAATTCCTTGGAATCGACCGGCGACTTCTACGGCGTGCTCGGCCAGCGCTACGACGCCTCCGGCAGCAGGATCGGCGGCGAGTTCTGGGTCAACACCACCACCGTGGGGTCGCAGGACGCCTCCTCGGCCGCCGGGCTGAAGGGCGGCGGCTTCGTCGTCACCTGGACATCCTTCTTGCAGGATGGCGATTCCGCCGGGATCTTCGGCCAGCGCTTCGATGCAGCCGGCGCCAGGCTCGGGGACGAGTTCCAGGTCAACACCTTCACCGCCAACGACCAGCTCGCGGCCTCGACCGCCGCGCTGGCGGATGGCGGCTTCGTCAGCGCCTGGAGCTCGATGTCCCAGGACGGCGACGGCTACGGCGTCTATGCCCAGCGCTTCGACGCCGCCGGGGCCCGGCTGGGCGGCGAATTCCATGTCAGCACCGCCACCCCGTTCAACCAGTGGCTGCCCGCCGTGGCAGGGCTGGCGGGCGGCGGCTTCGTCGTCGCCTGGAGCTCTGCCGGGCAGGACGGCAATGGCGACGGCATCTACCTGCAGCGCTACGGCGCCGACGGCGCCGCGCTGGGCGGGGAGGTGCATGCCAGCACCACGACCCTCGGCGACCAGACCACCCCTTCGGTCGCCGCGCTGGCGGGCGGCGGCTTCGTCGTCACCTGGGCGTCCTCGCGGCAGGAGGATTTCACCGCCGGCATCTACGGCCAGCGCTACGATGCCGGCGGCGCCGCGGTGGGCGGCGAGTTCCACGTGAACACCTATACGAAGTCCGACCAAGTCGACCCCTCGGTCACCGCGCTGTCGGATGGCGGCTTCTTCGTCGGCTGGGGATCGAGCGTGCAGGACGGCAGCGGCTGGGGTGTCTATGGCCAGCGCTTCGACGCCGCCGGCAACGCGGTCGGCCCGGAATTCCGCCTGGAGCAGGATGCCTTCGACAACCAGCAATATCCCAGCCTGGTGCAGCTGGCCGGCGGCAACATCGCGCTGGAATACGTGCAGGGCCGCGGCATCGTGACCCGCGTGCTGGCGCCGACCGGGGAAGGCTTCGCCGCCAAGTCGGTCGCCGGCACGCCGGGCAACGACGTGCTGCTGGGCGGCACCGGGGCGGATACGCTGGCGGGCGGCGGCGGCGACGACCTGCTCCGGGGCGGCGCCGGCGATGACAGCCTGGCCGACGGCGCCGGCGCGGATACGCTGACCGGCGGCGCCGGGGCCGATCTCTTCGCCTTCGCCGCGCCGGGCGACCTGGCCGACCGGGTGACGGATTTCAACCCGGGGCAGGACCGGCTGGACCTGACGGCGCTGGATACCGGCGTGCTGGCCTTCGCCGGCCAGGCGGCGGCGCTGTCGCAGGGGCACGGCCTCGCCTGGTTCCAGGGCGGCGGCGACACCGTCGTCATCGCCGACCTGGACGGGGTGCCGGCGACGGTGGAGTTCCGCCTCGCCCTCACCGGGACCCTGGCGCTGGCGGCGGCCGATTTCCTGCTCTGACCCGGCCCGGGGCGGCGGGGCGCATGGCCGCCCTTGCCAGCCGCCGCCCGGCGCCCGACTTTCACGGCATGCGCCGGCTTCCCGCCCTGCTGCTCCTGCTGCCCTCCATCGCCCTGGCGCAGGCCCCGCCCGCCCCGCCGCCCAGCCCGGCCGCCCGCACCGCCGAGGCGCGCCGGGCCGAACTCGACCGCGCCTTCGAGGCGCTGCGATCCGCCCCGGACGAGGCCGGGGCGGCGCTGGTGGAGGCGCGCATCAAGGCGCTCTGGGCGCAGGGGGCCAGCCCGTCCGTCACGCTGCTGCTGCGCCGCGGCGTCCGCAACGTGGAGGCGCAGATGCCGGCCGAGGCGCTGGAGGATTTCGACGCCGCCATCACCCTGCAGCCGGACTTCGCCGATGCCTGGTTCCTGCGCGCCCAGGCCTATGCCCGGGCGGGCGACAATGCCGCCGCGGCGCGCGACCTGCAGGAGGCGCTGCGGCTGGAGCCGCGGCACTGGATGGCGCTGCTCAGCCTGGCGCTGCTGCAGGACGAGGCGGGGAATGCCACCGGCGCCCTGCGGACGCTGGAGGCGGCGATGGCCCTCAACCCGCGCATGCCGGGCGGGCAGGACCGGCTGAAGGAGCAGCGCCGGAAGGCCGAGGGCGACACCACCTGAAGCGAGGGGGCGCCGCCCGGCCCCGTGACCCGGCGCCCGCCGCCGGGGCGCCACGGCGCCCCGGGCCAGGGGTCGCCGCCGCCCCTTGCAGCGTGCCCGCCGCCGTGCCGATCCCGGCCGGGGCCGCGCCGCCGCATGGCGGCGCCGTCATGCAGGGGCGACGCGGGGCGGCGGGTCCGACCGGCCATCGCCGGGGCGCGGGCCGGGCACGCCGCGGCGGAACCCGGCGGATCGAGACCCTGGCGGATGGCCGGGACCCGTCCGGGCTGACCCTTGGGCGTTGCGCAGGGCCCCTCCGCTGTGGGGTAGCCGGCGGCGCCATTCGTTCTGCGCATGGCTGCGATCCGAACGCATTATTGGTCGGTAATGTTTTTCGGGCCCATCTAGAGAGCAAGGAGGCGGGGCCACGAGGGCCCTGCCGCGCAAGGACGATTTCCGTGAACGAGATTCTCAACGTGCTGCCCTGGGCCTTTGGCCTGCTCGCCGCCGCCGCCGCGGCGAAATACTCGAAATAGGCCTGCCGCCGGCGCGATGCCGGCGCAACGCGCGGATGGCCCGGTGCGGGGCATCCGGGCAGGCTGGGGACATGACGCACATGGCCCCCATCCCCACCCTGGACGACGCCCGCTGGGATGCCCTGCTGGCGCGAGACCCGGCCCCTTCCTGCGGGCCCTTCCTCTACGCGGTGACGACGCAGGGCGTCTTCTGCCGCCCCGGCTGCCCCAGCCGCCCGCCGCTCCGCCGCAACACCCGCTTCTATGCGGATGTCCCGGCCGCCGAGGCCGCCGGCTTCCGCGCCTGCAAGCGCTGCGACCCGCGCGGCGACCGCGCCGCCATCCATGCCGCAGCCATCCGCGCCGCCTGCGACCTGATCGAGGCGAGCGAGACCATCCCGAGCCTGGCGGCGCTGGCCGACCGCGCCGGCTATGCCCGGCACCATTTCCTCCGGCTGTTCAAGGAGATCACCGGCGTCACCCCGCGCTCCTACGCCGAATCGGTGCGAGCCCGGCGGCTGCAGGCGGCGCTCTCGGCCGGGGAACGAGTGGCGGAGGCGGTGGCCGGCGCCGGCTATGGCAGCGAGAGCCGGGTCTATGAGGCGCCCGGCCAGGTGCTGGGCATGACCCCTGGCGCCGCCCGCCGCGGCGGCGCCGGCGAGACCATCCGCACCGCGACGGCGATGAGCGCGCTCGGGCCGCTGATGGTCGGCGCGACCGAGCGCGGGGTCTGCTTCATCGGCTTCGCCGAGGACGAAACGGCGCTGGAAGGCGACCTGCGCCGCCGCTTCCCGCAGGCGCGGGTCGAGCCGGCGCCCGAGGCGCTGGCCGCGACCATCCGGCAGGTGGTGGAATTCCTCGCCGAGCCGCAGGCGGCGCTCGCCCTCCCGCTCGACCTGCGCGGCACCGCCTTCCAGCGAAGGGTGTGGGAGGCGCTGGTGGCCATCCCCTTCGGCGAGACCCGCACCTATGGCCAGATGGCCGAGGCGATCGGCGCGCCGCGCGCGGTCCGCGCGGTGGCCCGGGCCTGCGCGCAGAACCATGTCTCGCTGGCCGTGCCCTGCCACCGGGTGGTGGGCAAGGATGGCGACCTGACCGGCTATCGCTGGGGCGTGCCGCGCAAGCGCGCCCTGCTGGCGAAGGAGAAGGCGGCGCGCGGCCCAGGCTGATGCCGCCGGCCGCCCCGGATGACCCGCGGCCGGCGCAGCCGGCCAAGCCGCCGGGCGGCGCTCGGGGGCGGCCCGGGCGCGGCAGGCCGATCCCAAGGGTCATCCCGAAAGACCCTTGGGATTAACGCCTCGCGCGGCGGGCATTCGAGCAGACCCGCTCAGGTGAAAGCACCTGAGCGGGTGAAGATGCCCGTAGGATCAAATGGCGGGAGCGGTTGCCGTGAGCCATGGCGAACGGAAACCGCCATAGTGTCCTGCCCGCTGCGTTCGCAGCCACCGGCTGCGAACGCAGCGGATCAGCAGGCCACCGAAAACAAAGGCGAGCAGCCCGGACCGAAGGGCGCCGCCAGTGGCGGCGAACTTCGGATTCGGGACACTAGCGCCGCTCGCCGCCGCCTTCCGTCCCGACCGAGGCGGGGATGGCGTTGCTGCCCTCGCTCCGCTCCCGCGCGATGCGGGAGAGGATGTCGGCCAGGTCGCGCCGCTGGGTGTCCAGCCGGCCCTGGGCGCTGGCGATCTCGTTTGCCAGCGCATCCCGCCGCCGCTCCAGCCCGGCGACCTCGGCGCGCAGCCCCTCCGCCTCCTGCCGCAGCCTTGCCTGGTCCTGCCGGGCCGCCTCGGCGGCGCGGGCCTCGGCATCCAGCCCGGCCAGGGCCTGCCGCCGCTCGGCCAGGCTGCGCTCGGCCGCCTGCGCCTCGGCGCGGGCGGTCTGCAGGCGGCGCTCCTCCGCCACCGTGCCGTCGCGCAGCTCGGCCAGCCGCCGCTCGGCGCCGCCGATCTCGCCCCGCAGTTCAGCGCTGCGCTGCTCCAGCCCGCGCAGCGTCGCGGCCAGCTGGTCGCGGCTGGCGCCGAGCCTGGCCAG
>NZ_SMOA01000254.1 GCF_004353985.1 Paracraurococcus ruber | reverse complement strand
GGCCCCGGCGCCGCCGCCGGCCCCGCCCCCCGCCGCGCCCGCGCCGGGCGGCGTGCTGCGTCCCCCGCCGGGCCTCGATCCCGGCATCCAGGCGCCGGCACCGGTGCCGGACCCTGGCACGACGCCGGTCATCCCGCCGCCGGGCATGCCGGGTGCCGACCGGCGGGTGGAGCCGCGCTGAGCGCCGCGCCGGCCGGCGCGGCCCGTCCGTCCCGCGCATACGCTTGCTTAACCCCCGGGATGAAACAACGGCGGATCGCAATCCGTCCGAAGCGTCCGGTCCCGGTGGTTCCATGAACGCAGCGTCCGACACCATGCCGTCCGAGACCCCGCCGGCCGGCCCGGACCAGGCGACGGACGAAGACCGCGTCGCCCGGCGCTGCGTGCTGCAGCACGCGGTCTTCAACCGGGTCGCCAATGTCTGCTTCCGCCGCTCCCCCACCGATGGGGAAGCGGTGATGGTCGTGCCCTTCGGCGACCGCGAAGCCTCGCTGCCGCTGCGGGGCGTGCAGAAGGAATTCGACATCCCCGACGACAGCGAGGACGGCCGGATGATCGGGCTGATCATCGAAAGCCTCGGCTACGTCACTGCGCTGCATCCCGGCGACCCGCTGCCGGCCGAGGTGGTGAACGGCCAGGCGAGCTGGACGCCCGGCGGCAACCACCAGCGCCGGGCGCAGGTGCGGCTGCGGGTCGCCTTGCTGGCCTGGCATGACGGCGACGCCGCCCGCCGCGCCATGCGGGACATCGAGAGCGGTGGGCGGCTCGACACCGACCCCGAGCTGAAGACCGCCTTCCAGAATGCTGGCCGCAAGGCAATGGTCGAGCTGGGCTGCGCCAGCCCGGAGGAGGTGATGCAGCGGGTGGACGGGCTGGCGTCCGACTTCGCCTATATCGAGGCGCTGCGCGACCGGCTGCTGGTCCGCATCCAGGCGCTGGTCCTGCGGGTCCGCCGCATCGCCGGCACGCTGCACCGGTCGGACTCCGTCCGCTCCGACGCCGTCGCTCGCATCGTCAAGATGGCCGGCACCTCGCTCGAGGAGCTGGGCGCCCGCTTCGACAAGGTCGATGAGGTCTGCCGCGACATCATCGCCCTGCTGCGGGAACCCGAATTGCGGCTGGCCTTCGTGCATGAGAGCCGCGACCTGCTGTACCGCAACCTGCTGGGCTGGGATTCGATCCTGAACCAGTGGGACGAGGCGGACGAGGACGAGGACGGCCCCTTCTGGCAGGTCGTCGCCAACACCTATCAATTCCTGGCGCGGCGCTACCTGCCGGCAACCGAATGGCCGTCCTTCACCAACCTCCGCGGCTCCCTGTCGAAAAGCAACCGCAACATCATGCGCTGGTAGCCGGGGCCGGGCGCATCAGGCCAGCGGCAGGAATGCACCATCGAAGCCGGGCGCCCGGACGGGCGCCGTGGCCCATGCGTCTAGCCTAGGCCTTCGGCGCAAGCGACCCGGCGACCGTGGGACCGTCGATCAGCCAGGATCGACGGCCGCCCGCATCAGTGCAGCTTCACCCCGGACTCGAGCCGGGAGGTGAGCAGTCCCGCCATGGTCCGCCACAGCACGGGCGCCCGGCCATGCAGCGCCGTCTGGTGCATCTTGTAGAGCGAGCGGTACATCAGCCGGGCGAACAGCCCCTCGATGAACATGCTCTTGCCCACCAGGAAGCCCATCAGGCTGCCGACGGTGCTGTAGCGGCCCAGCGAGACCAGCGAGCCGAAATCCCGGTAGACGAACTGGGTCAGCGGCTGGCCGGCCAGCCGCCGCTCGATCTGGCCGATCATGTGGCTGGCCTGCTGGTGCGCCGCCTGGGCGCGCGGCGGGATGAAGCCCGGCGACCCGTCCGGCCGCGGGCAGGCGGCGCAGTCGCCGATCGCGAAGATGTCGGGGTCGCGCGTGACCTGCAGCGTGCGCTCGACCATCAGCTGGTTGGTGCGCGTGGTCTCCAGCCCGGCGATGTCGCGCAGCACCTCCGGCCCCTTCACCCCGGCGGCCCAGACCACCAGCTCGCCGGGCAGGAATTCGCCATCCGCCAGGCAGACGCCGTCCGCCTTCACCTCCGACACGCGCCGGCCGGTCAGCACCTCCACCCCCAGCCCGTGCAGCAGGTCGGTGGTGGCGACCGAGATGCGCTCCGGCAGGGCGGGCAGGATGCGCGGCGCCGCCTCCACCAGCCGGATGCGGATGTCGCGCTCCGGGTCGATGCGCGTCAGGCCATAGGCGACCACGGCGCGCACGGTGCGGTGCAGTTCCGCCGCCAGTTCGGTGCCGGTGGCGCCGGCGCCGATGATGCACACGTGCAGCTGGCCGGGCCGCACCGCCTCCTCCTGGCTGTTGGCGCGCAGGCAGGCATTCACCAGGCGGCGGTGGAAGCGGCTGGCCTGTTCCGGCGTTTCCAGCGGCACCGCATGCTGCGCCGCGCCGGGCGTGCCGAAGTCGTTCGTCACGCTGCCGATCGCGATCACCAGCGTGTCGTAGGGCACGCTGCTGGGCGGGGTGATCTGGCGGCCCTCGTCGTCCCGCGTCGCGCCCAGCAGCACCTGCTTCGCCTGCCGGTCCAGCCCCGTCATCTCCCCGAAGCGGTAGGTGAAATGGTGCCAATGCGCCTGGGCCAGGTAGTGCAGCTCATGCTGCGCCCGGTCCAGGCTGCCGGCGGCGACCGCATGCAGCAGCGGCTTCCAGAGATGCGTGCGCGCCTTCTCCACCAGCGTCACCTGGGCCGCGCCGGACCGGCCGAGCGTGTCGCCCAGCCGGGTGACCAGTTCCAGCCCGGCGGCGCCCCCGCCGACCACGACGATCCGGTGCGGTGCCGCGGCATGCTTCGCCATCCTCATCCCCCGCTCCGCTCGCTGTCCGCCCCGGCCTGGGACGGATCGCGGCACGGGATGCACGCCGCGCAACGCGACGCCGCCCCGTCCGCCTGCCCGTGCCGCGCCTTGGCGACGGGCGGCGAATTCCGCAGCCGCCAGAGTAGCGGCAGCGAAGGCGGCATTGCGAGCCTGGTTTGACACCGCCGGGGCAGGCCGGAGAATGGCCGGCACGGGGAGGGGATGCGATGGAGGATGCCGCGCTGCAGGCCTGGATCGGCCGCGAGGAGGTGGCGGAGGACGAGGCGAGCCCCGTGCTGCTGCGCCGCCTGGCGGCGCTGCTGGACCAGGACCCGGCCGGCATCCGCCGCGGCGCGGCGATGCCGGAAGGCTGGCATGTCGTGCTCTTCGGCCCGCTCGCCCGGCAATCCGCCCTGGGGCCGGACGGCCATCCGCTGCGCGGCGACTTCCTGCCGCCGGTGCCGCTGCCGCGCCGCATGTTCGCCGGCCGCCGCACCTGGTTCGAGGCGCCGGTGCCAATCGGCGCCGAGCTTCGCCGCACCTCCCGCATCGCGGCCATCGCGCCGAAGCAGGGCCGCAGCGGCGCCATGGTCTTCGTCACGGTGCGGCACGCCATCGCCTGCGGCGGCCGCGACTGCGTGGTCGAGGAACAGGACCTGGTCTTCCGCGCCGCGCCGCAGCCCGGCGCGGCCGCGCCCGAGCAGCCGCCGCCCTCGCTGCCTGCCGAGGCGGTGCGGCAGAGCTTCCGGCCCGACCCGGTGCTGCTGTTCCGCTATTCCGCGGTGACCAACAACGGCCACCGCATCCACTACGACGCCGACTATGCCCGGGCGGAGGAAGGCTACCCGGCGCTGGTGGTGAATGGCGGCATCACCACCACCCTGCTGACGGAGATGGCCAGGCGCCACCTGCCGGGCCCGCTGTGCAGCATCACCACGCGGGCCGGCCGGCCGTTGTTCCTCGGGCGGGAGGCGGTGCTGGCCTGCCATGTGGAGGCGCCGGGCCGCGCCCGGCTCTGGGCGCTGGACGACCAGGGACGGCTCGCCTTCGAATGCGTCGCGGAGGCCGGCTGATGCAAGGCGCCGCGCCGCGCGGGCCGCTCTCCGGCTTCCGCATCCTCGACCTCACCGCCGTGGTGGTCGGGCCGTCCTGCACCCTGACGCTCGCCGAGCAGGGCGCCGAGGTGATCAAGCTGGAGCCGCCGGAGGGCGACCTGCTGCGCAAGCTGGGCGGCCCCGCGCCCTCGCCCGACATGTCGCCGAAATTCATCCACTTCAACCGCGGCAAGCGCAGCATCGCCGTGGACCTGAAGACAGAAGCGGGGCGGGCGGTGCTGGCCCGGCTGGCGGAGCGCGCCGATGTCCTGGTCACCAACATGCGCGGCGGGGCGCTGGCCCGGCTCGGCATCACCTGGGATGCGCTGCGACCGCGCAACCCGCGCCTGGTCTTCTGCGTCATCGCCGGCTTCGGCAGCGCCGGCCGGCACCATGACAGCCCGGCCTACGACACCATCATCCAGGGCATGTCGGGCTTCGCCGCCGCGCTCGGCCGGGTGCTGGGGGAGCCGCGCTTCGCCCCCTTCGTGCTCTGCGACCACATCACCGGCATCATCGCCAGCCAGGCCATCACCGCCGCGCTGCTGATGCGCGAGCGGACCGGGGAGGGCCAGGCGATCGAGGTGCCGATGTACGAGAGCATGGCGCATTTCGTCCTGGCCGAGCACATGTTCCGCCGCACCTTCGACCCGGCCGGGCCGACCGGCGACCCGCGGGTGATGAACCCCGATGCCCGGCCGATCCCGACCGCGGACGGCTACATCGCCGTCTCCGCCAACACCGACGCGCAGGCCTTCGCCTTCTTCGAGGCCATCGGCCGGCCGGAGCTGAAGGACGACCCGCGCTTCAGCAGCGTCGGCGCGCGCTTCCGCAACGTCGAGGCCTATTTCACCCTGCGGGCCGAGGCGCTGCGCAGCCGCAGCACCGCCGAATGGGCCGCCGAGTTCCGCCGCCGCGAGATCCCGGCCATGCCCTTCCAGAGCATCGAGGCGATGCTGGAGGACCCGCATCTCTGGGAGAGCGGCCTGCTGCGGCGGGAGGTGCACCCGACCGAGGGGCCGATGACCGGCCTCGGCCGGCCGGTCCGCTTCTCCGCCGCCGGGCCGGACGAGCTGCCACTGGCGCCGCGGCTTTCGGCGCATGCGCGGGAGGTGCTGGCAGAGGCCGGCTACGGGGAGGCGGAGATCGCCGCGCTGCTCGGCAGGGCGGTGCTGCCGCCGCCGGCGTGACGCCGGGGAGGCTGCTCGCCGCCCTGCGGCTGGCCTGGTCGCCCGCGACCGGCAGCCTGTGGCGGCCGGAGGAACCGGCGCGCGGCCGGTGCGACGTGACAGCGCTGGTGGTGCAGGAATGGCTGGGCGGCGAGATCCTGAAGACCCCGCTGCCGGAAGGCCGGCATTTCCACAACCGCGTAGACCGGGCACGGCTGGACCTGACCGCCGGGCAATTCGCCGCGCCGATCGCCTATCGGGACCTGCCCTCCAGCTGCGCGGAGTCGCTGGCCGCCACCAGGCCTGGCCAGGTCGAGACCCTGCGCGCCCGGCTGCGCACGGCTGCGCACGGCGCTGGCGGCGGGCACGATGCGATGCACGGCGGCATCCGGAGATGACCGCAAGCCACCGCAACACGTTCCCGCCGTGCGGAGGCACGCTGCGCGGCCTGCACGTCCCACCGCCATCCGTCCCGCAGCGGCCTGGCTTCGACGATGAACGCGCGACCGCAGTCGCCTGGTGCGGTCGCGGCGGAGCCACGCCGCGCCGCGATCCGCGCTACTCCGGCGTGATCCCCGCCGTCGCGGCCACCTGCTTCCATTGCGGCACTTCCTGCCGCAGCCGCGCCGCCAGCGCCTCCGGCCCGGTCAGCAGCAGCGTGGCGCCGAGGCCGGCCATGCGCCGCGCCAGCGCGCTCTCCGGCGCGCGCAGCGCCGCCATCTCGCGCATCAGGGCGGCCACCGCCTCGGGCGGGGTCGCCCGGCCGCCGAGCAGGGCGAACCAGAACGGCACGGCGAAGCCCTGCACCAGCTCGGCGATCGCCGGCACCGCCGGCAGGGCCGGGCTGCGCGCCGCCGTCGTCACCGCCAGCGGCCGGAGCTTGCCATCGGCGAGCTGCGCCGAGGGGATGGAGGGATCGCCGGTCCAGAGGTCGATGTCGCCGGCCAGCAGCGCGGTCAGGGACTGCGTCACGCCGCGATAGGGCACATGCAGCAGCTCGATCCCCGCCCGGTGCATCAGCAGCGCCATGGACAGGTGGGTGGAGGAGCCGATGCCCGCCGATCCCACGCTGATCCGCCCCGGCCGCGCCCGCGCCGCCGCCAGCAGGGCGGCGAGGTCGGCGAAGGGCGCCTCCGCCCGGCAGGCCAGAAGCAGCGAGCTTTCCGAGATCAGCGTCACCGGCACCAGGTCGGCGAAGGGGTCGAAGCCCGGGTCCTTCATGATCGCCGGCAGGGTGGCGAAGGACGTGGTGGTGACGAGGAAGGTGTGGCCATCCGCCTCGCGCGCCACGAATTGCGTGCCCACCGCGCTGCCGGCGCCGGGCCGCGATTCGATCACCACCGGCTGGCCCAGGCGCTGCGACACGTGCTCGGCGATCAGCCGCGCCGGGACTTCCTGCGGGCCGCCCGGGGCGAAGGGGCTGATGAAGCGGATCGGCCGGCTGGGCCAGCCGCCCGCCGGCTGCGCCCGCACCACGGCCGGCGCCGCCGTCCCCAGCAGGCCGAGCGCGGCGCGCCGCGGGATCGCATGGGTCATCGTCATCCTCCCCGTTGCCGGAAGGATAGGCAGGAACCACATGCGGCGCGAAGCGGGGCCGGGGGACAGGGATCGGGGCATGGCGGCGCTGGCGGTGACCCCGATCGGCCATCTGGAGACGCCCTGGTCGACCCCGGGCGACTGCCCGCGCAATGGCCGCCAGCCCGACCCGGCACCGGAATGCCGCGCCGTGGTCGTCCCGGCCTTCCGGGACGGGCTGCTGGGGCTGGAAGGATTCAGTCACCTCATCCTGCTCTACTGGATGCATCGCGCGCCCACGCCGGCGCTGCGCTTCACCCCGCCCTTCGACCGGGAGGAAAGAGGCATCTTCGCCACCCGCGCCCCCTTCCGGCCCAACCCCGTGGCCCTGTCCGTCGTGCGCTTCCACGGCTTCGCCGCGCCGGGGGTGCTGCGGGTGACGAATCTCGACTGCGCCAGCGGCACGCCGCTGCTGGACATCAAGCCCTACCTGCCGACCACGGATGCCGAGCCGGAGGCGAGCCTCGGCTGGCTGGCACCGCACGCGACGCCACGCGTGAAAGGGAGCGCCGGTTGAGCGCCGACGGCGGAACCGCCGGGCGGCCGGCGCGCTGGGCGCGGATGACCCTGGCCCGCGCCCTCGCACGGCATCTTGCCGTCGGCTTCATCGCCGCCACCGTCTTCGTCCTGGCCCTGCTGCAGGCCGATCCCGGCGGCCTCGGCGGGCTGCTGCAGCCGGCGCGCTCCGGCGCCATGCCGCTGGCGCTGCTCTGGCTGTTCACAGGGCTGACCTTCACCGGCGGGCAATTCGCCCTGGCGCCCTTCCTGCCGGAGGACGAGGAGCGCGGCGGCGGCGGCCTCTCGGCCAGCCCCGGGGCGGCTCTGCGGCTGGCCCGCGTGCCCGCCCTGGCCCGCGCCGCCCGCCCGCGCCA
>NZ_SMOA01000253.1 GCF_004353985.1 Paracraurococcus ruber | reverse complement strand
CCGCGAAGCCGGGCCGCCCGCCGGGCGGTGCCGGCGACCGGGGGCGGCCGCGCGCCAGCGCGGGCGCGCCGCGACGTGATGCCGCTCTCCTGGGCGCTGGTCTTCCTGCCCTGGGCGGGCGCGCTGCTGCTGGCGGCGATGCGGCGGGAAAGGCCGGCGGCGCTGCTGAACATCGCCGTCTCCGCCGCCAGCCTGCTGCTCGCCCTCGGCCTGCTGGCGCATCCCGGCGGCAACCAGGGCTGGACGCATGTCGATGCGCTGAACGTGCCGCTGGTCGTCCTCTCCTTCGTCATCGGCCTGACCACCGCCGTCTTCTCGCTCGGCGCCGTCGCGGCCGAGCGGTTCGATCCGCTGCGGCTGCGCGCCTACCATGTCGCCTTCCAGGTCTTCATGGGCGCCCAGGCGCTCGCCCTGCTGGCCGACAACATGGGCGTCATGTGGGTGGCGGTGGAGATCGCCACGCTGGCCAGCGTGCTGATCGTCGCGGTCCACGGCACCCCGCCGGCGATCGAGGCGGCGTGGAAGCTGTTCATCCTCTGCGGCGTCGGCATCGCCCTGGCGCTGTTCGGCACCATCGTGCTGTACCTGGCGGCGCAGCCGGTGGTCGGGCATGGCGATGACGGGCTGTCCTGGGCGGTGCTGCGCGGCCTGGCGGCGCGCTGCGACCCCGGCGTGCTGAACCTCGCCTTCGTCTTCCTGCTGGTGGGCTACGGCACCAAGGCCGGCCTCGTCCCGCTGCATGCCTGGCTGCCGGATGCCGAGGCGGAGGGGCCGATCGCCATCTCCGCCGTGCTGTCCGGCCTGCTGCTGAATGCCGCGCTGCATGCGGTGGTGCGGGCCAAGGCGATCATCGCCGCGCATCCCGGCACCGTGCCGCCAGGGCCCTTCCTGGTCGCCTTCGGCCTCGCCTCCCTGCTGCTGGCGGCCTTCGCGCTGTGGCGGCGGCGGGATGCGCGACGGCTGTTCGCCTGGTCCAGCATCGAGCACATGGGGCTGGCCGCCATCGCCTTCGGGATGGGCGGCGCCACCGCGAACCTGGCGGGGCTGCTGCACATGCTGGGCCATTCGCTCTGCAAGTCGGCGGTGTTCTTCGGCATCGGCCATGCGGCGCAGGTGAAGGGCTCGCAGAAGATCGCGGATATCGGCGGGCTGGCGGTGACGCGGCCGGCGCTGGGCTGGGGCCTGGCGCTGGCCATCGCCGCGGTCGCCGGCCTGCCGCCCTTCGCGCTCTTCGCCAGCGAATTCCTGCTGCTGACCGAAGCGGCGGCGATGCGGCCCTGGCTGATCCTGCCGCTCGGGATCGGGCTGCTGGTGGCGGCGGCCGGCCTCGTGCAGGCGCTGCAGGCGCTCTGCCTCGGCGACCCGACGCCGGATGCGGCGGACCCGCCCGCAGCGCTGGCGGCGCGGACCGCGCTCGGCGCGCTCTGGCTGCATCTCGGCCTCGCCTTGATGCTGGGCGTGGCGCTGCCGGCCTCGCTCTCCGCCCTGCTGGCCGCCGGCGCGCAGGTGCCGGGATGACCGCCTTCGATCTCATCCGCCGCGGGGCCCCGCAGGATTGCCGCCCCTGGACCCGCTTCCTGCTGACCCGGCCGCAATGGGGCGCGCTGGCCGAGGCGCTGGCGGCCGACCCGGCGCCCGAGCTCATGGCGCTCTGGGCCGAGCCGGCGATGATCCATGCCGCCTTCCGCAGCCCGGCGGAGGGCGGGTTGCTGCTCGCCTCATGCCCCGCCGCCGACGGGCGCTTCCCCGCCCTCTCGCCCGCCCGCCCCGGCGCGGTGCGGTTCGAGCGGATGCTGCACGACCTCTGGGGCCATGTGGCGGAAGGCGCGGTCGATCTCCGCCCCTGGCTGGACCATGGCCGCTGGCCGGCGACCGCGCCGCTCTCGACGCGCCCGGGCGCCCCGCCCTTCCCGGTGCCGCAGCCGGAATTCCTGCCCGTGGAGGGCGAGGGCGTGCACCAGATCCCGGTCGGGCCCGTGCATGCCGGCATCATCGAGCCGGGGCATTTCCGCTTCCACGTCCAGGGGGAGGCAGTGGCGCGGCTGGAGGCGCGGCTGGGCTACCTGCACAAGGGCCATATCGGCCTGATGCTGGGCAAGCCGGCCCGCGCCGCCGCGCGCTTCGCCGCCCGCCTGTCCGGCGACACCACCATCGCCCATGCCTGGGCCTTCGCGATGGCGGTGGAGCGCGCGCTGGGCGTCGCGCCGCCGCCGCGCGCGGTGGCGCTGCGGGCGGTGATGTGCGAGCTGGAGCGGCTGCACAACCACCTGAACGACTGGGGCTTCGTCTGCAACGACGCCGCCTTCGCCTATCCGCATGCCCGCTGCGGCGCGCTGCGGGAAGGCGTGCTGCGCGCCTGCCAGGCGGGGTTCGGCCACCGCCTCATGATGGACCGCATCGTGCCCGGCGGCGTGACGGACGACCTGGCGCCGGGCGGCGCCGAGGCGATCCTGGCCGTGATCGCGGTGGTGCAGGCGGAGCTGCCGGCGCTGCTGCGGATCTACGACTCGCATGCCAGCCTGCAGGACCGCGTGGTGGGCACCGGCATCGTCGCGCCGGACCTGGTCGCCCGCTTCGCGGCCGGCGGCCATGTCGGCCGCGCCAGCGGCCGCGGCTTCGACGCGCGGGAGGCGATTCCCTACCCGCCCTATGACGCCTGGCCGCCGGAGGTGCCGCTGCTGGAGACCGGCGACGTCGATGCCCGCGTGCGCGTGCGCATCGCCGAGATCGGGGAGAGCATCCGCCTGGTCCGCACCCTGCTGGCCGACCTGCCGGCGGGGGAGCTGGCCGTGCCGCTGCCGCAGCGCGCCGGGGAAGGCGTCGGGCTGGTGGAGGGCTTCCGCGGCGACTGCCTGCACTGGGTGATGCTGGACGAGGGCGGCGTGGTCCGCGCCGTCTTCCCGCGCGACCCGTCCTGGCTGCAATGGCCGCTGCTGGAAGCGGCGATCGAGGGCAACATCGTCGCCGACTTCCCGCTCTGCAACAAGAGCTTCAACTGCTCCTACAGCGGGGTCGACCTGTGACGCCGCGCTTCGAGGCCACGATCCCGATCCTCCGCATCTTCGACCTGGCGAAGGCGCGGGAATTCTACGGGGACTTCCTCGGCATGGCCTGGGACTGGGAGCACCGCTTCGCGCCCGACCTGCCGGTCTTTGCCCAGGTCTCGCGCGGCGGGCTGCTGCTGTTCCTGAGCGAGCATTTCGGCGATGGCATCCCGGGCACGCGCGTGCTGCTGCGGATGCGCGGGCTGGATGCGCTGCAGGCGGAGCTGCTGGCGAAGCAGTACCGCCACGCCCGGCCGGGGATCGAGGACCGGCCCTGGGGCTGGCGCGACATGCCCATCGCCGACCCCTTCGGCAATGTCCTGGTCTTCACCGAGGAGATGGGCTGATGCTCTGGCCCCGCCTGGCGCGCGCCCTGGTCCGCCCGCCGCTGACCGACCCGGCGCCCGCCGTCTCGGCCGATGTGGTGCAGGCCCTGGCCGAGCGGCTGGACGCCACCGCCCAGGCGAGGCTGGGCCGCAGCCTGGCGATCCGCCAGGTGGATGCCGGCAGCTGCAATGGCTGCGAGCTGGAGATCAACGCGCTCAACAACGTGGTCTACGACCTGGAGCGATTCGGGCTGCGCTTCGTCGCGTCCCCCCGCCATGCCGATGTGCTGCTGGTGACGGGGCCGCTGACCCGCAACATGCGGGAGGCGCTGCTGCGCACCCGCGCCTGCACGCCCGACCCCTGCTTCGTGGTGGCGGTGGGCGACTGCGCGGTGGATGGCGGCGTCTTCAAGGGCAGCTATGCCGTGGAGGGCGGGATCGCCGCCGCCCTGCCGGTCGATTTGGTGATCCCCGGCTGCCCGCCGACGCCGACGCAATTGCTGGAAGGGCTGTTGGCGCTGCTGGACGCGCAGGCGACGGCGAAGACGCGCTGAAAAAGAAAGCGGGCCGGCCGGATAAGGATCCAGCCGGCCCGTTGGCGGCCTGAGAGGCTGCCAGTCTGGCGACAGCTTGCCGGGAAATAGCTGTCGCCGAACGCCGTCCGTCCGAACCCTGGAAGGGCATCAGGACGACAAGCGGAGCATCGCCCAGCCAGCCTCAACGGGAGATGTGAGCGGCCTTACAATACGGCAATGCAGCGGTGGCGCGGGGGCGTGGCACTGCCGCTCAACGCTCCGCCAGCGCCGCCTCCACCGCCGCCGCCACGCCGAACAGCGCGGCATCGCCCATGGTCTCGCCGGTCAGCATCAGGCCGACCGGCGCCTCGCCCGGCCGCTGGATCGGCAGGCTGATGCTGCAGCGGTCGAGGAAATTGCCCACCGCCGTGTTCCGCAGCAGCAGCAGGTTGATGCGGTTATACGCCTCCTCCGGCTCCACCGCGGCGATGGCGGGCGGGATGATCGGGCAGGTCGGCGTCACCACCGCGTCGAAATCCGCGGTGCGCTTCGCCACCGCGGCGACCAGCCGGGCACGGTGCCCCGCCAGGTCGATGTAGTCGGCGGCCGACATCCGCTCCCCCCGCCGGATGCGGGCCAGGATGCGCGGGTCGTATTGGCCGCCCTTCGCCGCGACCAGGTGGCGATGCCAGGCCCAGGCCTCGCTGGCGGCGAAGCCGCCCGCGGCGTTCACCGCCGGCAATTCGGCAAGCTCGGGGATGTCGAACAGGTCGATCCGCGCGCCGGCCGCGGCCAGCCGGGCCAGCGCCCGGTGGAAGGCGTTGGCGACCTGCGCATCCATGTCCTCGGTCAGGAAGGTGCCGCGCGGCAGGCCCAGCCGCAGCCCCGCCACCGGGCGATGCGGCAGGGCCGGCGGGTCCTCCGCCCCGCTGATCACCGCATCCAGCAGGTGGCAGCAGGCGACGCTGCGGGCCAGCGGCCCGACCGAATCGAGCGAGGGGGCCAGCGGCAGCACGCCGGCGATCGGCACCCGCCGCGCGGTCGGCTTGTACCCCACCACGCCGCACAGGGCGGCCGGCACCCGGCAGGACCCGCCGGTATCGGTGCCGAGGCCGCCGAAGCCCATATGGTCCGCCGCCGCCACCGCGGCGCCGGAGGAACTGCCGCCCGGCAGCCGCCCGGTCTTGCGGTCCCAGGGGCTGCGCGGCGTGCCGTAATGCGGGTTCACGCCCAGGCCGCTGAAGGCGAATTCCGTCATGTTGGTGCGGCCGAGCACGACGAAGCCGAGGCGCTTCAGCCGCGCCACCACCGGCGCATCCGCCGCCGCCGGGGGCGCGTCCCGCAGCACCACAGACCCGGCGGGCGTGGGGTGCCCGTGCTCGTCGAACAGGTCCTTCACCGTGATGGGGATGCCGGCCCAGGGGCTGGGCGCGCGGCCGGCATGGCGCAGCGCATCCATCGCCTGCGCCTGGGCCCGCGCGGCCGCCGCATGCACGGCGGTGAAGGCGCGGGCACCCTCCCCCGCCGGGTCGGCGATGCGGTCCAGCGCGGCGTCGGTCAGGCTGGCGGCGGAGATGCGGCCGGCGGCGAGCGCGGCCGCGGCATCGGCGATGTGCTGCATGCCGCGATGCTGGCCGGGGCGCGGCGCGGCGACAAGAGCGCGGCGCCCGGCCGCGCGGGGCCGCCGGCCGGGTCGAGGGGTTGCCCGACCCCAAGGCGGGAGAAACCGGAGGGAGGGAGGCGGGCCGCCCGCGCTCCCGTTGCGCTCAGCCCTCCGCGGCGTCGTCGTTGGCGGGCGGGAATTGCTCGATGCGCTCGGCCGCCGCCTCGAACATCAGGGCGCCGAACATCCATCCTTCCAGCAGCATGAAGCCGTCCTCGGCCGTATCCTCGGCGCCGGGGGCGCCGGTCCTGCCATCCTCGCTCATGCCGCCTCTCCGCGCTGCGCGTCGCTGGTGGTTCTCCACCGCCGGACGTCGCAGGGCCAGCGCTGTTCCGCCCGCTAGCGGTGTTTTCATCGCCGCTGCCATCTGCTATGGCAGATGCAGAATGAGCGCAGCCGCACCGCACCCGGTCGCCAGGCTCGCCGAGGAGGATACGTTGTCGCTGGCCGAGCGGGCCTTCCGCCGGCTGCGCGATGCCATCGTCCAGGGCGCCCTTCCCGCCGGCAGCCGCATCTCCGAACGCAGCCTCGCGGCCTCGCTCGGCATCTCCGCCCAGCCGGTGCGGGAAGCGCTGCGGCGGCTGGAACAGGACGGCATGGTGGTGACCCTGCCGCGCCGCGGCACGGTCGTCGCCGATTTCGGGCCGGACCGGCAGGCGGAGATGGGCCGCATCCGCGCCGCGCTGGAAGGCGCCGCCGCCGCCCTGGCGGCGCAGCGCGCCGATGCCGCGGCGCTGGATGCCCTGGCCGCGCAGCTGGCGGCGATGCAGGCCGCGACCGCCGCCGCGGCGCCCGAGCAGGTGTCGGAGGCGAATGAGCGCTTCCACGGCCTGATCCACCAGGCGACGGGCAATGCCTTCCTCATCCGCTCCCTCGCCGCGCTGCGCGCCTTCGACCATTTCGGCCGCGTCCGCGCCCTGAACGCCACGCCGCAGGAATTGCCGCGGGCGCTGCGGGAGCATGCCGGCATCCTCGCCGCGCTGCAGGCGCGCGACCCCGACCTGGCCGAGGCCAGGATGCGCGCGCATGTCCTGCGCTCGCTCGCGGTCGGCGGCCTGCTGCCCCCCGCGCCGAGAAGGAAGCGCTCCGCATGACCCTGCCCCTGGACCGCCTGCGCACGGCGCTGACCGGCATCTCCGGCATCCTTGTCACGCCCATGGATGCCGAGGACCGGATCGCGCCGCAGCGCCTCGCGCCCATCATCGCCCGCGCCGCCGCGGCGGGGGTGGAGGCGCTGACCGTCAACGGCAATACCGGCGAGTTCTTCGGCCTGACCTTCGCCGAAGCCGAGCGCATGCAGGCCGAGGTGCCGGCGCTGGTCGCCGGCCGTGCGGCGGTGGTGGCCGGCATCGGCCGGAGCCTGCCGGAGGCCTGCGCCCTGGCCCGTCGCGCCCGGGCGGACGGCGCCGACGCCGTGATGGTGCATCAGCCGCCGGATCCCTTCGTCGCGCCGCGCGGCATCGTCGCCTATGTGGCGAAGGTCGCGGAGGCGGCCGGGCTGCCGGTGGTGGTGTATCTCCGCAATGACGGCATCGGCCTGCCGGCGATCGAGGCGCTGTGCAGGGTGCCAGGCGTGGTCGGGGTGAAATGGGCGACGCCGAACGTCATGGTCCTCGCCCAGGCCATCCGCCGCGCCGGGCCCGGGATCGGCTTCATCTGCGGCCTGGCGGAGCCCTGGGCGCCGCCGATGACGGCGCTGGGCACTGCGGGCTTCACCTCCGGCCTCATCAACCTCGCCCCCGACCGTTCGGTCGCCATCCTGCGGGCGCTGCGGGACGGCGACTTCGCCCGGGCGAATGCCGGCATCGCCGCCATCGCGGCCTTCGAGGCGCTGCGGGCGGAGGAGCAGAACGGCGCCAATGTCGCGGTGGTCAAGGCGGCGCTCGCCCTCTCCGGCCTCGATGTCGGGGCGGCGCGGCCGCCCGCCGCCTGGCCGCTGCCGCCCGGGTCCGCCGCCGCGTTGCGCGACCTGCTGGCCGGCTGGGGCCTGCTGGCGCGCCAGGCGGCGGC
>NZ_SMOA01000252.1 GCF_004353985.1 Paracraurococcus ruber | reverse complement strand
GGCCGCCCCGGGATGCGGCGCCGCGCCCCAGGCGATGCCCCGCGGCCCGGCCGCGCGTCCCCCGCCCGCCGGGCATGGGACGGCCACGGGTCCGCGGCGGCAGGCGCCTTCGCCTCGCGTCCCCCCTGCCCGCCGGGCGCCGGGGCCGGTGCGGCCTGGCCGTCACCCGCCCATCCGGGCGCTGCCGCCATCCAGCATCGAGTCGCCGCTGCCGGCCTCCGGCCAAGCCCCTCAGCCCGGCCCGGCCGGCACCCGCACCGGCAGCGTGGCGAGCGCCGCCGCCAGTTCCCCGCCCGTCACCGGCTTGCGCAGCAGGACATAGTCGGGCGCGTCCCCTGCCGTGCCGAGATCGCCGGCGAAGCCGGTCAGCAGCAGGGCCGGCAGCGCCGGGTCGTGCCGCCGGGCCTCGCGGATCAGCGCCAGCCCGTTGGCCCCGGGCATGGACAGGTCGGTCACCAGGGCGTCGAAGCCCGGCTCGTCCCGCAGCCGGGCCAGCGCCTCCGCGGCATCGCGCGCCTCGGCGACGCGGCAGCCGAGGTCGCGCAGCGCATGCCCCAGCGCCTGCCGCACCGGCGCCTCGTCATCCACCAGCAGGATGCGGCGGCCGCGCAGCACGCCCTCCGGCGGCGGGGCCGTTGCCGCCGCCCCATCCCCGCCGGCCGCCTGCGGCAGCCAGACCGAGACGGTGGTGCCGGCCCCCTCCTCGCTCTCGACCAGCAGGGCGCCGCCCGATTGCTCGACGAAGCCGCGCGCCATGGCGAGGCCGAGGCCGGTGCCCTGGCCGATGCCCTTGGTCGTGAAGAAGGGCTCGGCGATGCGCGCCAGCACCTCCGGCGGCATGCCGGTGCCGGTGTCCCGCACCGTCAGCCGCAGGTAGTGGCCGGGGGCGAGCCCCGCGGGATGCCCCGCCGCCGCTTGGTCCGTGCAGGCCGCGAGGTCCAGCCGGCCGCCCTCCGGCATCGCGTCCCGGGCATTGGTGGCGAGGTTGACCAGCACGGTCTCGAGCTGAGCGCGGTCGGCCAGCAGCGGTGGCAGCCCGGGCGGCGCCTGCACCCGGACGGCGATGGCGGCCCCCAGCGTATGCGCCAGCATCTCCCGCAGCCCGTCCAGCAGCGCGGCCGGCGCCACCGGCTCCGCCCGCAGGGCGCCGCGGCGGGCGAAGGCGAGCAGCCGGTTGGTCACCGCCGCGCCGCGCCCGGTCGCCTCCAGCGCCAGCCGGGCCAGGCGGCGCACCGCCTCCGGATCGCCGGCGCGGCGCTCCATCAGCCCGGCGGACGAGCCGATCGCCTGCAGGACGTTGTTGAAGTCATGCGCGATGCCGCCGGCCAGCTGGCCCAGCGCCTGCAGCCTTTCGGCATGCGCGGCGCGGGCCTGCGCCGCCTCCCGCGCCGCCACCTCGACCGCGACCCGGGCCTGCAGGTCCGCGTTCAGCGCCTGCAGGCGCGCCTCGCTGGCGGCCAGGCGGCGGCGCACCGCCTCGCCCTCGGCATGCGCGGCGCGCAGCTCCGTCAGGCGCAGCGCCAGTTCCGCCGCCAGGCCGTCGCTGCGCGCCCGTTCCTCCCGCACCCGGGCGAGGGAGCGGGTCATCAGGTGGATGACGATGCAGTCCACCAGCAGGATGACGCCGAAGAAGCCCAGGGCGATGGCGTCCGCCGCCCCCTTGAGCTGGAAGGACCAGGCGGGCGGGAGGAAGACATGCCAGGCGGTCAGCACGCTGAGCGCCGATGCCAGCAGCCCGGGCCCCAGCCCGCCGAAGAAGGCGGTGAGCAGCACCGCGGGGAAGAAGGTGAGGAAGGGAAAGCCGGCGGGCGGCAGCACCTCGGCCAGGGCCAGGCGCAGCGCGAAGGCCAGGCCGAAGGCGACCAGCGCGATGGCATAGCCGCGCCAGCCGCCAGCCGGGCTGCCGGACCGGTGCGGGCGATCGGTCGCGGGCGTGGCAGGTCGCATCGGCGGGGAGGCGGGTCCTGGCTGGCGGTCGAGGTCGGGCCGACCGGGGTTTCCCGCCAGCCGAGGGGCGGCCCCGGTTGGCCCCGGCGCCGCCCGTGCCAATATGCCCCACATGGCACGCCTCTCCATACTCGATCTTTCACCGGTTCCGGAAGGTTCCGAAGCCGGCCATGCCCTGCGCAACTCGGCCGACCTCGCGCGGCATGCCGAGGCGCTCGGCTACCATCGCTACTGGATGGCCGAGCACCACAACATGCCCGGCATCGCCAGCGCGGCGACCGCGGTGGCGCTGGCGCATGTTGCCAACGGCACCCGGCGGATCCGCATCGGCGCCGGCGGCATCATGCTGCCCAACCACGCGCCGCTGATCATCGCCGAGCAGTTCGGCACCCTGGCGGCGCTGTATCCCGGGCGGATCGACCTCGGCCTCGGCCGCGCCCCGGGCAGCGACCAGGTCGCGGCGCACGCCATGCGGCGCAACCTGCACGCGGATGTGGACGACTTCCCGCGCGACGTGGTGGAGCTGATGCGCTACTTCGAGCCGGCGCAGCCCGGCCAGCGCCTGCGCGCCGTGCCGGGCGAGGGGCTGGATGTCGCGGTCTGGATCCTCGGCTCCTCGACCTACGGGGCGCAGCTCGCCGGGCTGCTGGGCCTGCCCTATGCCTTCGCCTCCCACTTCGCGCCGGCCATGCTGGCCGAGGCGATCACCGAGTACCGGGAGAATTTCCGCCCTTCCCCGCGGCTGGAGGCGCCGCACCTGATGCTCGGCCTGCCGGTCTGCGCCGCGCCGACCGACGAGGAGGCGCGCTTCCTGTTCTCCTCCCAGCAGCAGGCGATGCTGAACATCCGCCGCGGCCTGCCGGGCAAGCTGCCGCGGCCGGTGGAGGGGTTCGAGGCCGGGCTGGACCCGCAGGGCCGGGCGGTGCTGCAGCATGCGCTGGGCCTCGCCGTGGTCGGCGGGCCGGAGACGGTGCGGCGCGGGGTCGAGGAATTCCTCGCCCGCACCGGGGCTGACGAGGTGATGATCACCGCCAACATCCACGACCACGCGGCGCGCAAGCGGTCCTACGAGATCCTGGCCGAGGCCTGGGGCGGGCTGGCCCAGGCCGCCTGACCGGCCCCGGCGAGGGGGCACCGCCGGCGGCCGTTGCGCAGGCCGGCCGGCCGACGCTGCGCCGTCCGGCGGCGCGCCGCAGCATCGCCCGACGGCAGCCGGCGCGCGTCGGCGTCGCCGCATGACCCCGACACGCCGGCGCGGTCAGTCCCACGGGCATGGCCGGCGGCCCGCATGCCGGCCGGCCCGGAGGCTGGGCCGGACATCATCGCGTCGGGGGCTCGGCCGCCACGGCGTCGCCGCACGGTGCCGACCGCGCGCGTCACCGACGCCCATGCGTCAGGGCATGCGAGCCCAGGCGCCGCGCCATGCCGCCTGCAGCCGGGAGCCGCCACGGTCCCCCTTGGGGGTTCAGGCCGCGAGCAGCCGCCGCAGCTTGCGCACCGCGCTGTCGGGGGTGGTGAAGACCGGCCGGCCCGTCGCCCCGGCGACCTGCGGCGCGGCGCGGGCCAGGCTGAACTGCGCCAGCGCCACCACGTCGCACGCCGCCAGGCGCCGCGCCGCCTCGGCCGCCAGCCGGTCATGCGCCGCCGCGTCGCCGGCATCCAGCGCCGCCAGCGCGCCTTCCGCCAGGCAGGGCACGATCTCCACATCGCCGGGGAATTCCGGCGGCATGCTCGCCAGCGTCGGCGCGAAGCTGGCCAGCAGGCCGATCCGCGGCCGGCGGCCGGCGGCGGCATCGCGCGCCGCCGCCACCGCCTCCTCGATCATCGCCTCGTTCGGCTTGAGGACGGGGCGCGGCGCCTGCTCGGCCGCGCAGGCCTCGATGCAGGGGCCGAAGGCGGAGCAGGTGAAGAGGATCCCGGCCGCCCCGGTGCCAATGGCGTAGCGGGAGAGCGTCAGGAACCGCTCCGTCATCGCCGGCGTCAGCGACCCCGCCCGCGCCAGGTCGGCCGAGAGGCTGTCGTCCAGCAGGTTCATCAGCACCGCGTCGGGCCAGAGCCGGGCGAAGGCCGCCTCGATCGGCGGCGGCGAATGCCGCAGCGCATGGATCAGCGCGATGCGCATCAGCGCGTGCCCGGGCTGCAGCGCTTCAGGGGGGAGGGGAATTCGGCGCAGCCGGGAAAGGCGATCTCGTCCGGGCCCTTGCGCTGCACCGTCAGGGCATTCGGGTTGCCGGCGCAGCCGAACCCGACATCCGGCGGGATGCGGTTGCCGAGCGGGCTGCCCACCGGCGCCAGCGGGGTGAAGCGGAATTCCAGCCCGTCCGGCGTGCTCGCCACCGTCTCGATCGTCCGCTGGCGATAGGCGGTGTCGAGCACCGAGACGCGCATGACGATGTCGCGGGTGAAGATTACGGTCGGGGCGCCGAAGCAGGCCGGGGTGTCGGCATCCAGCGCCGGGAAGATGCCGCCGGTCCAGGCGCCGAACACCCATTCATGCGGCGGTCCCTGGCGCGGCTGCGCCCCGGCATCCACGGCCGCGCCCAGAGGCAGCCCCAAAGCCAGCAGCAGGGCCCAACGCCGCATCAATCATCCTCCGGTCCAGGTCAGCCCGGACTTGTAGCGCCGAACCCGGCCCGGCCGAAACCCGCCCTTCCGGATGGGACCGGCCGGCCGCGACCGCGACAACCCGCCCCCCGGGGCGGCGGGGCCAGGCTCCGCCCGGCCCGTCAGGCCGGCGCCGGCACCGCGCGCGGCGGCCCGTCTTGCACCGGCAGGTGCAGCAGGGCGGCGAGGGCGGCGGCGAGGATGCAGATCGTCCACATCAGGTCGTAGCTGCCGGTGCGGTCGAAGACCACGCCGCCCAGCCAGGCGCCGGTGAAGCCGCCGACCTGGTGGCCGAGGAAGACCAGCCCGAAGATCGTCGCCAGCCAGCGGGTGCCGAAATTCCGGGCGCAGAGCGCGACGGTCGGCGGCACGGTGGACAGCCAGAGGATGCCCATGACGGCGGAGAAGGCCAGCACGCTGCCGGTCGTCTTCTCGGCGAAGAGGAACACCGTCATCACCACGCCGCGGGCGGCATAGATCGCCACCAGCAGTTCCCGCCGCTTCCAGCGGGAGGACAGCTCGCCCGCCGCCAGCGACCCCGCGATGTTGAACAGGCCGATCAGGCTGATCGCCCCCGCCCCCACCGCCGCCGGCAGGTGGCAGGACGCGACGAAGCCCGGCAGGTGGATCGCCATGAAGGAGACATGCAGGCCGCAGACGAAGAAGCCGCAGCAGAGGAACCAGAAGGTCGGCGTCCGCAGCGCCACCCGCAGCGCCTCCCCCGCCGTCTGCTCCGCCGCCGCGCCGGGGGCGGGCTTCGCCGGGGCATCGGTCAGCGGCAGCGCCAGCGGGATCATGAGCAGGGAGGCGCAGGCCACCGCAAGCAGCGCCGCCTGCCAGCCGAAGCCGTTGATGCCGAGCTGCACGATGGGCACCACCAGGAACTGCCCGAAGGAGGAGCCGGCGGTGCCGAGCCCGGTGGCGCGGCCGCGCTGCGCTTCCGGCAGCAGGCGCGTGAGGCTGGCCATGATGACCGGCATGCCGGCGGCGGAGACGGCGAAGCCCATCACCAGCCCGGCGAAGAAGGTGACGAGCGGCAGGCCGTCCGACAGCGCCATGCCGAGCACGCCGAAAAGCTGCAGCAGCGCGCCGCCCATGATGACGCGGCGGCCGCCATAGCGGTCGGCCAGCTGGCCCATCAGCGGCTGGGTCAGGCCGTTCATCAGCACCTGCAGGGCGATGGCGAAGGCGAAGCCGGAAGCCGACCAGGCATGCGCCGCCGTCATCGGCGCGAGGAAGAGGCCGAAGGTCTGCCGCAGCCCCATGGCCAGGGCGGCGCACAGCACGCCGCAGGCCATGAGCACACCCACCGTCGCCGCGGCGCCCCGCGCCCCCTGCCCTGCCATGCCGCTCTCCTGCCCGGGGCGCCTGCCCGGCCCGCTTGCTGTGCCGTGCGCCCGAAGCGGGCCATCTTTCCCGCGCCCGGTGCGGCCGCGCGTGCCGCGCCCGAGACGGGCAACTGTCCCCGCGCCAGATGCGGGCGACCTTCACCACGCCCGATGCGGGCGATGCGGCCGGCAACCGGAACGGACGACGCAGCCTCCGCCGGATCGCGGCGGGTCGCATGATCCCATTGCGCAGGCGGCCCTCGCAACCCGCGGTCGACGCATGGCTCCGGCGCGCCGATATGCCAATGCCGCGGGTCGTCCGCCCGTGAGTTGCGCTGGCGGCGGGGCCATGCGAAGGCCCGCCGAACAACGGGATCTTCCCATGCTGCGTGCGCTCTATGACCGCGTGCTGGCGCTCTCGGGCCATCCGCGGGCGCCGGCCTTCCTCGCCGGCGTCAGCTTCGCCGAAAGCAGCGTCTTCCCCATCCCGCCCGATGCGATGCTGATCCCGATGTGCATCGCGCGGCCGGACCAGGCCTATCGCTACGCGCTGATCTGCACCATCGCCTCCGTCCTCGGCGGCATCGCCGGCTATGCCATCGGGTATTTCCTGTTCGAGGCGCTGGCCGAGCCGGTGCTGCGCGCCTATGGCCATGCCGATGCGCTGGCGCGGTTCGAAGGCTGGTACGAGCGCTGGGGCGCGCTGGTCATCCTCATCAAGGGGCTGACGCCGATCCCCTACAAGATCGTGACGATCGCCTCCGGCGCGGCCAAGTTCAACTTCGGGGTCTTCCTGGCCGCCAGCATCGTGACGCGCGGCGCCCGCTTCTTCCTGCTGGCCTTCCTGCTGCGCCGCTACGGCCCGCCGATCCGCGACTTCATCGAGCGGCGGCTGACCCTGGTGACGACCGGCGCGGCGGCCGGCATCGTCGTGGGGTTCATGGCGCTGCGCTACCTGTAGCACCGGGCGCCCCTTCCCCCCTCCTCCGCGCCCACTTCTGCCCGGGGCGCGGCGGGTGGTAGCCTGCCCGGCATGGACGACGAGACCTTTTTGCGCCGCGCCATCGCCCTGTCGGCCGAAGCGGCCGCCACCCCGGGCAGCGAGCCCTTCGGGGCCGTCGTTGTGCGCGACGGCGCCATCGTCGGGGAAGGCTTCAACCGCTCCCGCGCGCGGCACGACCCCACCTCGCATGGCGAGACCGAGGCGATCCGCGATGCCTGCGCCAAGCTCGGCACGCTCGACCTCTCGGGCTGCGTCCTCTTCTCCTCCTGCGAGCCCTGCGCGCTCTGCGTCGCCGCCATGGAGATCGCCGGGATCGACCGCGTGGTCTATGCCGCGTCGCTGGCCGACAGCGCGGCGGCGCTGGCCGGCGTGCCAAAGGACCGGCGGCGCGGCGGCAATGTCGCGGCGCTGCGGCGAGAGGCCGGGGCGCCGATCGGCCAGGGCCGCATGCGGGCGCGCCAGACGCTGGTGGCGGAGGCCGTCGCCGTGCTCGACACCTGGGCGAAGGCGCCGAACTGACGCGGCGTGAACGCCGCCCGGCGGCACTCGGCCCGGCCATCGATTCGCGGCGGCCTGCCCGCGGTCCCGACCACGGGCTGCCGGAATGCCCCGCCCGCGGCCGGGCAGGCGCCTTGGGCATGATCGGACGGGCGACCGGGACATGGCCGCGCGGGGCCCGCGGCGGGCCGCGGACAGCGGGGCGGGCCGCGGCCGGCCGGACAGGCCCGGCGCGGCGCCTGCGGTGAGCG
>NZ_SMOA01000251.1 GCF_004353985.1 Paracraurococcus ruber | reverse complement strand
CTGCTGGCGGCCGGTGCACTGCTCGCCGGGCTGGGGCTGCGGCCGCGCCTGGCGCTGCCGCTGGTCCTGGCCGCCATCGCCGCCTGGCTGGGCGGCGCGCTGGCCCTGGCGCAGGCGGGGCTGCTGCTGGACCCGGCGGGGCCGCCGCTGGTCGGGGCGCTGGCCTATGCCGCATCCAGCATCGCCGCCTTCGCCGCGACCGAGCGCCGCGCCCGCGCGCTGCGCGCCCGGTTCGAGCAGCGGCTGCCGCCCGCCGTGGTCCGCCGCATCGCCGCGGCGCCGGACACGTTGCGGCTGCAGGGCGAGGCGCGGGAGATCACCGCGCTCTTTACCGACCTGGAAGGCTTCACCGCGATGACGGAGCGCGCCGGGCCGGAGGAGGTGGTGGCGGTGCTCGACGCCTATCTCGGCGCGCTGACCCGCATCGTCGTCGCGCATGGCGGCATGGTGGAGAAGATCGTCGGCGACGGGCTGCATGCCGTGTTCAATGCGCCGCTGGACCTGCCCGGGCATCCGCAGGCCGCGCTGGACTGCGCCGTCGCGCTGCTGGCGGCGGGGGAGGCGCAGCGGGCCACGCCGCTCGGCGCCCGCATCGGCCTGGGCCGCACCCGCATCGGCATCGAGACCGGGCCGGCGGTGGTCGGCGATGTCGGCGGGCCCGGCCGGCTGGACTACACCGCGCATGGCACGGTGATGAACACGGCGGCGCGGCTGGAGGCGGCGAACAAGGACCTCGGTTCCTCGATCTGCGTCGGGCCGGTCGCGGCGGCGCGGATCGGCGCGGCGCGGCTGCGGCCGCTGGGCCCCCTGGCGGTGCGCGGCCGCAGCCTGCCGCTCGAGGTCTATACGGTGCCGGCGATGGCGGCGAAGGCCGGTTGACGGCGCCGCCCCGGCCTCCGCAGCCTGGGGCAGCCCGCAGGAGACAGCGCATGGAATTCTTCGGCCAGCCCGCCCCGGGCGAGGCGCGCCCCTTCAGCCGCGTGGTGAAGGCCGCCGGCCTGGTCTGGGTTTCCGGCCATTCGGCGCCGCATGATCCGGCCCGCGGCATCCATCGCGGCGCCACGCCGGCGGAGGAAGTGCGCAACGCCCTGGCCTGCATCGCCGGCCTGCTGGCGGAGGCCGGCAGCAGCCTGGACCGGGTGGTGCAGGTGACCATGCTGATCAGCGACCGCGCCGACTACGCCGCCTGCAACGCGGAATACGTGAGGCACTTCCCCGGCGGCCTGCCGGCGCGGCACACCGCGCTGTTCGGCGTGCCGACCGAGGCGCGGGTCGGCTTCGCCTGCATCGCCCTGGCGGGGTAGGGCGGATCCTGTCGGAAGGGTTCCATCCGAACAGGTGGAGGCCCTGCCCAAAGCCGGCCGCGGGCGACGCCCCGCGCCGTGCCTCAGCCGGGGCGCGGCATGGTGCCGGTGCGCAGCGCATGCGCCCAGTCCTGCCGGCCATGCGCCGCCGCCCGCGCCGCCGCGGCGTCATGGTCGTAGCCCAGCGCGACGAACTCGGCGCCCAGCAGCCGGCCTTCCTCGACCTCCGCCACGGCGTAGCGCGCCATGGGGGTGCCGGCTTCCGAGACATGCGCCGGCGGCGTCGGGTCGGCATAGGCGGGGCAGCCGACGCTGCCGGGGTTGAGCACCACCCGGCCGTCCGGCAGCCGCAGCAGCCCCGCCAGATGGCTGTGCGCGCAGAACAGCAGCGTCGCCGCGGTGGCGCCGAGCCTGGCGGCCACGGTCGCGGCAGCGGCGGGCCGCAGCCGGCCTTCCGCCACATCCTCCAGCAGGTAGGCATTGTCATCCGTGGGCCGTGCGTGGAAGGCCAGGATGCCGGGCAGGGGCGCGAGGCTGGCGGGCAGCCGCCCGAGCCAGGCGGCCTGGTCGTCGCTGAGCGCCGCGCGCGCGAAGGCGTCGGAGGACCCGGTGCCGCCTTCGGCCACCCAGCGGTCATGGTTGCCGCGCACCGTCGGGATGCCGGCGGCCTGCAGCGCTTCCAGGCATTCCCGCGGCCAGAGCGGGCCGGAGACGCAATCGCCCAGATTCAGCGTGGTGCCGATGCCGCGCCGGGCGATGTCCCGCAGCACCGCCTGCAGGGCCGGGAGGTTCGCATGGATATCGGCGATGACCGCGATGCGCATGGGCGCGAGCATAGGCGCGGCGGCGGCGGGGTGGCGAGGGCGCGACGCGGCCCGGCCGCCGGATTGCGCCGGCGGGCCCTGCGCCGCGCGCTCAGCCCGCGCCCGGCATGGCCCGCAGGGCGCGGAACCCGGCTTCCGCCGCGTCCAGCACCGTGGCGATATCGGCTTCGTCATGCGCGGCGCAGAGGAACATGTTGTGCCGCGGATGCAGATAGGCACCGGCCTGCGCCGCCGCGGCGCAGAAGGCGCGGCCCAGGCGGAAATCCGCATCGCCGTCGAACAGCAGCAGCGGCATGGATGGCGGGCCGGACTGCCGCAGGCCGATGCCGAAGGCCCGCGCGCGCTCCGCCAGCCCCTCGCGCAGCACCTGGCCCAGCGCGGCCAGGCGCGGCACCACCGCGCGCGTCGCCAGCGCGTCCAGCGTCGCCAGCGCCGCGGCCATCGGCACCGCGGCGCACCAAAAGGACCCGGTGAGGAAGACGCGCGCCGCGGCGTCGCGCAGCGCCTCCCTCCCCGTGATCGCCGCGATGGCGTGGCCATTGCCCAGCGCCTTGCTGAAGGCCGAGAGGTCGGGCCGCACGCCCAGCCCTTCCCAGCTTCCCGCCGGGTGCAGCCGGAAGCCGGCGCGGACATCGTCCAGGATCAGCGCGGCGCCGCGCCGGTCGCACAGCGCCCGCAGGCCGCGGGCGAAAGCCGGGTCCGGCGATTCCTGGTCCACCACATTGTCGTGCCGGAAGGCGGTGACGATGATGCCGGCGAGGTCCTGGCCGGCCGCATCCGCCGCCGCCTCCACGCTCGCCAGGTCGTTGTAGCGGAAGCGGTGCTGGTGGGCGCGGTCCTCGGGCGTCACGCCGGCCGGCACCGGCGTGCACCAGGGCAGCGCGCCATGGTAGGACCCCTCCGCCACCAGGATGGCGCGGCGGCCGGTGGCAGCGCGGGCGATGGTGACGCAGCCGGTCGTCGCATCCGTGCCGTTCTTGGCGAAGATCGCCCAGTCGGCATGGGCGATGCGGTCCACCAGCCGCTCCGCCAGGTCCACCATCACCGGCGCCGGGCCGTTCAGCGTATCGCCCAGCGCCGCCTGCCGCGCCGCGGCCGCCTCGACCATCGGGTCGCGATGCCCCAGCACCACCGGGCCCCAGGCGCACATCAGGTCCACGTAGCGCCTGCCATCGGCGTCCCAGACATGGCCGCCTTCGGCGCGGGCGAAGAATTGCGGGTAGCCGTCCGGCAGCCGGGCGGCATGCAGGTGGCCCCACATGCCGCCGGGGACGACGCGCGCCGCCCGGGCGCGCAGCGCCGCATCCGCGCTCAAACCCTGGCCTCCCAGAACATCGGATAGGCGGCGGGCGGCACGTCGCGCAGCCGGTCCCGGATGCCGGCGGGGATGGTGAACTGGCCCCACATCACGTTCGGCACATGCCGGACCTCCGCCTGCTGGATCGCCTCGGCCAGGCGGCGCCGTTCCCCGGCATCGACGGCCTCGGCGAATTCGCGCAGCAGCGCCTCGATCCCCCGGTCGCAATCCCAGCCCGGATAGTCGGCGCAGGTGTTGGCGACGTAGAAATGCGTCAGCGGGGAGAACATGTCCGTGCCGTTGGAATAGACCGCGAACATGTGCCAGCCTTCGTGCTTCGCGCGGCGCGCCAGCAGCGTGCCCCAGTCCATCAGCTGCTCCTCCACCGCGAAGCCGGCGCGCTGCATCTCCTGGATCATCACCTGCGCCGCGGTCTGGCTGATGCCGCCGGCCGTGGTCAGGAAGGCCAGCTTCTCGCCGCGATAGCCGGTCGCGGCCAGCATCCGCCGCGCCTCCGCCGGGTCGAAGGCCATCTCCGCCGCGCCGGCGCGGCTGGCGAGCGGCGCGTCGCACAGGAAGAAGGACGGGCAGGCGGGGGCGCGGAAGCGGTCCGGCACGCCGATGGCGGTCAGGATCGCCGCCTGGTCGGCGCAGCGCCACAGCACGCGGCGGATGGCGGGGTCGTCCATCGGCGACGCGGCGTGGTTGAGGCGGAAATTGCCCTGGAACATGTGGATGCCGCCGAAGGCCGCCAGCCGCACGCCGCGCGCCCGTTCCAGCCGTGGCAGCAGGTCGAAGGGCAGGTACTGCATGTAGTCCACCTCGCCGGCCATCAGCGCGGCGGCGCCGGTCGCCTGGTCCGGCATCACCCGCAGCGCGATGGCGGGCAGGTGCACGCGCTTGCCGCCGGCCAGGAAATCCGCCGGCTCCTCGCGCGGGACATAGCCGTCGAACCGGTCCAGCAGCATGACGTCGCCCGGCCGCCAGTCGGCCGTGCGGAAGCGGAAGGGGCCGCTGCCGACCGGTTCGCGGATCCGCTGTTCCACCGGGATGCGCGCCAGCCGTTCCGGCAGCATCACCGGCAGCGGCGCGTTCGGCTTGCCGAGCACGTCGAGCACCAGCGGGAAGGGGCGGCGCAGGGTCAGCCGGAAGCTGCGCGCATCCGTCGCCGCCAGCGTCGCCTTGGCCGCCCAGAGCATGCGGCCCAGGCTGTCGCGCGGCGCCCAGCGCTCCAGGCTCGCCACGCAGTCCTGTGCCGTGACCGGCGCGCCGTCATGCCAGCGCAGCCCGGGCCGCAGGCGGAATTCCCACACCAGGCCATCGGCGCTGCGCTCCCAGGCCTCCACCATCTGCGGCCGGATCATTCCCTGGCCGTCCATGGCGAAGAGCGTGTCGAAGACATGCGTGGCGAAGGTGCGGGTGATGGCCGCGGTGGTGGCATGCGGGTCGAGGATGACGACCTCGCTCTCCAGCACCAGGTTGACCGGCGCCGGCTGGGCACGGGCCCGAGGGATGAAGGGCAGCGCCGCGGCGCCGCCGAGCGCGGCCCGGCGCGTGATCGGGAACCCTTGCATCCACCTCGCCTCCCTGGTCCTTACCGGCAGGCTAGAGCAGATCGCGGAGGGCCGTGAACGGCCCGGCGCGCGAATCCGCCCGGGAACCGGGGGATCGCAGCGGATCGCGATGGGCCGTGGATGGTCCGGGGCGCACGCTGGCGCGGCAACCAGGGTGCCGCGGCGCGCCTTGAACCGCATGGCGCGCGATTCCAGCAGGCGTGATGGCGGCCGCGCATGGGGAAAGCCGGCCCCGCCCTGGCGACCCGCGGCACCCCGCGCCATGCTGCGCCGATGCGGGGGGAGGCCATGATGGCGGAGCAGGATTGGCACGCGGCGGCCGGGCGGGCCGTGCCGCCGCTCGAGGGCGATCTGCGCCTGCCGGGCCTCGGCGCGCCCGTCACGGTGCTGCGCGACGCGCAGGGCGTGCCGCATCTGCGCGCCGCCGGCGCGGCGGATGCCTTCCTCGGCCAGGGCTTCGTGCATGCGCAGGACCGGCTGTTCCAGATGGAGCTGAACCGTCGCCGCGCGCTCGGCCGGTCCGCCGAATGGCTCGGCCCCGCCGCCTTCGCCGCCGATGCGCTGGCGCGGCGCCTGGGGATGGAAGCGGCCTGCCGGCGGGACGTCGCCGCGCTGGGCGCCGAGGCACGGGCGATGCTGGCGGCCTATGTCGCGGGGGTGAACGGCTTCCTCGCCTCCGGCGCGCCGCTGCCGGTGGAGTACGCGCTGCTGGGCGCGACGCCGGAGCCGTGGAAGGACTGGCACTGCCTCGCCGTCATGCGGCGGCTCGGCCTGCTCATGGGATCGGTCTGGTTCAAGCTGTGGCGCGCCGCGGCGCTGCCGCTGGCGGGCGAGGCGGTGACCCTGCTGCGCTACGACGATGGCGGCCGCGACGCGGTGATCGCGCCGGCGGGGGCGGAGGCGGATCGCTGGCGCGCCGGCCTGGCCGACCTGGCGCCCGCCGCCGCCGCGCTGCTGGAGGCGGCGGCGCCCGACGGCACCGGCGGCGGCAGCAATAATTGGGTGGTCGCGGGCGCGCTGACCGAAACGGGCCGGCCGCTGCTGGCCGGCGACCCGCACCGCGTCTTCGAGGTGCCGGGGATGTATGCCCAGGGCCACATCGCCTGCCCGGAATTCGACGTCATCGGCCTGACCGTGCCGGGCGTGCCGGGCTTCCCGCATTTCGCCCAGAACGGCCGCGTGGCCTGGTGCGTGACGCACACCTTCGCCGACATCCACGACCTGTACCTGGAACGCTTCGACCCGACGGGGGAGCACGCGCTGTTCCGCGATGCCTGGGAGAAGGTGGAGCGCCGCACCGAGAGCATCGCCATCCGTGGCGAGGCGCCGCGCGAGGTCGAGATCCTCGTCACCCGCCACGGCCCGGTCATCTGCGGCGACCCGGCGCGCGGCACCGCGCTGGCGCTGCGCAGCGTGCAGTTCGCCGAGACCGACCTGTCCTTCGACTGCCTGCCGCGCATGCTGCGCGCCGATGGCGTCGCGGCGCTGTTCGAGGCGACGCGCGGCTGGGGGCTGATCGACCACAACCTGGTCGCCGCCGACACCGCCGGCCATACCGGCTGGCTGCTGCGCGCGCGGGTGCCGCGGCGCGGGCGGGAGAATGGCTGGCTGCCGGTGCCGGGCTGGACCGGGGAGCATGAATGGCAGGGCTGGATCCCGCATGACGAGATGCCGCGGCTGATCGACCCGGCGCCGGGCATGCTCGTCACCGCCAACAACCGCGTCGTCGCCGACGACCACCCGGACTATCTCTGCACCGATTGCCACCCGCCCTACCGCGCCCGCCGCATCGCGGAATTGCTGGCGGACCCGGCGCGGCGCGGCGTCGCCGGCGCCGCGTCGATCCATGCCGATACGCTCTCCGCGCCGGCGCGCGAGATGCAGGCGCGGCTCCCGGCGCTGGACGGGCTGCCGCCGGAGGCGGCGGCGCTGCGCGACGCGCTGCTGGCCTGGGATGCGCGGATGGAGGCGGGCTCGGTCGCCGCATCGCGCTACATCGCGCTGCGGCTGGCGCTGGTGCGGCGCCTGGGCGACGCCAGCGGCCTGGCGGCGCTTTCGACGCATCCCTGGCTGTCGCCGGCGCCGGGCGTGGCGCCGCTGACCCAGCTCTGGTGGGCGCTGCCGGCGCTGCTGCGGGCGGACGACGCGGCGCTACTGCGCGGCGAAAGCTGGGACGGGCTGCTGCGCGCGGCGCTGGCGGAGGTGGCGGCGGCGCCGCCCGCCGAGCCCTGGGGCACGCCGCACCAGCCGCGCTTCAACCACCCGCTCTCCGCGGTGTTCCCGCAACATGCGGCCCTGCTCGACCCGCCTTCCCTGCCCGTGGGCGGGGATGGCGACACGGTGCAGGCCAACGGCCTGGTCGCGCCGCTCGGGCCACGCGCCGCCTATGGCGCCATCGCGCGCTATGCCTTCGATGTCGGCGCCTGGGGGAACAGCCGCTGGTGCGTCTTCCTCGGCGCCTCCGGCCATCCCGGCAGCGCCCACTACGCCGACCAGAACCCGGCCTGGTCGCGCTGCGAGATGCTGCCGATGATCGGCGACTGGGCAACGCTGGACGCCGGCGGCGGGCCGCGGCAGCGCCTGCTGCCGGCCGATGGCGCGGCGGTGCCCGGCTGAGCGGCGCGGCACCCATGCGCTGACGGCGCAGCAGCGCAGGCGCCGTTCACGGCAGCGTCGCCGGCGGGCATGGCGCGGCCCGGGCCCCGGCGGCAACCC
>NZ_SMOA01000250.1 GCF_004353985.1 Paracraurococcus ruber | reverse complement strand
GCTGGCCGCCGCGCCGCCCCTGGCGGCGCCGGCCAGCGCGCAGCCCGCCGCCGCGCGCGTGCTGCGCTACGTGCCGCAGACCGACCTCACCGTCCTCGACCCCGTCTTCACCACCGCCTACATCACGCGCCACCACGCGCTGATGATCTACGACCAGCTCTTCGGCCTCGACGCGCAGCTGCGCCCGCAGCCGCAGATGGTGGAGGCCTGGGAGGCGGATGGCGACGGCCTCACCTGGCGCTTCCGCCTGCGGGAAGGCCTGAAATTCCACGATGGCGAGCCGGTGCGCGGCCGCGACTGCGTCGCCTCGATCCGCCGCTGGGCGCAGCGGGATTCGCTCGGCCAGGTGCTGATGGGCCGCGTGGCCGAGATGACGGCGCCGGACGACCGGAATTTCATCATCCGCCTGACCCGCCGCTTCGGCCCGATGCTGGAAAGCCTGGCGAAGATCGGCCCGCCGGCGCTCTTCATCATGCCGGAACGCATCGCCGCGGCCGAGGCGAATACCCAGATCCGCGAGACGATCGGCAGCGGCCCCTTCCGCTTCGTCCCCGGCGAACGCGTGGTCGGCGCCCGCGTGGTCTATGAACGCAACCCGGACTATGTCCCGCGGGACGGCACCACCAGCTGGGCCTCCGGCCCGAAGCGGGTGCATTTCGACCGGGTGGAATGGACCGTGATGCCGGACCCCGGCACCTCCGCCGCCGCGCTGCGGAACGGAGAGGTGGACTGGTGGGAAAACCCGCCGAACGACCTCGCCCCGGTGCTGCGGCGGTCGCGCGACATCGTGGTGCGGCGGGCCAGCCCGCTGGGGACCATCGGCACCGGCGTCTTCAACTGCCTGCACCCGCCCTTCGACAAGCCCGCCGTGCGCCGCGCCATCCTGCGGGCGATGAGCCAGCAGGACTTCATGACCGCCGCGGCGGGCACCGACCCCTCGCTCTGGCGCGCCGATGCCGGCGTCTTCACGCCCGGCACGCCGCTGGCCAATGCGGCGGGGATCGAGGCCATCACCGGCCCGCGCGACATCGAACGGTCCCGCCGCGAGTTGCGGGAGGCGGGCTACAATGGCGAGACGGTGGTAATGCTGGCACCCTCCGACCAGCAGGCGCTGTCGGCGCTGGCGGAGGTGCAGCGGGACCTGTTCCAGCGGCTCGGCGTCACGGTGGACTACCGCGTCTCCGACTGGGGCACGCTGGTGCAGCGGCGCAACAGCCGCGAGCCCACGGACAAGGGCGGCTGGAGCATGTTCCACACCACCTGGAACGGGCTCGACGGGATCAATCCCGGCGTCATGCAGTTCCTGCGCGCCAACGGCACCAATGCCTGGTTCGGCTGGCCGACCGTGCCGCGCCTGGATGAGCTGCGCACCGCCTGGTTCGACGCGCCGGACCTGGCGGCGCAGCAGGCCATCGCGCAGGACATCCAGCGCGTGGTGTTCGACGACGCGCCCTACCTGCCCACCGGGCAGTTCTTCGGCAACACCGCCTTCCGGCGGACGATCACCGAGCCGATCTCGGAGATCTACGCCTTCTGGGAGGTGCGGCGGGCGTGATGGCGGGCCGCGTCTGCCGCTGCACGCCATGCGGCAGCGCGGCCACCGCCACCAGGGCGGCGGCGGGGTCCATCACCCCCTCCGCCGCCAGCAACGCGGCCTGCGTCGTCCCGTCCGGGGCGCGCTTCGGCGTGCCGAGCGACCCGTCCGCGGCGACCGCGCGCCACCAGGGCAGCGTGGCCTTCTCGATATCGGGCAGCGTCGCCAGGATGTAGGCGACATGGCGCGGCATCACGTCCAGATGCGTGCCGATATCGGCGAAGCTGACGACCTGGCCGGCCGGCACGCTGGCCATGATGCGCAGCACATCCGCCTTGATGCGGGCGAAATGCGGCGATCCGGCCATCCCGTCCTCCCCCCGGCTGGTCAGACGGCGCAAGGCTGACCCGGGCTGCCGTCCCGCGCCAAGCCTCGCTGCCCGCCGGCGATCCCCGCTACTCGGCCTCGCCGTCCCGCTTGAAGGGGGACATCCCGGCCAGCGCCTCCATCTCCCGCTCCATCGCCGGGCGCTCGCGGCGCAGGAAATCGTCCACCGCGCGGCGCAGGCCGGGATGGCGGATCCAGTGGGCGGAATAGGTGGGGCTGGGCAGGTAGCCGCGCTGGATCTTGTGCTCGCCCTGCGCCCCGGCCTCGACCCGCGGCAGCCCGTGCTCGATGGCGAAGTCGATGGCGCGGTAGTAGCACAGCTCGAAATGCAGGAAGGGCGCATCCACCACGGCGCCCCAGTTGCGGCCGTACAGCGCGTCCGTTCCCAGCAGGTTCAGCGCGCCGGCCACCGGCTCGCCATCCCGCTCGGCCACCATCAGCACCACGCGGTCCCCCAGCGCCTCTCCCAGCAGCGGCCAGAAGCGCGGGGTCAGGTAGGCGCTGCGGCCCCATTTCTTGTCGGTGGTGGATTTGTAGAAGCGGTGGAAGGCTTTCCAGTGCCGCTCCGTGATCTCCGGCCCGCGCAGCGTCTTCAGGACATAGCCGCTGGACGCGGCATCGCGCCTCTCGCGCTTGATGGCCTTTCGCTTGCGGGAGGAGAGGGCGCCGAGGAAGTCGTCGAAGCTGGCATAGCCCTGGTTGTGCCAGTGGAACTGGGTGCCCAGGCGGCGCAGCCAGCCGGTCTCGGCCAGCGCGGCCCATTCGGCTTCCTGGCAGAAGGTGATGTGGACCGAGGAGAGGTCGAGCTGCTCGCAGGCCTGCACCAGCCCCTGGCCCAGTGCCCCGATGCCGACGCCGCTGCCCGGCCGCACCAGCAGCCGCGGCCCGGGCACCGGGCTGAACGGCGCGCAGACCTGCAGCTTCGGGTAGTAGCTGCCACCCGCCCGCTCATAGGCATCGGCCCAGCCATAGTCGAAGACGTATTCGCCCTGGCTGTGGCTCTTCGCATACATCGGGCAGCAGGCCACCAGCTCGCCCGCCGCGTCGCGCAGCGCGGCATGCTGCGGCAGCCAGCCGGTGCGGCCCACGGCGCTGCCGCTCTCCTCCAGCGCCGTCAGGAAGGCGTGGCTGACGAAGGGGTTGCCGTCGCCGGCGCAGGCATCCCAGTCGGCGCGCGGGATCTCCGCGATGCTCGGATGCAGGGAGAGGGTGAGGGCCGGGGCGCTGTCGGGCATTCCCGCCAGCATGTGCGGTGCAGCGAGCCAGGAGCAAGGGCCGGCCGCCGGGCGCAGGGGGAAGGCCAGGGGGGTGGACCCCGCCGCCGCGCCGCGCCAGCCTGCCGCCCAAGGCCAGCTCCAGGCCCGGACGGATGCCCGGGTCCAGGCCGCGAAGGGGGAACGCCACCATGCCATCGTCACGCACCGGCCGCTTCGGCGGCCTGGCCGTCCTGCTCGGCCTGCTCGCCCTGGCCCCCGCCGCGCGGGCCCAGCAGCAGGCGCCGGGCCGGGTGGAGGTGATCCCCATCGCCTCCCGCACCCTCTCGGGCGAGGAATTCCTGGCCGGCGCGCGGGAGGGCGGAAAGCCCGCCCTGATCGCCGGGGAGCTGCGCCTGCCCGCCCCGCTGCGGCCGGGGCAGCGGGTGCCGGCGGTGGTGCTGGTGCATGGCTCGGGCGGGATCGGCGCCTCGACCGATCTCTGGGCGCGGGAGCTGAATGCGGCGGGCATCGCCGCCTTCCTGCTCGACAGCTTCGCCGGCCGCGGCATCGTCAGCACGGTGCAGGACCAGTCGCAGCTGCACAGCCTGGCGATGATGGTGGATGCCTATCGCGCCCTCGACGTGCTGGCGCAGCATCCGCGCATCCGCGCCGACCGGATCGCGGTGATGGGCTTCTCCAAGGGCGCGGTCGCGGCGGTGTATTCGGCCATGGGACGCTTCCAGGCCGCCTTCGGCACCCAAGGGCACCGCTTCGCCGCGCATATCGGCCTCTATACCCCGTGCAATGTCGCCTATGCGAAGGATGCCGAGGTCGGGCCGGCGCCCATCAGGCTCTTCCACGGGGTGGTGGATGACTATGTCGCGATCGGCCCCTGCCGGGACTATGCGGCGCGTCTGAAGCAGGCCGGGGCGGATGTGGCGCTGGCCGAATACGCCAATGGCCAGCACAGCTTCGACAATCCCTTCCAGCCCCTGCTGGTCACGGTCGCCGATGCGCAGACCACGCGCGGCTGCCGGCTGGAGGAAGGGCCGGGCGGCGCCCTGCTCAACAGCGAGACGCAGCGGCCCTATGGCCTCGGCGATGCCTGCGTCGGCCGCGGCGCGCATGTCGGCTTCGACCCGGTGGGGGCCGCGGCGGTCCGCGCCGCGGTGCGCGGCTTCGCCGAGGAGCGGCTGCTGCGGTAGCGGCCGCCACCGGGCGGCTTTCCGCGCCGGGTGGCATCGCCGGCCGCGGGCCGCGGCGCGGCGCGGCGCCCTGCCAGGGGTCATCGGGCATGGCCGTCCGCAGCGTCCCGGTGCCCAGGCATCCCCCGGGGGCCTCGATTCCGCGGCCTTGGCGCGCCGCAGGGCGGGTGTGCAGCGACGCCGATGGGGGCCGCCCGGCGGCGGCTGCCGTGCGGCGGCGCGGGCGCCCGCCGGTCATCCCACGGGGCCGGCAGGCGCCGGGCCGATCGGCATCCGCCCCGACCCGCGCGACGGCAACCAGCGGTCGGTGCTGCGCGCCAGGGCATTGTCGGTCCTGGCGGCCGGCGCAGGCGCCGCCTCGTCACCGGCCGGGGGCATCACCCGCGCAGCGGCATCTCCAGCGTCGCGCCGAAGGGCAGCGTGGTGAAGGCGTCCGCCGCCACGCCCTGCGCGGCCCGGGCGCGCGCCAGCCAGGCTTCCGGTTCCTCGATCGGCTCGTCCGTCAGCCCGGCGAAGGTGCCGAAATGCATCCCGATGCTGCGCCGCGCCCCCAGCGCCCGATGCGCCATCACCGCCTCATCCGGGTCCATGTGCTGGGTCCGCATGAAGAAGCGCGGCGCATAGGCGCCGATGGGCAGCAGGGCGAGGTCGATGCGCGGGAAGCGCCGGCCGATCTCGGCGAACCAGGGGCACCAGCCGCTGTCCCCGGCGAAATAGACGCAGGCACCCGGCGCTTCGAGCACGAAGCCGCCCCACAGGCTGCGGTTGCGGTCCCAGGGGGTGCGGGCGGAGAAATGCTGCGCCGGCACATAGGTCACGCGCAGCCCCGCCACCTCCGCGCCGTCCCACCAGTCCAGCTCCCGCGCGCCGCGGATGCCGGCCTTGGCCAGGTGCCGTGCGTTGTCGAGGCCGGTGACGGCCGGCGGCGCCCAGCGCCGGCGCACCGCCCGCAGCGTCGGCAGGTCCAGGTGGTCGTAGTGGTTGTGGCTGACCAGCAGCAGGTCGCAGCCCGGCAGCGCCGCCAGGGGCTGGCCCGGCGCCCGCACCCGCTTCGGCCCGGCGAAGGGCAGGGGGCTCGCGCGCCGCGACCAGACCGGGTCCAGCAGCACGCAGCGGCCGCCGACCTGCACCAGGAAGCTGGCATGGCCGATGAAGGTGGCGGCGATCCGGTCGGCCCCGGCCCGCGGGGGCGGCGGCTGCGGCGCATCCTCGATCCAGGCGGGCCAGGGGGCCGGCGTGCTCTCCCGCCGCCAGCGCCAGACATCGCGCAGGGTGCGCACCGTCGGGTCATGCGGGTTGCGGAAGCCCTGCGGCGCGTGATGCGCCGGCCCGGTCATGCCGGCCGGCCCGGATGCCGGGCCGGTCGAGCCGCCCGGCGGGCGTGCCGCCGGCAAACAGGCCCGGCGCGCGACGCCGCCGCGCCGGCGTCCCGACGCCCGCGCGCCGGTCTCATGCCGGCCGGCATGCATGCCGACCGGCAGGATCCTCGCGTCGAGCGCGCCGCCGCCACGCCGACCCTCCGCGCGATCCCGGCGCGCAGGCATCGGGACGTCCGCGCGCCAGCCTCATTTGCAGTCCAGAACCCGCACGTCGTAGACCGGGTGCTCCAGCATGCTGACGCCCGGCGCATTGGCGAACATCCAGCCGCGGAAGGCCGGCGCGCCGGGGCTGCGGCTGTCGCCGATCTCCATCCAGGCGGCGGCATCCGGCACCTCGCCGACCGGCCTCGCATTGCAGGCCCGCACCAGGATGGTGAGCGTGGCGAATTGCGCCGGCTGGCCGACCGTGGCGCGCAGGACGGACACGCGCGCCGTCACCTTGTCCAGCATCTGCAGCTCGGCGGTGCGCTTCGCCTCCCAGTCCTGCGCCGCGGCGGGTACGACGGCGGCCAGCAGCAGCAGCGCCGCCAAGCGGGCGGCCCGGGCAGTCCGGCTCATGCCCGGCGCTTCGGGCTCGGCAGCGCCTGCACCATGCCGGCGAGGATCTCGCGCATCGCCGCCTCGTCCACGCCCATCAGCACGGCGTCCTCGAAGGCGTCGCGCATGACCTGCGCAAGCTCGGCATGGTTCTCCGCCAGCACCTTCAGCTTCTCCCGGCAGGAGAGGGGGGCGCCATCGGCGCCCGGCCAGGCGGCGGGCGGCGCCAGCCCGGCCGCATCGGCCGTCATCGGTGGCTGGCGGCGCCCTGCGCCGCCGCCGCCCCCTGCTCGCCATTCTGCGTGGCTGCCTGGCTGTTCATCTGCGTGACCGAGAAGATGAACCGGCCCAGCAGCGATTCCAGGCTGACCGAGCCCTGGGTCTGGGTGATCCGGCCGCCATCGGCCAGCAGCTTGTCGCTGCCCCCCGGCACCAGGGAGACATACTTGCCGCCCAGCAGCCCTTCCGAGGTGACCTCGGCCGAGGTGTCGTCCGGCAGCTTCAGCGACGGGTCCACCCGCAGCGTCAGCACCGCGGCGAAGGTTTCCGGGTCGATCCGGCTGGTGGTGACGGTGCCCACCTTCACCCCGGCGATGCGCACATCGGCGCCATTCGCAAGGCCATCGATGCGGTCGAAGCTCGCGCTCAGCTGCATGCCATCCGCGGTCACCGTGCCGCGGCCGCTGTGCAGCACGGCATAGACCAGGAAGACCGCGGCAACGATCAGCACGGCCGCGCCGGCCGCGACCTCCGCCAGGCTGCGTCCCTTCATGCGATCAGGAACCGGGCGTCCAGGCCTCGTAGTCGCCGCCGGTCACGCGCCGGGTGCCGCCGGCATAGTCGTGGCCGGCGGGGCGATAGGCCTGCGCGGTGCCGGTCAGGTTCGGCCGGTGCTCCTGCTGCCAGGGGAAGCGCTTCCGTTCCGGCAGCGGCTCGGCGACCGTGTGGTGCAGCCAGGCATGCCATTCCGGCGGCACGACCGTCGGCTCCCGCCCCCCGCCGGCATAGATCGCCCAGCGCCGCGGCCGGTCGTAGATGGGCTGGTTCGTCTTCGCCTCGAAATAGGCGTTGCCGAAGCGATCGGTGCCGACCTTGCGCCCGCGCAGGGACGAGGTGAGGCGAAGCAGGAAGGACATCGGGGCGGGAAGGCTCCTCGGGGGGGCGGCCGGCAGGGGGGCGCGGCGGCAGGCCCGTGTGGCTGATACCATCGCACAACGCATGCGGCGGCGCAAAGTCGCGCGCTTCTCCACGATATCCACATGACGATATCCACAGCATGTTGCGGTCCAGGGGCCATCGAATCACAAAATCTGGCTTTCTTGGGTCCGATGGGCGGCCTAGCATCCGGCCCATGGCACGCATCCATGGCACGCTGTGGGAAGGGGTGGCGCTGCGCCGCAGGCGGGCGGGCGCCGATCCGGACGCGCCGCCGCGGCAGGTCGCCCTGCCCGCGGCGTGGGAGGGGGAGGCGGCCGAGGCGCTCGCCGCCCTGGCGCCGGGCGAGGGGCCGGTCAGCCTGGCGCGCGCCG
>NZ_SMOA01000024.1 GCF_004353985.1 Paracraurococcus ruber | reverse complement strand
CGGGCGGGCCGGCCGGGACGCGGCGGCGCGCCCGGTCCGCAGCGGCGGCGGTGCCGGCCTGGCCGCCTGGCGCCCAGACCGTCCTGCCGCGATGGCCCGCTCCCTCCCGTCGCGGACCGGCGGGTCGGCTCCGGCCTGCCACCGCATCGCCGCCCGGCGGATCGGGAAAGCCGGCGTGGCCGCCCATCCCCGCCCCTGCCGGGATGGGTCAGGGCTTGCCCGCCAGGGGCCGCGATGCGTCGGGCGGCCGGACCCGGCGCGGCGCGACCGCCTTGCGGGCATGGTTCGGGCCGGCCTTTCGCATCCTGGTCGCCCAACCCGTGCAGAGCATGCCGCGCGGCGCCGGCGTCCCGGCAAGCCGGGAGCGGCCCGCGCCGATCCATCGGCGGGCGCTTTGCACACATGCCCTGGACCGCGCCGCGCGCTTCCCGCACCATTCCTGCAACGGCCCGCGACCAGGGCCGATGCCGGGGGGATGTCTCGATGCATCATGTTCTGGCAGCGCTCGGCGCGCTGCTGCTGCTGGCCGCGCCGCTGGGGGGACCACCGCGGGCGCAGGAATTCCCGGCCCGCCCGATCAGTATGATTGTCGTCTTCGCGCCCGGCGGCGCGACCGACGTGCTGGCGCGCATCGTCGCGGCGCACATGTCCCGCAGCCTCGGCCAGCAGGTGGTGGTCGAGAATGTCACCGGCGCTGGCGGCACGATCGGCGGCGCGCGCGGGGCCAATGCCGCGCCGGACGGCCACACGCTGACGGTCGGCAGCCTGGGCAGCCATTCCGCCGCGCCCAGCATCTACCGTAACGTCGCCTATGACCCGCGGGAACTGACGCCGATCGGGCTGATCGCCGGCACGCCGCTCTACCTCGTCATCCGCAATGGCTTCCCGGCGCAGAGCTACGCCGAGTTCGCGGCGCTGGTGCGCGACAAGCCGGGCACGGTGTCGAACGCCAATGCCGGCATCGGGTCCACCAACCATCTGGCCTGCGCGCTGTTCGGCCATCTGACGGGCCTGAAGATGAACGAAATTCCGTATCGCGGCGAAGGCCCCGCCGTGAACGATCTCGTCGCGGGGTTGGTGGACAGCGCCTGCGTGCTGGCGCCGGCGGCGGTGCCGCAGATCCAGGCCGGCACGATGCGCGGCCTGCTGATAGCGGGTGCCGCGCGCAGTGCCGGCGCCCCCGGCGTGCCGACGAGCCGGGAGGCGGGGGTGCCGGATTTCCTGTTCCAGGGCTGGAACGCCATCTTCGCGCCGCGCGGCACGCCGCCGGCGGTGCAGGCCCGGCTGGCGCGGGCGCTGAGCGAGGCCTTGGCCGACCCGGCGGTGCGGCGGCGGATCGAGGAACTCGGCTCGCTGCCCGCCGGGCCGGAGCAGCAGGGGCCGGAGGCGCTGGCCGCGCTGGTCCGCGGCGAGGTGGCGCGCTGGGCGCAGGTGGTCAAGGCGGCGGGCATCGAGCCGCAGTAGCGCCGCGGCGCGCATCGCCAGGACCGACTGCGCGGCAGCGACGGCTGCCCAGGCCCGGGACCGCCGCGCTCCGCCGCATCAGGATGGCCGGCGCGCGGGTGGATCGGTCAGGACCGCGCCGTTTGAGGCCGCGCCCGATTGCGCTATTTCCCAGGTTCAGACGGGTCGCCGGTCCGGCGGGGCGGTGCAGCGCCGTTGCATCAGCCGCCGCGAAGGTGCGGCGCCGAGCACCCACCGCGTCCCGGCGTCACGCCATAGCCCGCCTGGCCTCACGGCCGGAAGGCGGCGAAAAGCGCCGAGGCCTGGGCGACGCGATCCGGGTGCCGGGCCATCTCCCAAAGCTCCGCCCAGCGGGTGCCGAAGCCCGGCTCCGCAGCGCGGCGGAACTTCTCGCGCAGCGCGGCCTCCGGGTGCGGGCGGTCGGGGTCGCCCGGGGTGCCGATGACCTCGCGCCGGCGCTCCGTGCCGTCGGCCAGGCGCAGCAGCAGGCGGCAGACGCGCTCGGCCGGCTGCCGGGCGGTGAGCGCCGGGTCGTGGCGCACGGTCACCTTCGCGGCCAGCGCCCGCGTCGCCGGGTCGGCGATGGCGGCGGGCGCGAAGGCCTCGATCCAGGCGCCGCCGGAGACGATGCGCGTCGCCACGGTGAACGGGATGGAGAAGCGGCCGGCGATCGGCGCCACGGGCGCGCGTTCCGACAGCAGCGAGGCGGAGTGGAAGGTCTCGACCTCGATGGCTTCGACCGCCGCGGGCGCGATGGGCGCCTCGGCCAGCAGCAGCTCGATCGCCTCCAGCGCGCCCTGAGTCTCGCGGCAGCAGGAATGGAGCTTGAGGAAGCTTTCCAGGATGAACCAGCGGGACGCGCCGGCCTCGTAGGCCGCCGCGTCCCAACCCTCCCCGATCACTTGGCCGAAGACGACGGGGATGCCGCCGGGCTCGCCGGTGATGCCGGCCTCGGCCAGGTCGACGGCCAGCAGGCCGTTCTGCGCCGCGGCGCCGGCATAGACGTTGCGGACGGAGCCGCCGCGCAGCGAGGCGGAGGCGCTGGTGGCGAGGCCGAGCGACGCCGCGAGATCCAGCGCCCGCCGCGTCGCGGCGGGGTCCTGCCCGCGCAGGCTGGCGACGGCGGCGGCGGCGCCGATGACGCCCCAGGTGCCGTGCGGATGCGCGGCGGGGCGCAGGCGCATGGCGTGGCCGACGCGCGACCCCGCCTCGTATCCCTCGATGCAGGCGGTGAGCAGCGCGGCGCCGCTGCAGTCGCGCGCCGCCGCCTCGGCCAGCGCCGCGGCGATGGCATGGATGGCGGGGTGGCCGCCGGCGGGATAGTTCCCCTCGTCCAGCTCGGCGGCGGTGCCGGCGAGGCCGGTGAGGAAGGCAGCCATGGGCGGCGGCGCGGCGGCGGCGGCGCCCAGCAGCGCCACGCCGCCGGTCGCATGGCGGGCGGCGAGGGCCCGCACCTCGGCCTCCCGATGGCCGGCGACGATGGCGGCCAGGGTATCGGCGAGGATCAGGCCCGCATGGTCGCGGACATGGTCGGGGATCGGGCGCATAAGTGTCAGGCTTACCTTGGCAGGCGGCGCGCGCAAGACTCGGAAAGATTGGAAGGGGTTGCAGGGGGAATACATTGCCCCCGCCCCTTACTTTTTCTGCTGTCGCGCCTGCGCCGCCATCCGCACCGCCGCATTGGCCGCGCCGTACTGGTCGTACCCGCCCCGTCGCTCGACGACCTCGAAGAAGAAGCGGTCCTGGAAGGCCTGGGTATAGGCGTGGGTGAAGCGGCCGCCCTGCGCATCCTGGTCGAACAGCAGGTGGGCGCGCTGCAGCGCCGCGAGCTGCGCATCCTCCAGCCCGAGGCGCGCCGCCAGGTCGTCGTAGTAGTTCTCCGGGATCTCCAGCATCGGCGCGTCCGGCGCCGCCGCGACCAGCGCCGCGGCATCCGGCGCGGCGAAGGCGATGTGGTGCACGCCGGCGCCGGCATAGGCGGAGACGAAGCGCCCCGTCCCGGTCTGCCGGCTTTCCGAGACGTTCAGCGGCAGCCGGACCGTGCGGTTGGCGGCGGACAGGGTGCGGCTGCGGACGATGCCAAAGGGATCGGGCAGCTCGAAGACCGGCTCCGCGTCCAGCCCGAAGACGGCGCGGTAGAACAGCACGAAGCCGTCGAGATGCCCGGGCGCCAGCGCCTGCACGACATGGTCGATGCCGGTGAAGGCCGGCGCGCCGCCCTCGCCCGGCAGCAGCTGGAAGTCGTCCGCCCAGATGTCGCTGCCCGTCCGCACCAGGTAGACCAGCGTGCCGTCGGGCGCCCGGATGGCGGGGATGCGCTGCTCCCCCTGCCCCACCCTCTCCTGCCAGGCCGGGCTGAGCAGCGCCCGGGCGCGGGCGAGCGCGCGGTCCGGGTCGTCCACCCGCAGCGCCATGGCGCAGACGGCGGGGCCGAACATCTCGAAGCGCTCCGCCGCCGCGCTGTCCGGCTCGCTGTTCAGCACCAGGTTCACGCCGCCCTGCCGCTGCAGCTCCACCGCCTTCGAGCGGTGCAGCCCGGCGCGGCGGAAGCCGAGCGTGCCGAGGAAGCCGCCCAGCGCCTCCCGCGCCGCATCGTCCACCGCGAATTCCACGAATTCGATGCCGGCGAGGGTGGGCGCGGCGGGCAGCGGGGAGGCCGGCACCGGCACGGCCCCGCGCACCTGGTCGTCCAGCAGCACCAGGCTGCGCAGCGCGTCGCGGGCGATGCGGCGGACCGGGGCGGCGCGGAATTCGTCGTTGAAGATCTCGAGCGAGACGGGGCCGGCATAGCCGGCGCGCAGCACGTCCCGCAGGAAATCCGCGACCGGCAACTCCCCCTGGCCGGGGAAGAGGCGGAAATGCCGGCTCCAGGACAGGACATCCATGGACAGCCTCGGCGCATCGGCCAGCTGCAGGAAGAACAGCTTCTCCGCCGGCACCGCTTCCAGCCCCGCCAGGTCGTCGCCGCGCGAGAGGGTGTGGAAGCTGTCGAGGATCAGGCCGAGCGCCGGGTGGTCGGCCTGCCGGACGATGTCCCAGGCCTGGCGCCAGAGGCTGACTTGCCGGCCCCAGGCCAGCGCCTCGTAGCCCACGCGCAGGCCGCGCTTCGCCGCGCGCTCGGCCATCTCGCGCAGGTCGGCGGCGGCGCGCTCGGCCTCGGGCAAGGTGGCGGGCTGGGTGTTGCTGCAGACCAGGATCAGGTCGGTCCCCAGCGCCTGCATGGTGTCGAATTTCCGCTCGGCGCGGTCCAGGTTGCGCCGGCGCTGCGGCTCCGGCATCGCCTCGAAGTCGCGGAAGGGCTGGTAGATGGTGACGGCCAGGCCGAGGTCGCGGCAGAGCCGCCCCACCTCCTCCGGCGAGCCGTCATAGGTCAGGAGGTCGTTCTCGAAGATCTCGACGCCCTGGAAGCCGACCAGGGCGGCGGCTTCCAGCTTGTCCGGCAGGGCACCGCTGAGGCAGACGGTGGCGATGGATTTCGGCAAGGGCATGCGCAAGGGTCCTGCCCGGCGCGACGGCGCTGCGCCGGGACCGCCCTTCTACACCCGATGGCGGCCAGCCCGAATGCCCCTCCCGCCCGCGGCACGCGGCGCGCGGCGCGCGGCAGGCCGCCGGGCGGCCGCCGGGCGGCCGCCGCCGTCAGATGTTCAGGCGGTTGAAGACCCGCGTCGGGATGTGGCGGATGATGGTCATCACCGGCCACCAGATCCCGGGGATGTAGGCATCGCCGCCGCCCTTGGCCGCCCGGGCCCAGGCGGCGCGGGCGAAGGCAGGCGGGCTGGCCATGAAGGGCAGCTTCGGCAGCGGCCAGGTCATGCCGGTATCGACCGGCCCGGCCTTGATGCAGAGCACCTTCACCCCGGCGCCGGACAGCCGCGCGGCATAGCCCTGCAGGTAGGTCAGCAGCGCCGCCTTCGTCGCGCCATAGGTGTAGTTGCGCTTGCGGCCGCGATCGCCGGCGACGGAGCCGAGCGCGACCACGGTGCCCTGCCCCTGCGCCTCCAGCACCGGCGCCAGGGCCGCGAGCACGGTGACGGCGCCGGTGAAATTCGCCTCCACCATGGCGGCGGCGGCGTCCGGGTCGGCATCCGCCTCCGCCTGGTCCGGCATGACGCCGAAGGCGAGGAAGACGTTCAGCGGACCTCCGGCGCGCGCCGCGCAATCCTCGGCGAAGGCGCGGTGCGACCCGAGGTCGCGCGCGTCGAAGGGCACCGGCGCCGCCGGCACGCCGTGCCGGATCGCCAGGTCGGCCGCCTGCCGCTCCAGGTCGTCCATGTCGCGGCCGGCCAGCAGGATGCCGGCGCCATGCGAGGCCGCTTCCCGCGCGAAGGCGCGCGCCACGGCGGAGGAGGCGCCGAGCATCAGCCAAGTGGGGTTCGTGGTTGCGCTCATGCCCGAATCGCTCATGCCAGGTGCAACCTCCGCGCCATGTCGGAGGACAGGCGGCCCTCGGGGTCGATCTCGGCCCGGATCTCCATGAAGCGCCGCGCCTCCGGATACATGCTCCAGAATCCCTCGGCCGAGAGCATGCTGTCCTTCGCCAGGTAGATGCGCCCGCCGGCATCGCGGGTGATGCGCTCCAGCGCCGCCAGCAATTCGGCCGCGCCGGGCCGCGCCGGGATGTCGAGGGCGAGGGAATAGCCGGGCAGCGCGAAGGAGAGCAGGCCGCGGCCCGGCCGCCCCATGACCTTCAGCACCGCAAGGAAGGAGGCCTCGCCGGCGGCCGAGATGGTCTCCAGCAGCTGCCGCAGCGCCGCCTCGCCCGGGCCGAAGGGCAGCACGCATTGGAACTGGTGGAAGCCGCGGCGGCCATACATCCGGTTCCAGTGCAGGATGGCGTCCAACGGGTAGAGGAATTTGCCGTAATGCGTCGTCTGCTCCCGCCCCGCCACCGGCGCGCGGCGCCAGTAGAGCGCATTGAAGCCGCGCACCGTCAGCCGGTTCAGCAGCCAGGGTGGCGCATCCATCGGGAAGGTCCGGGACTTGAGCTTCGGCGGCGGCAGGCCGGACTCGCTCGGCTCGGCCGTCTCCAGCACGCCCCGGCCGAGGGCGCGGCCACCGGCCAGCGCATCGATCCAGCCGACCGACCAGGTCGCCTCCGCCGCCTCGGCGAAGCCGGCCAGGAAGGCCTCCAGGTCGGGCACGCGGCGGCTGTGCACCCGCAGCGCGTTGGACGGCACCCGCTGCATCCGGAAGCAGATGGCGGTGACGATGCCGGTCAGGCCCATCCCGCCGATGGTGGCGCGGAACAGCGCCGCCTCCTCTTCGTCCGAGATGCGCAGCAGGCGCCCATCCGGCAGCAGCAGGTCCAGCCACAGCACATGGTCGCCGAAGCTGCCGGCGCGGTGGTGGTTCTTGCCGTGGACGTCGTTGGCGACCGCGCCGCCCAACGTGGCGAAGGCGGTGCCGGGGGAGGTCGGGGCGAGCCAGCCGCGCGGCAGGAAGACCTCGAGCAGGTCGGCGAAGGTCACGCCCGGCTCCGCCACCACCAGGCCCGAGCCCTCGTCGAAGGCCAGGATGCGGTCGAGCCGGGTGGTGAGGATGGCGGCGCCGCCGCTGTTCAGCGCCTGGTCGCCATAGCTGCGGCCGCCGCCATGCGGCAGCAGGGTGCGGCCCTCGGGCGGCTGCAGCGCGGCGAGCAGCTCGCGCATCCGCTCCGGCCGCGCCGCCAGGCAGGGGGCGCTGCTGCTGCGGCCCCAGCCCTGCAGCGCCGTTTCCTTCCAGCCCGCGGCGGGTCGGGCGGCGGCGGCCTGCGCCGTGCGCGGGTCGGTGATCGTGTCCGGCATGGTCACCTCAGAGCGCGGCGATGATGGCGGCGGCGATGACGGCGCCGATCGCCCAGCTCCAGGGATCGCGCAGCGCGAAGACCACCGGATCGTCGCGCAGGACGCGGCGATGCGCCAGCATCCAGATGCGCACCAGCCAGGCGGACAGCGCGGCGGGCGCGACATAGAGCCAGGCGGGGTGCGAGTAGAGCCGCGACGGCGCCGCCTCGTTCGCCACGTAGAGGATCATGATCTGCAGCGCCGCGAGCGCCGCGGCGGCGCCGAAGGCCAGCGTCAGCGGCCAGTCCTCCGTCTCGTAGCCGCGGCGGGCCAGGCCGGCGCCGGGCATCCGCGCCTCCTGCAACTCCCCATGCCGCTTGGCCAGGGCGCAGGAGAAGAAGAAGAAGCCGGCGAAGGCCATCAGCCAGGGCGAATAGGGCACGCCGGCGAGTTCGACGCCGAGGGCGAGGCGCAGGGTGAACAGGCCGCCGATGGTCAGCGTATCGACCAGCGGGATGCGCTTGAGATAGGCGGAATAGGTCAGCGAGGTCACGACATAGGCGAGCAGGCCGAGCGCGAAGGCGGGGCTGAGCACGAGCCCGCCGAGCAGCCCCATGAGGATCAGCGCGATCGCCCCCGCCAGGCCCTGCAGCGGCGGGATGCGGCCGGCGGCGATGGCGCGGTTGCGCTTGCTGCGGTGCAGCCGGTCGCTGGGCAGGTCGGCGATGTCGTTCAGCAGATAGGTGCCGGAGGCGGTGAAGCCCATCAGCAGCAGGCCGAGCACGCAATCGAGGATCGCCGACGGGTCGCCCAGCTTGTGCCCGAGGATGAGCGGCACGAAGAGCAGCGCGTTCTTCGACCACTGGTGGATGCGCATGGCGCCGATCCAGTCCCGGATCGGCGAGGCGTGACGCGGGAATTCCGCCAGGATCTCGACATCCGGGATCCGCCGCGCGGCCGCCGCCACATCCGGCTTCGGCGCGACCAGCACGATCTCGTCCGCCTCGGCGAAGACATCGAGGTCGGCGCGGCTGTCGCCGGCATAGGCGAAGCCCGCGGGGAAGCGCTCGCGCAGCCAGGCGGCCTTTTCCGGCCCCTTCAGGTTGCGGGTGCCGTCGCTGCCGGTGGCGCTGTCGAAGATGTCGAGATGCGCGGCCACCGCATCGGCGACCGACTGGTCGGCGGCGGTGACGAGGTGCAACCGGCGGCCGTCCGCGCGCTGCGCTTCCAGCCATTCGACGAAATCCTGGCGCAGCGGCAGCACGGCGGCATTGGCCGGCGCCGCCCGGCTGACGCGGCGCTTGAAGGCGGCGCGGCCCTTCGGCAGCGTCGCCAGCAATGCCGGCACCGACGCGGGGTCGCGCAGCAGCGCGGCCACCAGCCCTTCGTGCAGCGTATCCGTCGTCAGCAATGTTCCGTCGAGGTCGACGGCAAGGGGCAGCGGCGATGCCGCGCTTCCTGCCGCCGACGCGACTTGCACGTCCTGCATCAGCCTATCGGTCCCGGTTCGGATCGGCCGGAAACTCCCACCCGCACCGCGCCGGAGGTAGTGCCATTGGCGTGAGACACGCAGGCATGACGGCGGGATGCGCGCGCAGCGGCGGGCGCATCGACGCGGCCGATTCGCCAGACACCACAGCGCGAACCTATTGCGAGAAGAATTTCGTCACTGAGCGCGTTTCAGGTTTGCTGCGACTGCGCATTGCCGCCGCGTCGGACAGTCCCGCGCGATGCCAGGCGCGACGGCGCGCGGCCCGGCGGCCGCCGATGCGCGCTGAAGGCGCCCGGTGTCGCCGCACGCCGATATCAGATCCTCACTGAAGGGAATTGCCCGCGCCCATGATGCGCGTGCTGCGCGATTCCAACCGCTGTCGGCAAAGCCTCGCGGGCAAGTGTGACCCCTGCACCACGGCGGCATGTGCAAGACACACCGCAAGCACTCGTGACAGGCGCCGAGGGATGGCCTTCGTTCTTCACCTTCTCTCTGAGGTTGGCGCTGCCTAAGGTCCGCGCCGAAAAGCCGGGTGGTGACAGAAACGATATGGGTCATGAAGCGCTAGGCTGGCCGATGATCCAGCCACGAGACCTGACCGTCGCAGAAGAACGCCCGGGGCCTCGCGGTCGCCGCGTACCAAAGGTTACGGTTTGCCTCGCCACGCATGACCGCCCGCATTACGTCCGCAGCTGCCTCGACAGCCTGCGGGCGCAAACTGTCGGGATTGAGACTTTCGACATCATCGTCGTCGATAGCTGCGGCCAGCCGGAAACGCACGATTTGCTGCGCGCCATGGTGGCGGAGATGCCGAATGCGCGGCTGATGCGGCTGGACCAGCCCGGCGCCAGCGCTGCCCGCAACCTGGGCGCCGAGCACGCAACCGGCGATTTCGTCGCCTATATCGACGACGACGCGATGGCGATGCCCGACTGGGTCGAGCAGATCCAGGCGGTGATCGCCGAGCTCGACCCCTGGCCCGGCGTGTTGGGCGGCCGGGTCCTGCCGCTGTGGGAAGCACCGCTGCCCGAATGGTGGCCGGCTTCCCTGCGCGGCGTGCTGTCCATCATCGAATGGGAAGGCCGCGGGGAATACCGCACGCCGGCGGTGCCGGCGAAGTTGGAACCCTATGGCGTGAACATGATCGTGCAGCGAAAGCCGCTGCTGGACATGGGGGGCTTCGCCGACGGCCTGGGCCGGGTGCGCGGCCTGCTGCTGTCGGACGAGGATGTGCAGGTCGGCTGGGCGCTGCAGGACCGCGGCTATTCCGCCTGGTACGACAGCCGCGTGGTGGTGATGCACCAGATCCAGGGCCGCCGGCTGAACCCGGACTGGCTGCTGAACCGACTGTACTGGCAGGGCGCCTCCACCGTGGCGACGCGCCGCATGATGGGTTCGCCGGAGAGCGTGTGGCGGGAATTGCCGCGACGGCTGGTGGTGGAGGCGCTGACCGCCGTCACCGGCCTGCTGCCGCGCGACAGCACAAGGCTGCTGCCGCTGCGCTGGCGGTTGGCCTATGCGCAGGGCTTCACTCGCATGGCGCTGGCGGGGGAGCAGAAGAAGCGCAGCCTGCCCGGCCGGGCGCTGCGGGCGCTGATCCGGCGCGACGGCACGCCCATCATCCCCGCGCTCGACATCGACGCCAGGGCGATCGGCGAGGCGGCGCCGCCCGGGCCGCCGGGACGCTGAACCGGCCGGCCGACGGGCCGGCCTGAGATCGCTGTCTGCCGCGACAGAGCCGGACCGGACGGGCGGGGCGCCTCCCGCGGCGTTCAGGCGGCCAGCAGGGCGACGGCGATCGCCGCCCATTCCGCCTCCAGCGGGTCGGCCGGGCGGCGGCGGCCGGCGCGGCGGTACCAGTAATCGGCATTCGCCAGGTCGCCTTCGCGGCGGTGCAGATAGGCATGCACCCAGGCGCTGGCGGCATCCTCCCCGGCCTGGGCGGCGCCATGGGCGCGGTCCCAATCGCCCCTTGCGTCCCACCACAGCGCCGCCAGCGGGCCGGCCAGCCCCTCCGGCGGGGTGGGTCCGGCGCGGGCGGCAAGCCGGAACTCCTCGGCGGTCATTCGCGGTCTCCTCCAGCCTTCCGGGCAGCGTCGGCGCGTGGCCGGTCCGACGCAAGCGCGTGGCCATGCCGCCACGGGGCCGGCGGCGATCCGCGCCGGGCCCGAAGGGTTAATTCACGCCCTTCATTCGCTGTATTTGCACTTGGGCAGGCACCCGCCATGGGCACATAATAGCCCTGGTGGATCGTACTTTCAGAAATTTACACTTGATCTTCGGATTTTATGAGCCATCCTCCAGGCAACGGCGTGGAACAAGGCGCGGCGCCGCGCCTTGCCCGTCCCGGACCGACCGGAGTGGCTGGCCATGAGCATCACCTCCCCCCGTACCCTGCCCGCCGCGCTCGCCGGCGGCATCGCCCTCCATCCGCTGCACCCGGCCTTCGGCGCGGAGGTCACCGGGCTCGACCTGTGCGGCCCGGTCCCCCTGCCCCTGCTGGAAGTGCTCCACGACGCCCTGCTGGAGCACGGCGTGCTGCTGCTGCGCCGCCAGGCCGGGCTGCCCGCCGGGCTGGCGCGCGGCCTGGCGGCGCTGGAGGCGCCGCTGCTCGACCAGGGTCTGCACCAGGCGGCGCCCGCCCTGCCGCTGTCCATCGGGCCCGTGCCGGACGCGCCGCCCCCCGGCAGCGCGCCCGGACCCTTCTGGCATGCCGACCGCAGCTTCGCCGCCGAGCCGGCGCTGGCCTGCCTGGTGCGGGCCGAGGCGAATGGCGGCGAGATCCTGTTCGCCGATCAGCGCCGCGCCCTGGCGCTGCTGCCGGACACCGCCCGCGCCAGGCTGGAGGCGCTGCGGGCCGAGCATGCCTCGCCGCTCGACCGTGCCGCGCGCGCGGAGCATCCGCTGGTCCGCCGACATCCGCTGACCGGCGAGGCGGCGCTCTATGCCAGCCCGGGCTTCGCCACCCGCATCCTGAACCTGCCGGCGGCGGAAAGCCGGCGCCTGCTGGACCAGGCTGCGGCCGCCGCGACGGCCGAGGCCGTGACCTGGCGGCATGCCTGGCGCGCCGGCGATGTGCTGGTCTGGGACAACCGCAGCATGCTGCACACCGCCTTCGGCGCCGGCGGCTTCGAGACGCTGCGGATCGAGGGCGACGTGCCGGTCGCCGCGGCGCGCGATGCCATGCCCTGGGTGGTGGCGGGCTGAAGGCGGCGTCGCCGCCGGCCCCTGCCCGCGCGGCGGAGGCGCGCCGCGCACCGACCTGGCATAGGCCTACAGGCTGATCCGGTAGGTCTCCGTCGCGGTGCCGGCCAGGATGCGGCGCTGCGCAGCCTCCGGCAGCGCAGCGAGGATGGCGCGCATCCCACCCATGATGGTGCCGAAGCCGGCGACGAGCCCATCCACCGGGAAATTGCTGGCGACCATGCAGCGTTCGGCGCCGAACAGCCGCACCGCCTCCAGCACCACCGGCGCCTGCGAATCGGGCGTCCAGGCTTGCCCGGGCACGCCGATGCCGGAGAGCTTCACGCGGATGTTCGGCGCCTCGGCCAGCCGCGCCATGGCGTCCCGCCAGCCGGCGAGTCCCGCCGCGCTGCGGTCGGCCGGCAGGCCGAGATGGTTCAGCACCACCAGCGTGCCGGGGAAGTCCCGCGCCAATTCCAGCGCATCCGGCAGGTGCCACCAGGGCGTCTGCAACTCGAAATGCAACCCGCTATCGGCCAGGTGGCGGTAGCCGGCGCGCCAGGCGGGGCAGCGCAGGGATCCGGGGATGCGATGCGCCGGATCGTAGTCCTGCGGCCGCGCCACGCCCTTCGGCTTGTGCCGCAGGCTGCGCACCAGCGGCATGGCGGCCTGGGCGCGGATGACGGCGGCGGCATCGGAGCGGTCGAGGAAGGCGGCGCCGGCCATGGCCTGCGGCAGGCCATGCGAAGCGGCGATGCGATGCACCCAGCGCGTCTCGCGCAGCGGGTCGGTGGGGTCGTGCTCGGCCTCCATGTAGACCGTGCCGACGACGTTCTGGCCTTCGGCGTCGCGCCGGTAGTCTGCCGGCAGGTAGTTCCGCCGCAGCGGCCGCGTGTCGCCGTAGCGGAAGGCAGGCGGCGGGTCCTCCTGCAGCCAGGGATGCCGGTTCGCGCCGAGGTCCCAGAGATGGTGGTGCGCGTCGATGATCGGCAGCATCAGGCGGGCAGGCCTTCGAGGGCGAAGACCCGCGCCGGCGCGCCATCGGCGCCAGGGATCAAGAGCGGCGCGGCGCAGAGGAAGGTGCGCGGCCCGGCCAGGGCAGCGGTGTTGACGAGGTATTCGATCAGCGTGATGCCGCGGCGCAGCAGCACGTCATGCGTGACATGCTGGTCGAAGGGCACCTGCTGCCCGTCCAGCAGCAGGCGGATCGGGTAGTCCTGCGGGAAGTCGAAGGCCACCGCCTTGGGGTCCCGCGCCAGCAGCCACTCCGCGGCATCGCGGGTCAGCCAGGGCGCCTCCCGCCAGAATTCCGGCGTCTTATGGTCCCGCCGGCGGTCCCAGCCGGCGGAGAGCAGCAGGATCTCCCCCGGTGGTCCGCCGGGATCGGCCGCCGCCAGCCGGTCCGCGTCGATCGCGCGGTTGTCCGGCGCGTCGCGCAAATCCAGCACGCGGCAGGGCCCGACGACGCGGTCGAGCGGCGTCGCCTCGATGGTCGGGGCATCCGCCAGGATATGCGCCGGCGCATCCACATGGCTGAAGCCGTGGCAGGCGGCATCGAGCCGGGAGATGCGGAACTGGTCGCCGGCGGCGATGTCGCCGGTGATGCTGACCTGCGTGCGCCAGCGGAAATGCGGCGCGATCGGCATGGAGAGATCGACGATGCGCATGCGGGCTTCCTCCCGGCCCGGTCGGCGCCGGGCTTGCGGTGAGCCTAGGCCATCCGCGGGCCGCCCGGAAAGCCGGCCGGCGCGTGGCCACCTATCCGCCGGAGGCGGCGAGGCTCGGCGTCTCCGCCGCGATGGCCGCCGCCAGCATCCGCCGCATCAGCACGCCCGGCCGGTCGGACGGCATGTTGAACTCGATCCCTTCCTGGTGCAGCGGCACGTCCCAGTCGGTGCTTTCCAGGATCTCGCGGTCCTCGTTCGTGACGATGCGGTCGAAGGCGATCACGTCCTCGGCCTTCGCATCGGCCTCGGTGTCGTTCCTGAAGACGAATTGCACGACCAGGGAGGTACGGTCGTCCACCGGCGTCGCGGCGGTGACGATGCTGTGGACTAGGCCGTTGGGGTAGGTGATCTGCAGCTTGCGCAGGAAGGGCATGTACCAGCGGCCACGCATGCGACGCACCGTCTCGTCGCTGTCCATCCGCAGGACCTTCTTCTGGATCTCCGGGTTCTTCACCGGCACCTCGGTGAGCATCATGAAGCCGTCGGCGTGCTCCTCGATCTCGAGCTTGGCCGGTTCGGGGTGGCCCTGGTCGCCGAAGCTGGCGCGGTGGACGAAGGAGAAATGCGCGTTGTCGAAGCTGTTCTCCATGAGGCGCAGGCCGGCGCAGGCCCAGGTCTCGCAGAACTCGTCGATGCGGCGGAAGCCCTGCGCCTCCTCCTCGAATTCCGGCAGCGGGTGGACCGGATCCTCGAGCGCGACCCAGAGATAGCCGTAGCGCGCGGCAGCGTGGTAGGCGCGGGTGCCCATGCGCATCGGGCCCTGGCGTTCCGGCGGGCGCTGCGGGATGCGGGCGACCTTGCCCTGCGCGTCGAATTCCCAGCCATGGTAGCCGCAGGCCAGCCGCCCTTCCGTGTAGAAGCCCTTGGAGAGCTTCGCGGTGCGGTGGCAGCAGCGATCCTCCATCGCCACCGGCGTGCCGTCCCCCGCCACCCAAAGCACCAGGTCGCGGCCGAGCAGGCGGAACGGCCTCGGTCCCTCCGCCAGATGCGCCAGCGGGATGGCGGGGTACCAGAAGCGGGCGAGCAGCGGCGTCTGGGTGACGAGCATGGGGGTCTCCGGCAGGCTTGCCCCTCGGGCTGCAAGCCACGGACCAGCGCGGTTCGCCCGGGGCATGCCGTGCCTGCCCGCGGCCTGGGCAGGGTCCGCCCAGCACGGCGGCAGGATCGCCGGCGTCGCGCCACGCGGCGATCCGCACGGGTCCGTCCACCAAAGCGCGGAGACGCGCGCCGCCGCATCCAGGCCGCGCCGCGATCCGCCCTAGGCGGCGCCGGTCAGCACCGCGATGTCGTCGGGCGCCAGGTCCACGGGCGTGCCGCGGCGGATCAGCTCAGCGAAGCCCTCGTTCGGCGCCATCAGCGTCAGGCAGTAGAGCTTCCCGGGGCCGGAATTCTCCACCACATGCTCGGTGCCCGGCCGCAGGACGAAGCAGTCGCCGGGGCCGATCGGAACCTCCCGCCCATCGGCCCGCGCGACGCCGTGGCCACGCAGGACGAAGAAGGCCTCCTCCGCCGCCTGGTGGGTGTTGGGCGGGGTCTTGCCGCCGGGCTCGAAGATCTCCACCACCAGGGTGAAGGACACGCCATCCGCCAGCGGGTCCAGCAGGCAGGCGAAGTAGTTGGAATCGCCCGGCGCGATGCGGAAGCCCTGCAATTCGGCGGCGCGCTTGCCGATCACCGGCGCGGTCATCATGGATCCGATTCTCCTGCTTGCGGCACGGCCCCGCCCCGTGCATCCAGCGCGCAACGAATGGGCCGGGGCCACGCATGAAGGTGCTGATGATCGCCTGCCATCCGCGGGCGGACAGTTTCTCCGCCGCGCTGCGCGACGCCGCGCGCGATGCGCTGGCGCAGGCGGGGCATGAGGTGCGGCTGCGCGACCTGCATGCCGAGGGCTTCGTCCCGGTGATGTCTGCCGCGGAGCACCGCGTGACCAACACGCCGGGGGAGAACGAGGTCTTCGTCGCACCGGAGGCGGCCGACCTGCGCTGGGCGGAGGCGCTGGTGCTGGTCTACCCCACCTGGTGGTACGGCATGCCGGCCATGCTGAAGGGCTGGTTCGACCGCGTCTGGCTGCCCGGCATCGCCTTCCGCATCGGCGAGGGCGCGATCGAGCCGATGCTGACCAATATCCGCCGCATCGCGGTGGTGACGACCTATGGCTCGCCGCTCTGGCTGCTGTGGTATATCGGCTGGCCGGACCGCAAGGTGATGGGGCGCGGGCTTCGCCGGCTCTGCGCCCGGGGCTGCCGGCTGGACTGGCTGTACCTGACGCGCATGGACCACCGGACGCGGCCGGAGCTTGAGCGCTTCCTCGGCCGCGTGCGCGGGTTCTTCGCGGGCTGGCGGGGCTAGGCCGGATCGCCGCAGGGCCGCCGGGCCCCGAGGCGTGGGTCCGACCTGCACACCATCGGCTGGATCGCGCCGCAGAACCGCCAAGGGTGCGGCGCGATCTAGCCCAGGCACCGCCGCAGCGCGCCGACCAGCGCCTCCACATCCGCCTCGTCATTGTAGACATGCGGGCTGATCCGCAGCCGGCCGAGGCGCGGCGCGGCATAGACCTTCTCCGCAGCCAGCCGCTCCACCAGCCCCGCCGGCATGCCGCGCGGGAAGCCCAGGCTGAGCACATGCGGCGCCCGCACCCGTGCCGCCGGGACCGTGACCGGCAGCCCCTCCATCCCCGCGGCGATGCGCTCGTTGAGCAAGGCAAGCCTCGCGGCGATGGCGGCCTGGCCCCAGGCGGCCATCATCTCCATCCCGACCGCCGCCATCTCCAGCGAGATGAAATGGTCCCGCTCCCCCATGTCGAAGCGCTTCGCGCCCTCGGCAAAGGCGAGGTCGGCGAAATAGGGCGCATGCTCGGCGGCCACCGACTTGCGGCCATAGCTGGTCTGTTCCAGCGGCACGCCCTGCTGCCAGCGCTTCGCCACGTACAGGAAGGCGCGGCCATAGGGCCCCAGCACCCATTTGTAGGTCGGGAAGATCAGGTAGTCCGGGTCCAGCGCCTGCACGTCGATCGGCAGCACCCCGGCATGATGCGTGGCATCCACCAGCAGCGCCGCGCCCTGCTTGCGCAGGGCGGCGCCGACCGCCGCCATGTCCACCAGCCCACCATCCGACCAGTGGACGGAGGAGATGGAGGCGAGCGCCAGCGGCGCCGCGCCGGGCCGCCCGATCGCCTCCAAAAGCGCCGCGGTCCAGTCGCCATCCGGTGGGCAGGACACCGCCTCGATCGCGAAGCCGCCCTCCGGCGCGCGCTGCATCCATTCCAGCGTGGGCGAGCTGTGATCATCGGCCAGCAGCAGCACGCGGCTGCCACGCGGCACGGGCAGCGCCTTGGCGGCGGTGGCGACGCCGTAGCCGACCGAGGAGACGAGGGCGATGTCCCCCGGCGCCGCATTGATCAGCGCCGCCGCGGCCTGGCGGGCGCGGGCGATCTGCGCCGCCTGCTCCGCCGCGCCCCAGCGCCAGGGCTGGCCCTTGCGCGCCACGCCCTCATGCCCCGCCGCCTGGACGGCCTTGGGCAGCGGGCTCCAGGACGCGGCGTTGAGGTAGGCGATGTCGCGCGGCATGTCGAAGGCATCGCGCTGGCAGGCGAGCATGGCGGTTCCTCCCGATGAAGGACCTAGCCTGGACCCGTGCCCAGCACCGCGTCCAGGTCCCGCCAGTCGGGCAGTTCCGCCGCCAGCACCCGGCCGTTCCGCAGCACCACGCGGTCGGACTGCGGCCGGCTGAGGAATTCCGTCATGCCGCGGGCACGGAACAGCAGCAGGTCGGCCGGCGCACCCACGCGCAGCCAGCCGGCATCGCTCAGGCCCAACGCGGCGGCCGGCGTGGCGGTGGCGGCGCGCGGCCACTCGGCGAATGGATGGTCGAGGTGCAGGATGCGCGTCGCTTCCCGGTACACCTCCACCATGTCCATGTCCCCATAGGCGTAGAAGGGATCGCGGGTGTTGTCGGAAGCGACGGAGACCGGGATGCCCGCCGCCCGCATCTCATGCACCAGGGTGACGCCGCGCCAGCGCGGGGTGCGGCCGGCGACGCGGTCCTGCAGGTACATGTTGCACATGGGCAGGACGATGATGGCGATGCCCGCCTCCGCGCAGAGCTTGATCGTCTCCTGCGCGAATTCCTCCGGCTGGATGGAGAGCGAGCAGCAATGGCCGCACTGGATGCGGCCCTTGAAGCCGCGGCGCAGCGCGGTGGCGGCGATCTCGCGCAGGGCGCGGGCGCCGGCTTCCCCGCTCTCGTCCACATGCAGGTCGAGATCGAGGCCGCGCGCCTCCGCCAGGGCGAAAAAGCGGTCCAGCATGGGCTGGAATTCCGCCGGCATGGCGTCGTGCACGCCGCCGGTCAGGCGCGTGACCATGCCCAGCACCGCGCCGCTGTCGGCGACCAGGTCGGCCAGGATCTGGCCATCCTCGCCCTGGAAACGGTCCAGCGGGGCGATGGAACTGGCCTGCAGCGTGATCCGCCCGGCCCAGCGGTCCCGCAGGGTCCGGAACACCCGCCAGGAAGCGGGGTCGCGCGGCGCATAGCTTTCCAGGTGGGTGCGGATCGCCACCGTGCCATGCGCATGCGCGGCGCGCAGGCTCCATTCGAAGCGCGCCTCGATATCGGCATCGGTCCAGCCGGCGCGGTCGGCGGCGGCGGCATTGATGGCGCCGGCGAAGTCGCCCGTCGGGTTGGCCCGGCGCGGCAGGATATGGCCCTTGTCGAGATGGGTGTGGCCATCGACCGGCCCGGGCCAGACCTGACCGCCCTCCAGGCTCGGCCCCTCCGTCGCGGTGCCGGCGGGCGCGATGGCGGCGATGCGGCCCTGCGCCACAAGCAGGTCCACACGGGTCAGGCCCTGGGCATCCACCGGCCCGGGCGCATCGGCGGCCAGCAGCGCCGCCGGGGCGCGCGCGTCGCGCAGCCAGTAGTCGCCGCCGCCGCCGGCGATCGCCGCCCGCAATTTCTCCATCGCGCCGCTCATCGCCGCTCGCCTCCCCCCATCGCGCTCTCATGCCAGCGGCGCAGCAGCAGGTGCGACAGCAGGCTGAGCGCGAGGAAGATGGCGATGCCGGTGCCGGAGACCAGGACCAGCGCGGCGAACATGCGCGGGATCTGCAGCTGGTAGCCGGCCTCGAGGATCCGGTAGGCAAGGCCCGAGGCGTTGCCGCCGGTGCCGGCCACGAATTCCGCGACGATGGCACCGATCAGCGCCAGCCCGCCCGAGATCCGCAGTCCGGCCAGGAAGAAGGGCATGGCGGTCGGCAGGCGCAGCCGCCACAGCACCTGCCAGCGGCTGGCGCCGTACAGCCGGAACAGGTCTAGCAAATTGTGGTCCGTGCTGTTCAGCCCGACCGTGGTGTTGGACAGGATGGGGAAGAAGGCCACGATCCAGGCGCAGATCAGCAGGGAAAGCGTGACGTCGTTAACCCAGATGATGATCAGCGGCGCGATGGCGACGATCGGCGTCACCTGCAGGATCACCGCATAGGGAAACAGCGACAGCTCGACGATGCGCGACTGCGCGAAGGCCACCGCCAGCAGCAGGCCCAGTGCGGCGGCGACCAGCAGCGCCAGCCCGGTGGTCTTCAGGGTGACGAGCAGGGAGGCCGAGAGGGTCCCCCAGTCCCGCACCAGCGCCTGCGCGATGGCGATGGGCCCGGGCAGGATGTAGGGCGGGATCTCCCGCGCCCGCACCAGCCATTCCCAGCCGCCCAGCACCAGCAGGCCGATGACCACCGGCGCCAGCACGCGCAGCCAGGCCTCCGGCGCCATGGCCAGGCCGGGGCGGGGCGCCTCGGACGGCGCGCCTTCCACCGCCTCGCTCATGCCGCAGCCGGCGCCATGGCGGCGGCCAGCGCCTGCGAGACCTCCCGGCAATGCGCGGCATAGTCAGCGGAGGTACGGAACTCCTCCCCGCGCGGCGCCGGCGCGTCCACCGCCAGCTCGGCATGGATGCGGCCGGGGCGCGGCGCCATGACGACGATGCGCTGCGCCAGGTACACGCTCTCGAACACGGAATGGGTCACGAACACCACGGTGAAGCGCTCCGCCGTCCAAAGCTCCAGCAGGTCGTTGTTCAGCCTGAACCGGGTGATCTCGTCCAGCGCCGCGAAGGGCTCGTCCATCAGCAGCAGCCGCGGCTTCGTCACCAGGGCGCGGGCGAGAGACACGCGCATCTTCATCCCGCCGGACAGGGCGCGGGGATAGGCCTTCTCGAAGCCCTGCAGCCCGACCCGGGCCAGCATCGAAGCGGCGCGCGACGCTGCCTCCGCGCGTGGCATCCCGGCCAGTTCCAGCGGCAGGGCGACATTGGCCTGCGCGGTCGCCCAGGGCATCAGGGTCGGTTCCTGGAAGACGAAGCCGATGTCGCGCGCGCTGGGCTGGCCGCCGGGCCAGGCGATGCGGCCGCCGGTCGGCTCGGCCAGCCCGGCCACCATCCGCAGCAGCGTCGACTTGCCGCAGCCGGAGGGGCCGAGCAGGGCCACGAAATCCCCCGGCGCGATGTCGAGGTCGATCCCCCGCACCGCCAGCGTGCCCGTCGCATAGCGCTTGGCGACGCCGCGCAGCGAGACGAGGGACGCCGCGCTCAAGCCAGGCCGACCCGCTTGTTCACGAAGCGCAGGCTGTAGGCCCGCGTCACGTCGAGCCCCGCCGGCACCACGCCGGCATCGCGCATGGTGGTGTAGAAGCTGGCCCAGCGCGCATCGGTCATGGCGCCGATCCCCATCGCCTCGGCATCGCCGGACAGCACGATGCCCCGCTCGTTCATCGCGCGGATCGCGTAGTCGATGCGGTCCTGCGTCATCTCCGGGTTGTCGCGCATGATCATGGCATTGGCGGCGCCGATGTCGCGGCCCTGCATGTACTGCGCCCAGCCCTCGATCGTCGCGTCCACGAAGCGCTGGACGAGGTCGGCCTTCTCCTCCGTCATGCGGCGGGCGATGTCGATGGTGGTCTGGTAGTTGGGGTAGCCGGCATCGGCGATCAGGTGGACGTGCGGCCGCGCCCCGGCCTGCATGGCCGAATAGGGCTCGGAGGAGAGGAAGCCCTGCATGATCGCCGACCTGTCGGCGACGAAGGGCTGAATGTTGAAGGTGTAGGGGCGGATCTGGTCGTCGCTGAAGCCGAAGCGCGCCTTCAGGAAGGGCCAGTAGGTCACGCGACCGGCGGCGCCGACGAAGATCGGCCGGCCGCGCATCGCCTCGAAGCCGGCGAGGCCCGCCTCCTCATGGCTCATCAGCACCTGCGGATCCTTCTGCATGATGGCGGCGATGCAGAGGAAGGGCAGGTTCTCCCGCACATAGTTCAGCGCCTGGAAGCCGGAGGACATGATCATGTCCACCCGCCCGGCGAGCAGGAGCTGCGCCGGGTTCTGCTGCGGCCCGCCCTGGCGCAACTCGCAGTCGATCCCGTGGCGGCGATAGAGGCCGGCGGCGACCGCCTGGTAGTAGCCGCCATGCTCCGCCTGGGCGCGCCAGTTGGTCTGGAAGGAGACCTTGTCCAGGCTCTGCGCCACCGGCACCCGCGCGCCCGCCACCACCGCCAGCGCGGTGCCGCCCGTCAGCAGCGCCCGTCGCTCGATCCGATACCTGGTCCGCATGTCCCTCTCCATTCCCGGTTGGCGGGCCACCCTTCAGCGGGCCTTCGCTCACGATCTGGTCACGCAAGGGCTGTGCCACAACCGCTGCGGCAGCGGCAGCCGCGGCCGGCCCGGCGGGTCAGGCAGCCGCGGTCTCGGCCAGCAGCAGGACGCTGCGCGGCGGCAGGCGCGGCGCGGCCGGCGCCGACCCCTGCGCCGCGGGATCGGCGCTGTCGGCCAGGATGCGCCAGGCGAAGCCGGGCCGGGCGGCAGGCGGCGCCAGGGTCACGGCATGGGCCGCGCCGTTCAGCGCCAGCAGCACGCGGTCGGCCGGTCGGACGCCGCGGGCCGGCACGTACAGGGCCATGACCAGGGCGCACCCGGCCGGATCCGCCCAGTCGGCCGGCCCCATCGCCGCGCCATCCGGCCGCAGCCAGGCGACATCCGGCAGGCCGCTGTCGTCCAGGGGCAGCCCGGTCAGCGCCGCGTCGCCATGCAGCGCCGGATGCGCGAGGCGCGCCGCCACCAGCCGCGCGGCGAACCCCATGAGGTCCATGTCCATCCCGGCCCAGTCGAGCCAGGAGACCGGGTTGTCCTGCGCATAGGCGTTGTTGTTGCCGCCCTGGGTCCGGCCGCACTCGTCGCCCATGGAGAGCATGGGCGTGCCGCGCGCCGCCAGCAGGGTCGCCAGCAGGGCGCGGACATCGCCGGCCCGGCGGGCCAGCACCGCCGGGTCGCGCGTCGGCCCCTCCACCCCGCAATTCCAGGAATGGTTCTCGTTATGGCCATCGTGGCCATGCTCGCCATTGCCCTCGTTGCGCTTCCGGGTGAAGGCCACGAGGTCGGCCAGGGTGAAGCCGTCATGCGCGGTGACGTAGTTGACGCTGTCCGTCACCCGCCGCCGCGCCGGGCCGAACAGGTCGGCCGACCCGGCCAGCCGGGTGGCAAGGTCCGCCACCTGCCCCGCATCGCCGCGCCAGAAGCGGCGGACCGTGTCGCGGAAGCGGTCGTTCCACTCGCCCCAGCCCGGCGGGAACTCGCCCAGGCGGTAGCCGCCCCAGCCGATGTCCCAGGGCTCGGCGATGATCAGCCTTTCCCGCAGCACGGGATCCTGCCGCATGGCCTGCAGCAGCGGCGCATCCGGGTCGAAGCCATCGGCGCGCCGGCCGAGCACGGGCGCGAGGTCGAGCCGAAACCCCTCCACCCCCGCCTGCAGGACCCAGTGCCGCATGGCATCCATGGCGAGGCGCAGCGGCCAGGGCCGGTCCAGCGCCAGGGTGTTGCCGCAGCCGGCATCATTGGCGTAGCGGCCATCCGGCCCGATGCGATGGAAGGCGGCATTGGCCAGGCCCCGGAGGGAGAGGGTCGGCCCATGCTCGTCCCCCTCCCCGCTGTGGTTGTAGACGACGTCGAGGATGACGCCGATGCCGGCGGCCCGCAGCGCGGCCACGGCGGCGCGGATCTCCGCCATGCCGCCCGGCGCCAGCCGCGGATCTGGCGCGAGGACGCCGACCGGGTTGTAGTTCCAGTGGTTGTTGAGGCCGAGCGGCGGCAGGTGCCGCTCGTCGATGCCGGCGGCGACCGGCATCAGCTCGACATGGGTGACGCCCAGGGCGCGGAGATGCGCGATGGCGGCCGGGTGGCCGAGCGCGGCGAAGGTGCCGCGAACCGCCTCGGGGATCTCCGGATGCAGGCGGGTGAAGCCGCGCACATGCAGTTCGTAGATCACCCGCGGCCCGGGCGCGATCGGGATCGGCGGCGCGGGCATGGCGGGAAAGGGGACCACCGCCTTCGGCATGCAGGGCGCGCTGTCCACGCCGCGGCCGAACATGCGGGCGTCCAGCCGGAAGGGCCGGTCGATGCGCGTCGCCCAGGGGTCGAGCAGCAGCTTGGCCGGGTCGAAGCGATGGCCCGCCTCCGGCTCCCAGGGGCCATGCGCGCGCAGCCCGTAATGCGCCCCCGGGCCGACGCCGGGCACCCAGCCATGCCAGACATCGCCGCTGCGCAGCGGCAGGCGGTGGCAGGCGATCTCCGCATCCGAGCCCGGGTGGAACAGGCAGAAATCCACCGCCCAGGCATCCGGCGCCACCACGGCGACATTCACCCCGGCGCCCTCGGCGACGACGCCGAGCGGCTCCGACCGGCCTTCCAGCAGGTCAGGCATCCGCCGCCACGATCTCCCGGAACAGTGCGGCATAGCTGGCGGCGGAGCGGTCCCAGGACACGTCGCAGCCCATGGCATTGGCGCGCAGGCGCGCCCAGCCGGCGCGGTCGCGGATCAGCGCGGCGGTGCGCTGCAGGGCGGCGCCCAGCATGGCGGCATCGCCGGGCGGGAATTGCATGCCGGTCGCGCAGCCGGCCGCCAGGGCCATGGGGTTGGCGTCGATGACGGTGTCCGCGAGGCCGCCGGTCCGTGCGACCAGCGGCGGCGCGCCATAGCGCAGGGCGCAGAGCTGGGCGAGGCCGCAGGGTTCGAAGCGGGAGGGGACGAGGACGCTGTCGGCGCCGGCATAGGCCAGCCGCGCCGCGCCCTCGTCGAAGCCGATGACGGCGCCGACCCGGCCGCGATGCGCCGCCGCCGCATCGCGGCAGGCGGCTTCCAGCGCCGCATCGCCGGTGCCCAGCACCGCCAGCTGCCCGCCGGCCTCCAGCAGGGCCGGCACCGCCTCCAGCACCAGGTCCATGCCCTTCTGCCAGGCGAGGCGGCCGACGAAGGCGAAGAGCGGCGCCGCGTCATCCGGCGCCAGGCCGAAGCGCGCCTGCAGCGCCGCCCGGTTGGCGGCGCGCGGCGCCGGGTCGGCCGCCGAGAAGCGCGCCGCCAGCGCCGCATCCGTCGCCGGGTTCCACTCCGTCGTGTCCAGCCCGTTCAGGATGCCGGACACGGCGCCGGCCCGGCCGCGCAGCAGCCCGTCCAGACCCATGCCGGCGGCCGGCGTGCGGATCTCCTCGGCATAGGTGGGGGAGACGGTGGTGATGCGGTCGGCATACCAGAGGCCGGCCTTGAGGAAGCCGACATCGCCGAAATACTCGAGGCCCGCGAGGCCGAAGGCATCCTCCGGCAGGCCGAGCGCGGGGAAGAGCGCGGCGGGGAATTGTCCCTGGAAGGCCAGGTTGTGGATGGTGAAGACCGACGGCACCCGCCGCCGTCCATGGGCCAGATAGGCGCCGGCGAGCCCCGCCTGCCAGTCATGCGCATGCACCGCATCGAAGCCTAGCGCCACCGCCGCTTCCGCCGCGGCGAAGCCCAGGGCGGCGAAGCGGATGCCGTTGTCCTCCCACGGCGCGCCGCCGGGCGCGGAATAGGGGTTGCCGGCCCGCCCGAAATGCTGCGGTGCCTCCAGCACCAGTAGATCCATGGCGCCGCGCCGCGCCGCGCGCAGCCGGGCCGGGCCGAAGCGGTCGGGCAGGTCGAGCGCCACCGGCGCCCCGCCGATCGCCTCCGTCACCGCGGGATAGCCGGGCAGCAGGGTGGTGACGGCGACGCCCTGCGCCGCCAGCGCGGCCGGCAGCGCGCCGACCACATCGGCGAGGCCACCGGTCTTGACCAGCGGCACCGCCTCCGACGCCACGGCCAGCAGCCGCAGGCTCATGCCGCGACGCGGTCCAGCATGGCCTGGGTGATCAGGCAGATGCCCTTGCCGGTCCGGCGGAAGCGCTTGGCGTCCTCCACCGGGTCCTCCCCCACCACCAGGCCTTCGGGGATCCGCACGCCGCGATCCACCACGACATTCGTCAGCCGGGCACCGCGGCCGACATCCACCCGCGGCAGCAGCACCGCGCCCTCGATCCGGGCAAAGGAATGCAGGTGCACGCCGGTGAAGAGGAGGGAGCGGCGCGCGGTGGCGCCGGAGACGATGCAGCCGCCGGACACCAGGGAGGCGATGGCCTCCCCCCGCCTGCCGTCCAGGTCATGGACGAATTTGCAAGGCGGAACGACTTCCGCATAGGTCCAGATCGGCCAGTCCTTGTCGAAGATGTCGAGCGGCGGGACGACGTCGGTCAGGTCGACATTCGCTTCCCAATAGGCATCCACCGTGCCGACATCGCGCCAGTAGGCGCTGGTCTCGGCGGCGGAGCGGACCACGCTCGCCTCGAACCGGTGCGCCTGCGCCTGGCCTTCCGCGACCATGCGCGGGATGATGTCCTTGCCGAAATCATGCGAGGAGGTGGGGTCCGCCGCATCCTGCCGCAGCCGGTCGATCAGCAGCCGCGTCTCGAAGACATAGATCCCCATGCTGGCGAGCGAGCGGGTCGGGTCGCCGGGCATTGGCGGCGGGTTGGCCGGTTTTTCCAGGAATTCGGTGATGCGGCCGGTGGCGTCGACGGCCATGACGCCGAAGCCGCGCGCTTCCTCCCGCGGGACGGTCAGGCAGCTGACGGTGACGCCGGCGCCGCTGTCCACGTGCTGCTGCAGCATCACCTCGTAGTCCATCTTGTACACGTGGTCGCCGGCCAGGATGACGATGTGGCGCGGCGCCAGGTCCTCGATGATGTCGATGTTCTGGTACACCGCATCGGCGGTGCCGAGGTACCAGAGGTGCTCGGAGACGCGCTGGCTGGCCGGCAGGATGTCGAAGCTCTCGTTCCGCTCCGGCCGCAGGAAGTTCCAGCCGCGCTGCAGGTGGCGGATCAGGCTGTGCGCCTTGTACTGGGTGGCCACGGCCACCCGGCGCACGCCGGAATTCAGGGCATTGGACAGGGCGAAGTCGATGATCCGCGACTTGCCGCCGAAATAGACCGCCGGCTTGGCGCGCTTGTCGGTCAGCTCCATCAGCCGGCTGCCGCGGCCCCCCGCCAGGACGAAGGCCATGGCCGTGCGGGCCAGCGGCCCCTCGCTGCGCGGGCCTGTCTGCGGCATGTCCCTTTCCCCCCCTTCCCGTCCCGCGCCCCAGAGTGTGTGCACCCATCGCGGTTCCGCAAGAATGCCCGTTGGCCCCCCGGGCTTGTCAGGCTCCGGCGCAGGCCGCCGGGCCGTCTTCCCCGAACCCTCAGCGCCCGAGGGGCACGCGCCAGATCTCCTCGGCATACTCGGCGATGGTGCGGTCGGAGGAGAACCAGCCGACCTGCGCCGTGTTCAGCACCGCGCTCCGCCACCAGGCGGTCGGGTCCGCCCAGCGCGCATCGGCACGGCGCTGCGCCTCGAAGTAGCTGTCGAAGTCGGCGCCCACCATAAAATAGTCATGCCCGCGGATCGAGCCCATGAGGTCGCGGTAGCGGCCGCGGTCGTCCGGGGAGAAGACGCCCCCCTCGACCGCCTCCAGCACCTCCCCCAGCCGGGGGGAGGCCTGGACGGCGGCCGCGCCATGGCTGCCGTCCCGCCGCTTGGCGTCCACCTCCTCGGTCGTCAGGCCGAAGATGAAGATGTTGGGGTCGCCCACCCGCTCGCGGATCTCGACATTGGCGCCGTCCAGCGTGCCGATGGTCAGCGCGCCGTTCAGCGCCAGCTTCATGTTGCCGGTGCCCGACGCCTCCATGCCCGCCGTGCTGATCTGCTCCGACAGGTCGGCGGCGGGGACGATCATCTCGGCCAGGGAGACGTTGTAGTTGGGCAGGAAGGCGACCTTCAGCAGGTCCCGCACCGTCGGGTCGCTGTTCACCACCCGCCCCACGTCATAGGCCAGCTTGATGATCTGCTTGGCGCGGTGGTAGCTGGCCGCCGCCTTCCCGGCGAAGATCTTCACCCGCGGCACCCAGTTGAGATGGGGCTGCGCGCGGATGGCGTCGTACAGCGCCACCGTCTCCAGGATGTTCAGCAGCTGGCGCTTGTATTCGTGGATGCGCTTGATCTGCACGTCGAACATGGCGGCCGGGTCGACCCGCAGGTCGAGCTGCTGGCGGATGATCTCGGCCAGGGCCTGCTTGTTCGCCAGCTTCACCGCCGCGAAGCGGTCGCGGAAGCCGGCATCCTCGGCCAGCGGGATCAGGCCTTCCAGCCGCCCGGCATCGTCCAGCACGGCCGGGCCGACCGCGTCGGAGACCAGCCGGGTCAGCGCCGGGTTGGCCTGCTGCAGCCAGCGGCGGAAGGTGATGCCGTTGGTCTTGTTGACGATGCGGTCCGGCGCCAGCGCGTTGAAGTCGCGGAACACGGTCTTCTTCAGAAGGTCGGAATGCAGCGCCGAGACGCCGTTGACCTTGTGCGAGCCGACGAAGGCCAGGTGCCCCATGCGGACCCGCCTCCCATGCCCTTCCTCGATCAGCGAGACGCTGGACAGCAGCCGGTCGTCGCCGGGATGGCGTGCCCGCACCTCGTCCAGGTGGTGGGCATTGATCAAGTAGATGATCTGCATGTGGCGCGGCAGCAGCCGCTCCATCAGCGGCACCGCCCAGCTCTCCAGCGCCTCCGGCAGCAGGGTGTGGTTGGTGTAGCTGATCGACCCGCGGGTGACCGCCCAGGCTTCCTCCCAGCCCATGCCGTGCAGGTCGACGCAGATCCGCATCAGCTCGGCCACCGCGATCGCGGGATGGGTGTCGTTGAGCTGGATCGCCACCCGGTCCGGCAGGGAGGTCAGGTCGCCGTAGACCCGCAGGTGCCGCCGGACCAGGTCCTGCAGCGCCGCCGAGGTGAAGAAGTATTCCTGCCGCAGCCGCAATTCCTGCCCGGCCGGCGTCTCGTCCGACGGGTAGAGGACCTTGCTGATCGCCTCCTGCCGCATGCGGTCGGCCAGCGCCCCGACATGGTCGCCGAAATTGAAGGCCTCGAGCTTCAGCGGGTCCAGCGCCCGGGCGGACCAGAGCCGCAGCGTGTTCACATGCTGGCCGCGCCAGCCCACCACCGGCGTGTCATAGGCCACGGCCTGCACCGTCTCGCCCGGATGCCACACATGCCGGATCGCGGTCTCCGAGACGCGCACCGCCTCGACCGATCCGCCGAAGCCGATGTCATGCGCGATCTCCGGCCGGGCGAACTCCCAGGGGTTGCCGAATTGCAGCCAGTCCTCCGGGTATTCGTGCTGCCAGCCATCCCGCAGGATCTGCCGGAACAGCCCGTGCTCGTAGCGGATGCCGTAGCCGAAGGCGGGGATGGCAAGGCTGGACAGGCTTTCCATGAAGCAGGCCGCCAGCCGCCCCAGGCCGCCATTGCCCAGCGCCGCATCCGGCTCCGCCAGCCGGACGGCATCGTAGTCCACGCCGAGCGGCGCCAGGGCGTCCCGCAGCGTGGCGTCGAGGCCGAGATTGGACACCGCATCCCGCAGCAGCCGCCCGACCAGGAATTCCAGGCTGAGATAGTAGACCTGCTTCCGCCCGCCCTCATAGGAGGCGCGGGTGACATCGATCCAGCGGTCGATCACCCGGTCCCGCACCGCCAGGGCGGTGGCCAGGAACCAGTCGCGGTCGCGTGCGCCGCTCCGGCTCTTGCCCATGTCGTAGGTCAGCTTGCGAACGATCGCGTCGCGCAGGGCAGCCGCATCGCCAGCCGCATCGGAACTCGCCATGGCATCCTTCATCGGTTCGCGCGCAGGAAAGGCCCAGGCGGCGGCACCGCCCGGACCCGATCCTCTATCTGCCCCATGGTTGCGCCTGAATGAAGCGAAAGCCGCCGCCGGGCGGCGGCGGCCGGCCATTCGGATGCGGGCGTTGCGCCGGCGCCGGGCTTCGGCGAGCATCCCCGGGCAGGAGGGAATGACGGCCATGGACGGACATGCGCTGCGCAACGACGGGTATCGCCACATCGAGGTCAGCCGCATCGCCGGCGCCCTGGGCGCCGAGATCGGCGGAGTCGACCTCTCGCAGGAGGTGCCCGAGGCGGTGCTGGCGGAGATCCGCCGGGCCCTGCTGGACCACCAGGTGATCTTCTTCCGCGACCAGCGGCTGACCCCGCCCACCCAGCTTGCCTTCGCCCGCCGCTGGGGCGAGATCCACCTGCACCCCTACATGGCCGGGATGGACGAGTGGCCGGAGGTCCTGGAGATCCGCAAGACGCCGGCGGACAAGACCAATTTCGGCGGATCCTGGCATTCCGACCAGGCCTTCACCGCCCGGCCCGCCATGGGCACCATCCTGTACGGCGTGGAGATCCCCTCGGCCGGCGGCGACACGCTCTGGGCCAACCTCGCCTTGGCCTATGAGAGCCTGTCGCCCGGCATGCGGCGGATGCTGGACGGGCTGAAGGGCGTCTATCGCGGCGACAATTTCAGCAGCCATGACGGCAAGACGCGGCGGGAATTCTACGCCGACAAGATCGGCATGAAGGTGATCGACCCCGGCAACACCCAGACCATTTCCACCCATCCGCTGGTGCGCACGCATCCCGAGACCGGGCGCAAGGCGCTGTTCGTCGGCGGCCACCTGCACCGCTTCGAGGACATGACCGAGGCCGAGAGCCGGCCGCTGATCGACTTCCTGATGCGGCACGCCACCCGCCCGGAGTTCACCTGCCGCTTCCGCTGGCACAGCGGGTCGGTCGCCTTCTGGGACAATCGCTGCACCATGCATTTCGCGATCAACGACTACCCGGCGGAAACGCGCATCATGCAGCGTGTGACGATCTGCGGCGACACGCCGTTCTGAGGCGGAGCACGCTCAGCGCCCCGCCAGCCGCACGCCCTGCAGGCGGATCAGCCCGTCTGGATGCGGCTGGAAGCCGGTCAGCCGGTCCGTCATGCCCCAGAACAGCTTGAAGTGATACAGGAACAGGTGCGGCCGGTCGTCCAGGTAGATGGCGCTGGCCTGGCGGTAGAAGCCCTGCCGCGCCGCGGTGTCCGTCACCGACCGCGCCTGCGCCAGCGCCCGGTCGAATTCCGGGTTGTTGTAGCGCCCCCAGTTGATGAAGCCGTCGCTCTGCAGCCAGATGCTGACATTGGCATCCGGGTCGGCCCGCCCGGACCAGAGGACGAGCGCCGCGTCATATTCGCCGCGGTCGGTGGCCGCCGTCAGCGCACCGGCCTCCAGCGTCTGCACGCGGATCTCGAAGCCGGCCTCAGCCGCCATGGCCTGGATCACCTCGCCGACCTGCTGCTCCACCGGGGTGTTCACCGCCAGCAGGGTGAAGGCGGGCCTCGGCATGCCCGCCTCGGCCAGCAGGCGGCGGGCCTTGGCCAGGTCGCGCGCCGGCACCGGCCTTTCGGCATTGTAGAAGGTGCTGCCGGGCGCCTGGGCCTGGTTGCTCGGGACGAATTCGCCGTCGAACACCACCTGGTTCAGGGCGCGGCGGTCGATCGCCGCCTCCAGCGCCTCCCGCACCTTGGGATTGCCGAGCGGCCCGCGGGCGCGCGGCCCGTTCGCGACGTTGATGGACAGCGTGTAGTAGCCCAGCGCCACGCTCTCGACGACGCGCAGGCTGCGCTGCGCCCGCGCCTCCTTCAGGTCGGTCGGCGCCACGCGCTCCATCATCTCCAGCGCGCCGGCGCGCAGATTGGCCAGCCGCACATTCGCCGCCGGGATCGGCAGGTAGGTCACCTGCTGGATATGGATGTCCTGCGCATTCCAGTAGCGGTCGAACCGGTCCAGCACGATGCGGTCCTGCGCCACCCGCCGGGTGAAGCGGAAGGGGCCGGAGCAGACCGGCGCATCCGCGACGCGCGCACCGGCCGCCTGCACCGCCTTGGGCGACAGCATCATCCCGGCGCGGTCCGACAGCACGCCCAGCAGCGGCGCGAAAGGCTGCGCCATGCGCAGCCGCACCGTCATCGGGTCCACCACCTCCACCGCCTGCACCGGCCGCAATTCCGCCAAGCGGCGGGACCCGCTGGTGGTGCGGTAGCGGTCCAGGTTGAACTTCACCGCCTCGGCGTCCAGCGGTTCCCCGTCATGGAACACCACGCCGGGGCGCAGCCGCAGGGTCAGGGTGCGGCCTTCCTCGCCCCATTCCCAGGCGGTGGCGAGTTGCGGCACGTAGTTCAGCCGCGCATCCAAGTCCACCAGCTTGTCGCAGAGCGCCGCAAAGACGATGCGGCCGACGAAGGTGGTGCCCTGCATCGGGTCCAGCGCGTCCGGATCCTCCTGCAGGCCGATGCGCAGCGACTGCGCCTGCAGCGGCGAGGTCGCCAGGAGCGCAGCCGCCACGGCCATGCCGAACCATGCGCGCATGCGATGCTCTCCCCGCCTTGTCCGCTGTCGGGCGCAAGCTTACCGTCGCCGCAGCGCAGCATGTCAAGCCAGGGGGGACGCGGATGGCGGCATCAGGGGCGGTCCTCGTCACCGGCGCGGCGGGCCTGATCGGCCGGCGTGCGGCGGAACGGCTGCTCGCCTCCGGCCGCCCGGTCCTGGCCACCGACCGCATCGCCCCGCCGGGCCTGCCCTTCGAGGTTGTGCCCGCCGAGCTCACCGACACCGCGCGACTGGCCGCGCTGGTCGCCCGCGGCGTCGCGGCCATCCTGCATTGCGGCGGCATTTCCGGCCAGATGCTGGCGAAGGACCACCCCGCAGGCATCTTCGCCGCGAATGCCGCCGGCACCGTGACGCTGCTCGAGCTCGCACGGATCTTCCGCGTGCCGCGCTTCGTCTTCTGCTCCTCGGTCCATGCCTATGGCGACACGCCGGCGGGCATGGACCCGGTCACGGAGGCGGCGCCGCTGCTGGCGCGCGACGCCTATGGCGCCAGCAAGGCGGCGGCGGAGGCAGCGCTGCGCGCCTATGCCGCGGAGCATGGCGTGGCGGCCTGCGCGCTGCGCCTCGGCTGGGTCTATGGTCCGCGCCGGACCACGCCCAGCCTGACCGCCCGCATGGTGCGCGACGCCGCCAGGGGCATGCCGGAGACCGCGGTGGACCATGATGGCAGCTTCCCGGTGCCGTTGCTGCACGTGGAGGACGCCGTGTCCGCCCTGCTGGCGGCGCTCGATGCGCCGGACATCGCCGGCCTCGCCTGCAACATCGTCGGCGGCCCGAGCCTGCCGGTCACGGGGATCGCCGCGCGGATCACGGCGCTGCGCCCGGGCTGGCGCGCCCGGTTCACGCCGGGGCATCGGCTGGCGGAATACCGGCAGGGAGATTTCAGCATCGCAGCGGCGCGCGCGGCGCTGGGCTGGACGCCGCAGGTGACGCCGGAGGCGGGCCTCGCCGCCTATCTGGACTGGCTGTCGCGCGAACCGGCCTGACGCCGCACCCCGGATCAGGCCGGTTCGCCATCCCGCAGGCCGGCCTGCGGCGCGATGCCGTAGAACCCCGCCGCGGTGCCGCCGAGGATCGCTGCGCGCGCCGCCGCGTCAAGCGCATGCGGCCGCAGCATCGCCTCCAGCGCCGCCCACCAGCCGGCCCAGGAAGCGGCGATGTCGACCACCGGCCAGTTGCTGCCGAAGGCGAGGCGGTGCGGCCCGAAGCTCTCCAGCACCACGTCGAGGAAGGGCTGCAGCCGCGCGACGGTCCAGTCCATGCCGGCCCGCTCCGCCAGGCTCGACAGCTTGCAGTGCACATCCGTCGCCCGCGCCACGGCGCGCAGCGCATCCGCCCAGGCGCCGGGATCGCCCGTCGCGGTCAGCGGCCGGCCGCAATGGTTCAGCATCACCGACAGGTCCGGCACCGCGTCCTTCAGTCGCAGAACCAGCGGCAGCTGCGCCGGTGCCGCCAGCAGGTCCAGCACCAGGCCACGCCGCGCCATGGCCCGCAGCGTGTCCCGCGCCGCCGGCGCCAGCGCCGCGCCTTCGCCGAAGGCCGGCATGGCGCGCAGCCCGCGGAACTTCGGCGACAGCGCCATCCAGCCATCGAGACGCCGCGGCGTGTCGGGGTCGGCCAGATCGGCCCAGCCGATCACCGCCGCCACCTGCGTCTCCGCCTCGGCCAGGCGCAGCAGCCAGGGCGTCTCGGCCGGGTCCTCGGTCGCATGCACCAGCACCACGCCATCCACCGCCAGGCCTTCGCTGGCGCGGCGGTAGTCGGCCAGGGTGCGGTCCCGGTCCAGCCCGGCGAGCTTGCGGCGGATCCAGGGCTCCGGCCCCTCCCCCGCACGCCAGAGATGGATATGGCTGTCGATCAGCATCCCGGCATGCTCCCGCGCCGTGGCGGCCGCGGCAAGCTGGCGCGCCGGTTGCTTGGCGGGCTGCCATGCGGATCGGCATCATCGGTACCGGCGTCGCCGGCAGCGTGCTCGCGGAGATGCTGGCGGATGCGCCCGGCCTCGCCATCGAAGCCTTCGACCGGCTGCAGGAGGATGCGGCAGCCGAGGCCGGCACCGGCCTGAATGTGGGGCCGAATGCGCTGAAGGCGCTGCGGCTTGCCCTGCCCATGCGCCACGCCGCCGTGCGCGCCGCCTCCCTGCCCTGGCGCCGCTGGTTCATCGACGCCGCCTGGGGCGAGCGGCTCTTCGACCTCGACCTGCTGGACGTCGCCGAGGAACCCGGCATCCGCCTCCGCTGGTCGGAGCTCTACCGCGCGCTTCGCGCACCCGTCGCCGCCTTCACCCGTCGTGGCCTGGCGCTGGAAGCGCTGGAGGAGGATCCCGCCGGCCGCCTCGCCCCCGTGCTGCGCGACACGGAGGGCGCGCTGCACCGGCCCGGCGGCTTCGACCTGCTGGTCGCCGGCGATGGCCGCTATTCGCGCCTGCGGGCCCTGACCGCCGGCGTGCCGGCGCCGCGCTTCCACGGCATCGCCCTCACCCGGCTGCTGGTGCCGGACGCCGCCGACTGCCCCTACGACGATTACGGCCAGTGGTTCAACGGTCGCGCCCGGCTACTCTCCTACCGCCTGCCGGGCGGCGGCGCCTATATCGCGGGCAGCGTGCCGCTTCCGGCGCCGGAGGCGGAGGTGCCGGAGGCGGTGAAATCCGCCGCGCACCAGGCCGCGCTCTATCTGCCGCGGGACCGCGTCGCCTGCCCCGCCGTCGCCTGGATGGTGGACCGCATCCGTCGGCAGATCGCCGACCTGCACTGGGCCAGGCTGCAGGACTCGCCGCTGCTGCGCGGCGCCTGCGACGGCCGGGTGCTGTTCCTCGGCGATGCCGCGCATGCCATGGTCCCCACGCTCGGCCAGGGCGCCACCCAGGCAATCGAGGACGGCATCGTCGCGGGCCTGGTGCTGCGCCGCGGCGGCGGCGTCACGGAGATCGGCGCGTTGCGCGATGCGAGGGTGGAATTCGTGCGGGCGTTCAGCCTGGAGGCCAGCGACACCATGCTGCCCGGCGGCGATCCGGTCGAGGGATCGCGGGCGAAGACCGGTGCCGATTTCCTCGGCAAGCTCCGGCGGCTCTACACCGACATTCCGGGACTCTAGCGAGGGGGGCCTTGCCCTCCTCGAGTCAGCGCCCGGCCCAGTGGACGAAGCGTTTCTCCAACACGAGGAAGGTCAGGTTCAGCAGGTAGCCCAGGGCGCCGGCCAGGAAGATCACGCCATACATCAGCCCGCTCTCGAACAGGCTCTGCGCCACGATCACCCGCTGGCCCAAGCCGTCCGTGCTGCCGATGAACATCTCCGCCACCACCACGATGACCAGCGCCAGCGACACGCCGGCGCGCATGCCCACCAGCACCTGCGGCAGCGCCTCCCACAGCAGCACGTCCCAGAGGATGCGCGCCTCGCCGGCGCCCATCACCCGCGCCGCCAGCACCCGCGTCCGCCGCGCATTCATCACGCCGTAGGCGGCATTGAACAGGATCACCAGCGCCGCGCCGAAGGCGGCCACCGCCACCTTCGTCCCCTCCCCCACGCCGAACAGGATGAGGAACAGAGGGAACAGCGCCGAAGCCGGGGTCGAGCGGAAGAAATCCACCACGAACTCGACGGAGCGATAGACGCCCTCCTTCGCCCCCAGCGCGATGCCGAGCGGCACCCCGACCGCCGTGGCGATGACGAAGGCCTGCACCGTCCGCCAGACGGTCCGCGTCAGGTCGTGCAGCAGCGGCCCGCCCTGCAGCGCCGCCCAGGTCTCCCGCAAGGTCTCGGCCGGGCTCGGCAGCAGCACCGGATCGGCCAGGCGCAGCAGCACCGCCAGCCACCACAGCGCGATGAAGCCGGCGGCGCCCAGCAGCCCCCTCATGCCGCCACCGGCCGCCCCGCGACCGCGGCCTCGAACACCGCCAGGCAGCGCCGCTTCAGCGCGACGAAGCCGGGCTCCGACAAGGTCGCGCTCGTGCGCGGCCAGGGCAATTCCACCGCCATGTCGTCGGCGACGGTGGTCGGCCGCCGCGTCAGCATCAGCAGCCGGTCGGCCAGGGCGATCGATTCCTCCAGGTCATGCGAGACCAGCAGCGTCGTCACCCGCAGCCGCTTCAGCACATCCTGCAGCAGGGCCCGCAGGTCCAGCGTCGTCTCGAAATCCAGCGCCGAGAAGGGCTCGTCGAGGAACAGCACCTCCGGCTCGACCGCCAGCGCCCGCATGACCGAGACCAATTGCTGCTGCCCGCCCGAGAGTTCGTAGGGGTGGCGCGCCAGGTCGAAGCGGATGCGGAAGTCGCTCGTCAGCCGCTCCAGCCGCGCCTCGATCTCCCGCTTCGGCAGGCCCAGCCGGCGCAGCGGGTAACGAATGTTGTCGGCGGCGCGCAGCCAGGGGAACAGCGCCTCCCGGTAGTTCTGGAAGACATAGCCGATGCGGACCTCCCGCACCTCCCGGCCGTCGTACAGGATGCTGCCGCCATCCAGCGGCAGCAGCCCGGCCGCCATGTTGATCAGCGTGGACTTGCCGCAGCCATTCGGGCCGAAGATCGCCAGGATGTCGCCGCGCCGGACATCCAGGTCGAAGCCGGAATAGACCGGCTGCCCGCCGAAGGCCTTCCGCAGCCCCCGCACCGACATCGCCGCGTCCCGTGGCGGGACGCCCGGCCCGTCCATCACAGCGCCCGGAGGAAGCGGTCCACCTCGATCCGCTCGCGCACCACGCCCTGCTGCACCGCCAGGTCGACGAAGCGCTGCATGTCGGCGCGGTCCTGCGCGGTCAGTTCCTTCACCAGCGTGAAGGCCTGCAGCGGCATCACCGCGGCAAGCTCCGCCGGCGTGTTCAGGTGGCTGGTCAGCACCTGCCGCGTCGTCGGATCGGTACGGATCGCCTGCACCGCCCGCCCCCAGGCCTCTGCATAGCGCCGCGCCACATCGGGCCGGCTCTCCAGGAAGCGGCCGGAGAAGCCGGCGCCACTCGCGAAAGCCTTCGCGTCCCGCCGGCCGAGCATATGCGTGGCGATCACCCCCGCCTCCAGCCGCTGCATGGCGCCGGCCCGCTCGCCGATGGTCGCCACGGGTTCCAGCGTATAGGCGGCGTCGAACTGGCCGGACTGCATGGCGCCGACATGCATGCCCATGGGCTGCTCCACCAGCGTGTAGTCCCGTCCCTCCTGCAGCCCGGCCGCCGAGAGCACGCCGCGCGCCGCCGCCATGTTGCCCGGCCCCGGGGCCGAGAGGATGCGCGCCCCCTTCAGGTCGGCCAGCGCCTTCGCGCTGCTGCCCGGCTTCACCACGAACTGCTCCATGCGGTGCTCGGCATTCTGCCCGTTCACCGAGAAGAACAGAACCGTGTTGGCGCGACGGCTGTTGATGTTCGCCGCTTCCAGCGTCACCAGGTTGGTGCAGGCCTCGGCATCGCCGCTGACCAGCGCCTGCACGATCAGCGGATGGGTCGCCAGCGGGGTGCCCTGCGGCGCGATCCCGGCATCGGCGAAGAAGCCCCGCGTCAGCGCGACGAAATAGGGGAGCGTGGAGGCGGCGTCGAAGGTCGCCACCTTCACCGCATCGGCGGCGCGGGCGCTGCCGATGACGAAAGGGCTGGCGAGGCTGCCCAGCAGCAGCGCGCGGCGGTGCATGGCGGCCTCCTCAGCGCAGCTTGGGATAGGTGGCGGGGTCGAAGAAGCTGCTGCCCGCGACATAGGCGCGACCGGGCGACATGTCGGGCGGCGGCCCGCTTTCCCCCGCGCCCTCGAAGGTCAGCTCGCACTGTACGCCGGACGGGTCGTAGACGAACAACTGCCAGAGCGTGGTGCCGGGGACGAGGAATTCCCGCCAGTCCAGCCCGGCCGCGCGGAAGCGCGCGACATAGCCCTGGAAGCCGCGGCAGGCGAGCGAGACATGGTCGATCGCCGCGGTGCCGGACGGGGCGATGCCGTCGGGCAGCAGCGCCGGGCCGCCGGCATAGATGTGCAGGATGGCCGGGCCGCCGGCCACGGGCACGTACAGCCAGGCGCCGGGATAGCCGAAATCGGGCCGGAAGCCGTTCCGCAGGCCCAGGATGCGCGTGTAGAAGGCGACCGTCGCGTCCAGGTCGTTGGTCTTGACCGCGACATGGAACAGGCCCGCCACCATCGGCTCGGCAGGCGGCTCGGCGGGCAATGTCTCCGGCATGCTGGCCTCTCCCCGGACTCTGCGGAAAGGCTAGCAATGCGCGTGCCAGATGGGCGCCCCGACGGGGCGCCGCATCCCGGCGTTACTTCAGATGGGCAGCGAGGTGCTTGTTCATCTCGAACATCGTCACCTTGTCCTTGCCGAAGATCTTCTTGAGCTTGTCGTCGGCCAGGATCTCGCGCTTGTCCTGCGGGTTCTGCAGGTTGCCGGCCTTGATGTATTCCCAGACCTTGCTCACCACCTCGCCGCGGGCCATCGGGCCAGCGCCCACCACCGCGGCCAGCTCGGCCGAAGGGGTCAGGGGCTGCTGCAGCGCATTCGGCTTGTCGCCCGACTTCGGCGCCTTCACGGCCTTGGCCTTGGGCTCCTTCGCGGTCTTGGTTTCCTTCGCGGCCTTGGCGGGCGCGGCCTTGGCGGGCTTCGCCACCTTGGTCTCCGCCGCCTTGGCGGCCTTGGCCGGGGCCTTCGCCCCCTTGCCCTTCGTTCCGGTCGCCATCTGTCCCTCCAGGATCTGGTCGTGTTGGGGGGCGTTGCCGCCCCGCCGCGAGGGTGGGAACGTGTGCGAACGCCATCCGGTTCGGGTGCAGACTCGGTCCCGCGCCGGCGCCCTTCGCGGCCCTCCGCCCCATCGCCTAGCCCACGCCGCGCGCGCCCGCTAGGATTCGTTCACACTGCGGCGCTGCCTGCGCCGAAAAACCACGAAGGGAGGCGTCCATGGCGCAGCATCCGGCCGCCCGCAGGGGCGGGGCGGCATGACCGACTCGACGCCCGACGGCCCGCACGGCGCCTCACCCGGGGGCCCGCTCGCCGGCATCCGCGTGCTCGACCTCACCGCCGTCGTCCTCGGCCCATTCGCCACCCAGACCCTGGGCGACTGGGGTGCGGAGGTGATCAAGGTGGAGACTCCCTCAGGCGACCTGGTCCGCAACTCCGGCGTCTTCCGCAACCGCGGCATGGCCTCGGTCTTCCTCGGGGTGAATCGCAACAAGCGGTCGGTGTCGCTGGACCTGAAGACGCCGGAGGGGGCGGAGGTGCTGCGGCGGCTGATCCCGACCGCCGACGTGCTGGTCACCAATATCCGCCCTGCCGGCATGGCCCGGCTCGGCTTCGGGCCGGAGCAATGCCGGGCGCTGAACCCGCGCATGGTCTTCGCCGTCGCCACCGGCTTCGGTCAGGACGGGCCGCACCGCGCCCGCCCGGCCTTCGACGAAGTGATCCAGGCCGCCTCCGGCCTCGCCGACATCGTGGGCGAGGAGGAAGGGCGGCCGCGCTTCGTCCCTTCCCTGGTCGCGGACAAGATCACCGGCATGGCGCTGCTCTCCGCCGTGCTGGCGGCGCTGCTGCACCGCGAGCGGACCGGCGAGGCGCAGCTCGTCGAGGTGCCGATGCTGGAGACGCTGACGGCCTTCGTCGCGGTGGAGCACCAGGGCGGCCATGCCTTCGACCCGCCGCGGGGCGAGCCCGGCTATGAGCGCCTGCGCCACCGCAAGCCGGTGGCGACGCAGGATGGATGGATGACGCTGCTGCCCTATACCGCGGCGCATTGGCGCGCCTTCTTCGAGGCCGCCGGCCGGCCGGAGCTGATCGAGGCGCTCTCGGTGGACGACCCGGTGAAGCGCAACGCGCAGATCGACCGCGTCTATGCCGCGGTCGCCGACATCGCGCGCGGCCGCAGCACCACCGACTGGCTGGCCCTGTGCGAGACGCTGGACATCCCGGCCACCGCCTTCTCCGCCATCGGCGACCTGCCCTCGCATCCGCATCTCGCGGCGGTCGGCATGTTCCAGCCGATGCAGCACCCGACGGAAGGGACGCTCCGCATGGCGAAGCCGCCCACCCGCTTCGCCGCGACACCCGCCGCCATCCGCCGCCACCCGCCCCGCCTCGGCGAGCATACCGCGGAGGTGCTGGCGGAGCTCGGCTACACCGCGGCCGAGATCGAGGATCTCGCATCCCGCCGCGCCATTCGCCGCGGCTGACCGCCGGGCTGGCCGGCGCCGCGGGATGCGGGGATGGACGCCTTGGCGTCTCGCCTTCGCATCCGGACGCGCAACGCCGTCGCCCCTGGCGCGTGGAGCGGGGCCACGCGGCGCGGCGGTCACGCCGCGCCGCGACAGGGCTACCGGGGCCATCGCGCCTGGCCCTCGGCAGCCCCATGCCTTCCCCAGGACAAGCTGCGCGGCGCCGCGACCGGCCGGCCGCGCGTTGGAGGAAAAGACCAGCATGCGCAGACGCCACCTGATCGCCGCGGCGCTGGCCGCCCCGCCCCTCCTGATGGCCCCGTCCCTGGCCCGGGCCCAGGGCCAGGGCACCACCCGCATCATCGTCCCGAACGCGGCGGGCGGCACCAGCGACATCCTGGCCCGGCTCATCGCCGGCCCGCTCGGCCGCCAGCTGGGCCAGACGGTGATCGTCGAGAACCGCGCCGGCGCCGGCGGCAATATCGGCGCCGACTACGTGGCGAAGAGCCCGCCCGACGGCACCACGCTGCTGCTGCTGGATGTCAGCGTGCTGGCCACCAACCCCTTCCTCTTCGCCCGGCTGCCCTTCGACGTGGAACGCGACCTGGCGACGGTCAGCATGCTCATCTACGCCCCCTATATCCTGGCGGTCCGCAACGGGCTGCCGGCACAGGATGCCGCCGGCCTCGCGGCCTATGCCAAGGCCAATCCGGGAAAGCTGAATTTCGCCAATTCCGGCGCCGGCACGCTGACTCACCTGGTCGCGGTGGCCCTGGCCGCGGCCTGGGGCGGGGAGATGCTGCAGGTACCCTATCGCGGCGGCGCGCCCGCCCTGCTGGCGGTCGCCAGCGGGGAGGCGGACCTGACCATGCAGGGCGCCACGCAGTCCATGCCGCATGTGACCGGCGGTCGGATGCGCGGCCTGGCCGTCTCCGGCCCGCGGCGGCTGCCATCCCTGCCGGACCTGCCGACCTTCGCCGAGCTCGGCTGGCCGCAGGCGGAGGCCGGCACTTGGCAGGGCGTGCTGGTCCAGGGCAGCACCCCGCCGGCCACCATCGCACGGCTGGAGGCGGCGATCCGCGAGGTGATGCAGGAGGCCGCGATCCGCGCCCGCGTCGGGGAGCTTGGCGCCGAACTGCGAAGCGACGGGGCGGACGCCTTCCGCGCCCGCCTGCGGGCGGATACCGCAAGCCTGGGGAAGGTGATCCGGGACCACGACATCCGCATCGACCAATGAGGCCGGATGCCGCCGCCATCCTCCGGTGGACCGGGGTCAGGCCGGCCGGAGGCCCGGCGCCGCATGCCGACAGGGCGCGTCCCCCTGGCGTGACGACGGCGCGCCGGCCGCGATGACCGCATCGGCCGGCGCGCCGGCCGGGCGAGACGCGGCCGTGGTCCCTGGGTCCCGGCCCGCGCCGGGACGCTTCGGGACGGCGTGATGGTATCCCGTCCCCGTCTCGCCGCGGCGGCATTGCCCGTCGCCGCGCGCCCGCCGCGCATCGAAAGGCCGGCCGACCGCGCCCGCGCCCGGCCCCGGCCGCGTCAGCCGATCTCGCGTCCAGCCTCGCGGATCTTCGCCGCCAGCTGCTCCGGCGCGAAGGGCTTCTGCAGGAAATGCTCGTGCCGCCGGGCGGCGCGGCGCGCCAGATCCGGCGTCGTGCCGCTGATCAGGATCACCTCCACATCCGGGTGACGCTGCCGCGCCAGGTCGGCCAAGTCGAACCCGTCCAGCCCGGGGCCCAGATTCACATCCGTCACCAGCACGTCGGGCACCTGGCCGGCACCCAGAAGGATCAGCGCATCCTCGGCATTCGCCAGCCCGTCCACCTCGAACCCGTCGCCGTCGAGCGTCTCGGACAGCACGCTGCGGACCAGCGCATCGTCCTCGATCAACAGAACCCGCATGCCCGTCCCCCCATCAAGACCGTAACGCCTGGGACAGGGCCGGGTTCGCCGCCGCGGCGCCCGGCTCCGCGCCCGGGCGCGACGTGGCGGCTTGCGATGCGGGACCCACGGCGCGCTGCAGCGCGCCCGGCCAAAGCCCGGGCGTCGGCCTGCCGGCCGCTGCGGCCGATGGCCGGAGTCCGGGCGCGTCAGGCCCGGCAGGCCGCCTCGAGGAAGACCGCGACCAGCGTGCCGGGCTGCACCGCCCGCTCCGCCGGGTCGCGCGGGCGCTCCTCAAGCTCCGGCTCCCGCGCATCGGGCCGCCGGTACCAGGTGCCCTCGATCGGCCGCCAGGACCGCGCCTCGCAGCGGTAATCCGCCAGGAAGGCGACGCTGCGGGCGTGGCCGCCGGTTTCCGGCAGGCGGATCGGCTCGCCCAGGTCGAGCACGATCCAGACCCGCCGCAGCCCCTCCCCCCACAGGGCCGGGGCGGAAGCGGCATAGGCCGCGGCATAGGCACCGCGCCGCTCGAGCGGGATACGCCGCCATTCGGCGCGCGGCGCCAGATCCACCCGGGGCGGGACAGGCTCGGGCGGGGCCGCCGGAGGCAGGGCGGCCGGCGCGCAGCCGGCCAGCAGGGCGAGCGCCACGAGCACGGCGGGGCGCGGCCACGACGCCGGTCCCGGCATCCACGCCGCGACCCTGTCCGCCGCCGCGGCCGGGATGCGATCCCCAGCCGGTCTGCAAGATGGCCGGCGCATCGCCCGGCCGCGCGACTCGATCGCCATGCGGAAGGGTAGCGCCGCGGCAGGCGACGCGCCTACCGCCGCGGCGCGCGGCCGGTGCCGCAATCGGCGCGACCCCGGCGGCGGGCGGGGCCGGCACCGGGGCGCGCAGGGGCCGCCTTCGCCGGGTTCAAGCCGGGCCGCGATACGCCATGGCCCTGGGTTGGCGGCGCCGCGCCTACCAGCGACGTGCCGGGCCGCAATCCAGATGCACGAAGCCGTCACGGCGGTAGAGCCCGACGCCGCCGATCTGCATCTCCGCCGCCAGCCGCGCCAGCGCCAGGCTGTCCCGCCCCGGCAGCCGACAATCCGCCGCCATGCCTGACATGTGCAGGGAGGCGCGGGAGACCCGGCGGGATTCGCGTGCCCGCTGCGCATTGGTCTCCGGGCTGCGATAGCCGCTGATCACCTGGAAGCCTTCCTGCGCGTCCATCTCCTGCGCGACCACATGCATCACGTCGAACAGCCGCGGGTCCATCGGGGTCGCCTCGTCCCGCGCCGGGTCGCGGAACAGCCAGTCGAGCTGCTTCAGCGACTCCCGGTCGTAGCGGCCATCCCGCCAATAGGTGCCGTCGAACACCTCGTCGGTCTGCATGCGATGGATGCGGAGCGCGCGCGGCGCGCCGCCGGTCGCCTGGGCCAGCGCCGGGCCGCCGCCCGCCGCGGCGCAGGCGAGGCCGGTGCCGATAGCCGCAAAGCCGCGCAGCAACCCGCGCCGCGACACGCCGGCGCAGCACAGGCAGGCCGCCACCTCAGCGCGTCCGCAACTCGGCCATGCGCGGCAGGCGCGGGGCGTCCAGCGCCCGCGCATAGGCCTCGTCCAGGCCATACAGGTCCTGCCGGATGCGCACCTCGGGCCCCTCCACCACCACCGTCGTGTAGTGCAGCCGGACGGGAATCGGCCGCCCGACCGGCATGGCGGCGGTCTGCCGGCTGGCGAGCACATTGTCCACCCTGGCGCGGTCCCAGCCGGCGGTGCCCTGCAGCACGATGTCGAGCAGCTCCATCGGCTTCTCCAGCCGGATGCAGCCGGAGGAGAAGGCACGCTCCGCCCGGCGGAACAGGTGCCGGTCGGGCGTGTCATGCATGAAGATGTCCTCGGTGTTCGGGATCACGAACTTGATCCGGCCGAGGGCATTCGCCTCCCCCGCATCCTGGCGGATGACATACGGGAAGCGCTCCGGGTTCACGCTGCGCCAGTCGATGGTCGTCGGGTCGATCTCCACCCGCTGGCCGTCGGCGAAGCCGTAGACCCGGAAGCCCTTCTCCATCATGGCGCGCGGGTTCTGCCGGAATTTCGGCAGCAGGTCCTCGCGCGCATTGCGCTCCGGCACGCCCCAGGGCGGGTTGAACTGCACGGCGGCGAGCCGGGTGCGCAGCATGGGCGTGGCCCGCGCCGGCCGGCCGACGATGACGGTCATGTCCAGCAGCACCCGCCCGGCCTCGACCACCTGCAGCCGCTGGTGCGGGATGTTCACCTCGATCCGCCGCCCGGCCTCGGGCGGCGCGGCGGCGCGGCGCATGTCGAGCGCGACGCGCAGTTGCCGCACCGCGACCTCGGCCGGGCGGTTCAGCGCGGCGAAGGTCAGCCGGCCGATGCGGCCATCGGCCTCCAGCGCCTCGGCCGCCTGGAAGCGGCGGACGGCGGCGACCAGCGCCTCGTCATAGACCAGCGGATCCTCGGGCTGCCGCGTGGCGACCAGCAGATCGGTGGCGGCCAGGCGGGCGCGCAGGGCCGGCACCCGCACCGGGTCGGCCATGCCGGGTTCCAGCGCCTCCGTCCCGGGCATCGGCGGCACCTGCGGCAGGCCACCCGCCGCGATGCGCGCCCGGGCGGCGGCCAGCGCACGCTTCAGCGCCGCCGCCTCGCCGGGCAGCAGCGCGGCGCGGTCGAGCAGGGCGGCGGGCTCCGGCGTGGCGGCAAGCTCGGCCATCCAGGGCGCCAGCGGGAGCGCGCCGGTGTCGCGGCGCAGGTCCACCCGGCCCGGCAGGTCCCGCACGCGTCCATGCAGCAGGTCGGCCAGCGCGGCGGTCGCCGCCTGCCGCAGCGCCGCCCGCCAGGCGACGGGGTCGGCCTCGGCCAGGGCATCGGCCGGGATGCCGTAGTCGCGCGGGTCCAGCCCGTCCTCCCCCAGGCGGCGCAGGCGGTCGGCGAGGCGGAGGAGCGCTTCCGGCCCCTGCACCGCGGCATGGACGCCACCATGCGCGGCCGGCGGCGCGGCCAGCGCGGCCGGCACCGCCAGGGCGACGGCGCCGGTCAGGGTCAGGGCCAGGAGAGATCGCACAAGGCGGTGATACAGGCAGCGGGCCGGCCGCGCCAAGGGCGTTGCGCGGGGATGGCCTGCCGGCCATCCCCGCCGCTGCGTCACGCGAAGAGCGCGTCGTGCACCGGCAGCGCCGCCGCCAGCGCATGCTCGGCGGGATGCAGGTCGGGCAGCGCCGCCGGCATGGCCTGGAGCAGCGGATGCTCCAGGGACGCCGCCGCAAGCACCGGCGGGTGGTCGGCCGGTGCCGCCACCGGGTCGTGCAGCGTCAGCGACAGCGCCGCCTGCGTCGGATCGAGCGCGGCGAGCACCGGATCGGCCGGCAGGGCATGCGCCGCGGGCGCGGCATCCGGCAGCGCCTTCGCGGGCGGGGTCGCGGCATGCGCCGCATCGGTCGCCGGGGCAGCCGCGACGGCAACCGCGCCCGGCGACTGGCCGCCCTGGGCGGCGGCCGTGGCGGCATGGCCGGCCGCGGCCGGTGCATCGGTCGCCAGGGGGGCGGCATGGCTGGAACCGGGCGCTTCCGCAGCCGCGGTCGGAAGCGATGCGGCGGCGACCTGCGTGCCGGTGCCCGCCGCCGGCGCCGGGGTCGCCGCATGCGCCTCCGCGGTCACTGCCGGCGCATGCGCCTCCGCGGTCGGCGTGGCCGCGACGGCCAGCACCGCCACCGCCACGGCCGGGAGAGTGGCCTGCAGGGGCGCGGCAGCCGCCGGGGCCTGTGCCTCCGCCGTCGCCGGACCGGCATGGATCTCGGCGGTCGCCACCGGGGTGGCCGCCTGCACCGGCACGGCATGGGCGGGTGCCGCCGCCTCCGCCGTCGCCGCGGCTGGGACGCCATGGGATTCGGCGGGCACGGCCGTGGCGACAGGCTGGACGGGAAGGCCCGCCGCCGGCGCCTGCGCCGCAGCCGTCGCCGCCGGCACGGCCGGCGTCGGCGCCGTGGTCGCCGGGATCGGATGCGCCTCCGTCACGGTCGCCGGGGTCGGCGCCGTGGTCGCCGGCGTCGCATGCGCGTCCGTCGCTGTCGCCAGGGTCGGCGCCGTGGTGGCTGCATTGGCCGGTGCCGGCAGGGTGGTCGAGGCAGCCGGGGGCACGGGCGTCGCAGCGCCGGTGGTCGCGACCGGCGCCTGCCCCGCCGCCGGGGTCGGCTGCGCCGCGCCGCCCTGGCCGCCGGTGGCGGTCGCCACCGCCGCGTGCAGCGGGTCCACCGCGCCAGCGCCGAGGCCGGCCCAGGTCCCCGTGACACCCGTGACCGCAACGCCCGCGGGGGCCTCGGCGACGCCCGTCGCCTTGCCGGGCAGGCCCAGGCCGGTAGCGAGGCCGGTCAACAGGTCCGTCACCTTCGTCAGCACGCCGGTAGCGAGGCCGAGGCCGGCATCACCCGCATCGGACGGGACCGCCGCGCCCTTGTCGGTCCCCGTCGTCGTCGCCGGCAGCGCGGCGGTGTCGGTCTTCGGGACGGGCAGCGTCGTGCCAGCCTCCGCCTTGGTGCCGCCGGGCGTCTCGGACACCGCCGTCACGGTGCCGGCGGCGGCCTTGGCCGGCGTGCTCGCGGCCGCCGCGGTGCCGCTGCCGGCCGGCGCGGTGCCCGTGCCGGCGGTCGCCGGATC
>NZ_SMOA01000249.1 GCF_004353985.1 Paracraurococcus ruber | reverse complement strand
GCATCCTGGGGCATGGCCGGCGCCACCCGCGCCCGGGGGCTCGCCCCCGGGCGCGGGCAGTCGCGCTGGACTGGGGAATTTTCAGCCAGCACTTCCGGGGAGGATTGGGCCAGCAGCTACAAAGGAGACGTGCTCGCGCTGGATTGCCACCAGCTCGCTCCGCCGCAGCGCCCCGGCGTAGCCGAGCAGCAGGAGGGCACGGTCGCGGGTGCCGGCGAGGCCACGGTCGCAGGCCGCGACGAGACGGCGGATCTCGGCGGTGGTCAGCGCCGCGGCCTGCCGCGCCGGGGTGCCATGCCGGCGGAGGATGCCGCGCAGCGTGTGACGGATGGCGGGGTGGCCGGGGTTCCAGGGGTGGCCGGCCAGCGCGTGCGCCAGGCCGATGGCGGAGAGCCGCCGGCGGAGCGCGCTGCGGCCATGGGTGGTGGCCAGCGAGGCGAGGTAGGCGGCGATCGCCTCGGGTGCCGCGGGCAGCGGCGGGTGGCCGTGCTGGCTGCACCAGCTGATCCAGTCGGCCCAGTCCGCGCGGTAGGCCCGGCGCGTCGCGGCCGAGAGGCTCCCGGCGGCGTAGGCCGCCGCCTCGCTGGCAGGCAGGGCGGCCGGGGCGACGCGGGCGGGCAGGTCGGACATGGCGGAATCTCAGCAGCTTGCGCGGTTTGGGGCAAGCGCCGCTCACCTCCGATAATGCGGTATTATCAGAGGTGAGGCCCAGGAGGCCGGCCACTCCGGAGGGGCGAGTGGAACGGCCAGGATCGCGTGCCGAACGGAGGGCCGCGCGCTCGCCTCCAAAGGAGCCTCGGCGCGGAAGGCCAGACCCCGCCGGGGCCAGCTGCCCCGCTCTCGCGCTGCGCCACGCAGCGTGGTTGCCGTCGGCAAGGTGGCAGCCCCCCTCACCCGGCATCCCCGCGGGTCACGGCAACGGCACCTTGCCCGCAGGCTCCTGTGTCTTGCGGCAGCCTGACCGCGCGCCATCTACCATCCATCCAGATGGTCAGGGGATGTTATAGGGATGGCTGGCCACATGCATACGCTCCGGCCCAAGGTCGGCAGCGACACCGAGAAGATCACCATCAACCTCGGCTACGTCGATCTCGGCCACATCGACCTGCTGGTCCAGGACGGCTTCTACTCCAACCGAACGGACTTCATCCGCACCGCGATACGCAACCAGATCGAACGCCATGCCGATGCAACCCGGCAGTCCGTCGCCCGGAAAAGCCTGGACCTCGGGCTGCGGCATTTCAGCCGTGCCGATCTCGAAGCGGTGCGCGCGGCGGGGCACCGGCTCGACATCCGAGTGCTGGGGCTCGCCAGCATCGCTGCCGACGTGACGCCGGAGCTCGCCCAGGCGACGATCGCCTCGATCTCCGTCCTCGGCGCGCTGCAGGCCAGCGCCGTGGTGAAGGCCGCGCTCGCCGACCGCACCCGCTGACCGGACCAGGCCCCATCGCATGCCGCTGACCGCCACGGATCGGCGGCGCGGCGACCATCCGTTTCCACCACCGGCATCCCATGCGGGAAAGCCGGGCGAGCCCGCCTGCGACCAGGGCTGCCCCGCACCCGCGCATCGAAAGCATCAGACATGAACGCCATCCTGCCCCCCTCCATGCTCGAGGCGACCCGCCTCACCCGCGAAGGCAAGCTGACCGAGGCCTCCGCCCTGCTGTAGCGCCTGCTGCACGGCGAGGCGCCGGCCGGCGCCGCTCCGGCCACGGCGGGGACAGCGGCAAGCCCTGCGGCCGGGCGCCTGCCGCGCATCATCGACGTCGACCCCGAGACCGGGGAGGCGCCCACCGCTGCGGCGCCGCCTGCGGCGGCGTTCCGGTGGCCTGGCGGCGGCGCGGGGGGCACCGCCAGGCCGCCGGAGGCACTGCAAGGCATGCTCGACCGGAGCGGCCGGGGCGGCCTGGCGCAGGGCCTGGGCGGGCTGGCCCAAGGAGCCATGGCACGGGCCGAGCCGCTGCCGGAGGGAGCCAGGTTCCTCGCCGGCAGCTTCGGCAGCAAGGCCGGGACCCGTGGCTACAAGCTCTACATCCCCAGCACCCATCGCGATGAGGCGGCGCCGCTGGTCGTCATGCTGCACGGCTGCACCCAGTCGCCCGACGATTTCGCCGCCGGTACGCGGATGAACGCCCTTGCCGAGGAGCATGGCTGCCTGGTCGCCTACCCGGGCCAGACCCAGGCCGCCAATGCGCAGAAATGCTGGAACTGGTTCAGCCCAGGCGACCAGCAGCGCGACCAGGGCGAGCCCGCGCTGATCGCCGGCATCACCCGTCAGGTCATGCGCGACCACGCGGTCGATCCGCGGCGGGTCTATGTCGGCGGGCTGTCCGCCGGCGGCGCCGCGGCCGCCATCATGGCGCAGGCCTATCCCGATCTCTACGCCGCGGTGGGCGTGCATTCCGGCCTGGCCTGCGGCGCGGCGCGCGACATGCCCTCGGCCTTCGCCACCATGCGGCAGGGCGCCGGCGCGGGCCAGGCCGCGAGCGGCAACCGGCGGATCGTCCCGACCATCGTGTTCCATGCGGACAAGGACCACACGGTGAACCCGCGCAACGGCGACCAGGTCATCGCCCAATCCGCGGCGGCGGGCGACCTGCGGACCACCGTGCAGCGCGGCCAGGTGCCGGGCGGGCACGCTTATACCCGCACCCTCCACAGGGACGCCGCCGGCCAGCCGATACTCGAGCAATGGCTGGTCCATGGCGGTGGCCATGCCTGGTCGGGCGGCAGCGCCGCCGGGTCCTACACCGACCCGCGGGGTCCCGATGCGTCGCGGGAGATGCTCCGGTTCTTCCTGGAGCACCCGCACGCCACCGCGCCGGCATGATCACGCCGACGCGGTCCTCGGCCTCCCCGCAAGGGGGGGGGGCTTCCGCGGCGGTGGGGTTCGCGCAGGGGGAAGGCCGGACGCCTTTGCCCTGCGCGGACCGGAGGCCGTTCCGCTCGAGATCGGCGGCCACGTCCCGCGCCGTTGCCCATGACCGCGGACGGCCCTGCGGCGTTCCATCGTCGGACCCCGTGAGATCGCGATGACCCCCCACCCATCCCTTGGCCGGACACTGCCGCCGCGTGTCGCCCCAGGCCTGCCGTCCCTGGCGCGGCTGGAGATCATCGCCGATCTCCTCGACAGCCGCTGGCGGATCCCCGGTACCGGCATCCGCTTCGGGGCGGATGCGCTCTTCAGCCTGCTGCCCGGCCTGGGGCCGGTCGTATCCACGGTGATCTCCGGCTACCTGATCTGGGAGGCCCGCCGGCTCGGCGTCTCGACCGGGACGGTGCTGCGCATGATCGGCAATGTGGGATTGGATGGCCTGATCAGCGCGGTGCCGGTGGCGGGTGCGGTGGGCGACGTGTTCTTCCGGGCCAATCGCCGCAACATGGCACTGCTCCGGGAGTATCTCGCTCGGCCAGCTCTATGGGCGCCACCCACCAAATAGACAGGTCCATGAACGGCAGTGCCTACTTGGTCACCGGCGGCATCCCGCTGCTGGAGTTCGGACTGCAGCTTGACAAGTTCGTCGATGGCATGCGGCACAGCCTGATCATAGGCCGCCTCGACATGGACAAAAGACGCCAGACACCGCCTTTCTCGGTTAAGGCTTCAGAGCCCAAAAACCACACGGCGGCGGATGCCCGCCGTGAGCGTCTTCAGCGTTCCCCGACCTTCGTAGGGCAGGTCGCCCGTTGCAGGGCGGCCGGCGCGGTGCCGAGCAAGGATGAGGCGGCTCGATTTGTCGTCGGGTTGCACAGGAGAGGCTGTAAGAGCACCGCTTTCCCCGGGGTTGCCGATGCACTTTTGAAAGCATCTGCACGAAGCCCGGACCGAACGTTCGATCCGGCCTGGTGCTCCTGAGAGCGACTTACCGCTTCTCGGCCCCAGACTTCTCAGCCGGGGCTTGGGCTGCGTGGGTCGTATCTTCAAGTTATTGCAGCGCTCAATGAGCGTCGGGCCTTAGCGCCATTCATCTTCATCGCGCATGCGGCAGGCTTTGCCTCGATCCTGGCCTCCCCATCACGGATGGTGTTTGCAAGCCCAGTGTGCGGTCCTAGAGTTCGGCATGAAAGACACTGGAGCCTTCAGAAACGTCCGGCGCGGTTTTACCGGTAAAAATCTTGCTTGTCTGGCGCAACAGTTGGTCCCAGTTTGCCGCCGGAAACCAGTTGCGGGGCTGCGGTGCAACCTGTTGTCCTTCTAAGCAGCCCAAAAGGTGGCTGTGGGAAATCTTCACTTAGTCGCAACATTCTCGTCTCGGCCGCGCAGGCCGGCAAGCGGGTGGTCGGCGTCGATCTCGACAAGCAAGGAACACTGACAACCTGGTCTGAGCGCCGGGAGCGGGCGCGGGTTGCGGTCCCGAGCCTGCCGCCGGTCCCAGTCATTCCGGCTGAACTCGACGACTGGCGAGAGGCCCTGGCGCATGCCCGGGCCACTGACGCCGACCTTATCGTCGTCGACACGCCACCAAGTGTCGAACTCAACCTGAATGCCGTTCTTAGCCTCTCCAGCGCGGCTGACCTGATCCTGGTGCCAAGCCAAACCACGATGGACGATGTCGACAGCACGGCTCCCTGGATGAAGCGCTTACTAGCCACCCAGGCCAAGGCTGCCTTCATCTTGAACCGCGCCAATCGTCGAACCCGCGCCTTCTCAACGATCCGCGCCAGGCTCGTTGCTGTCGGACCGATCTGCCCGATCGAGGTCGGCCAATTCGAGGAAATTCCGGCAGCCGCCGGCAAGGGCTTGGGGGTCCTCGATCTTACGCGGACCAACAGTGGCGAGACCTTCGAAGCACTTTGGTCCTACGTGGCGCGCGAGGTTGGACTATGAGCGCGAAAGTTTCGCTACGCCGCTTCGCTGCGCTCGACAGTGACGAGCAGCAGCCCGCTGACACGCGTCCAGCCGCCCTCGACCGGCTTATCCAGGTACCGGGCGACGTTATGGACGCGCTCACAGCAGTCTTCGGCGAAACTGGCCTGCTTGAGGACCAAGCTCGCGTCGCCAAGGTGCTTGAGGCTCGACGGGAGGTTCAGGCGTCCTGGGGACGTGCGGCAAAGTCGTTCATTGAGGCGGGCAAAGCGTTGCTCCGCCTCGATGTAGCATTGGTGACACCGGCAGAGAGAGCCGCACTGAAAGCCGGCTGCGAGCGCCTGTTCCCGTTCAGCGACCCAGTTGCCAGCCAGTTGCGCTCGGTTGCTCGGGCTGTCGAATCCGGCCTCTTGCAGCCCGAGAGCTGTCCGGCGAGTTACAGCGTCGCCTACCAGCTCTGCGTAATGGAAGCCGGCGACTTCGCTGAAGCCAAGCGCCGCGGACTAGTTTCACCGTCGGTCACCCGGGCCGCCATCATTGCTTTCCGTAAGGAGCGGCAGAGGGCAGCCGAGGCGAGCACGCGCGTGGATGAGGCAGGACTGCGAGCTGAAGCCCAGCGCCTTGGCACCCGAATCGCACACCTGCAGGCCGAAATCAAAACACTTGAGCGCCGTCAGGCCGAGATCGCACGATTGCTTACCGCTGAGCCGGAGGCGGGCGGCACATCGTGAGCGAAGGCGCCAGCATCGACCTTGTCCTTGCCGAGCAAACCAAGCTCACGGCCACACTGCTGAATACGATTGCGGCCGGGTGCGTTGTGGCCGGGATTATCACGCCGCTGGTTGGGATTGCTCTCGGTGCCCTCCAGATCACCTTCGACCTCCGACTTGCAGTGGTGTTTTGCGCTTTGCTCTATGTCAGCGGGACCCTACATTGGACCGCAAGGCGGATCCTGAGGAGGCTCGGCCCATGACCCTCAACGACGTGTTGCTGCTTGGTTTAAGCGTCGGCGGTGCCTTTGCTTTTGCGGCCTGGGCATACTGGCTCAGTGGGCACAAGACCTGATCCAGGACAACGCGGGGGAGGGGACGTACCCGTGCACCTCCCGCCACCGGGGTGACGGCTTTCAAGCCTGCTCGGGGCCGCGCCGACAGCTATCCGTTACACGTCACCCGCGTTCTTCCACCCTGGCGAGCATTTCGTCTGCGCGGTGATTTTTAGCCCCTGCTGTCTGCGTCGGCAGCGGCTGCCTGCTGCTGATTGCTCGTATGCTCGAGCCGAGGCCTCCCAGGTGTGCCGGGAGGAGACGTGCGTGCGAAAGGCCACGTGATGGCATTGCCAACTTCGCGGTCGCTGGGCGGAATGAGGCTGGTGGGGCATGCTCACTCGATGTCGTCCGAGCCCTCGACCTACCCCGGCTACCGCTTGCCGACCGCGATCATCAGCTACGCCGTCTGGCTTTACCACGTCTTCGGCCTGAGCCTGCGCGAGGTGGAGCTGATCCTGGCGGAGCGCGGGATCGGCGTCACCCACGAGAGCATCCGGCAGTGGTGCCGCAAGTTCGGCGCCGACTTCGCCCGCAAGCTCCATCAGCGGCGGCCCAAGCCGGGCGACACCTGGCACCTCGATGAGGTGTTCCTGAAGATTGGCGGCCAGCTGCACTACCTCTGGCGCGCTGTCGATCAGCACGGCTTGGTGCTCGACATTCTGGTGCAGGGCCGCCGGAACGCCACAGCCGCGAAGCGCTTCTTCAAGCGCCTGCTTGTCGGCCTGAAGTACAAGCCCAAGCGCCTCGTCACTGATGGCCTGCGCAGCTACGGTGTCGCGCACCGAGAGGTGCTGTCCGAGGTGAAGCACCAAACCAGTCGGTACCTGAACAATCGTGCCGAGAACTCGCATCGGCCAACGCGGCGCCGAGAGCGACAGATGCAGCGGTTCAAATCGCCGGAACAGGCGCAGCGCTTCCTGTCATCCCAAGCCATGATCTACGGCCACTTCCGTCCACGGCGACATCTGATGACCGCTGATCAATATCGACGCGCTCGTACCCAAGCCTTCCAGGTGTGGCGAGAGGAGACGCGCGTCCAGATGCCAGCCTCAGGAGGACGACAGCCGTGGCTGTATTCGGCGCGAGCGTCGGCTCAACAACTTGACAATGCCCGTCGACGCCCTGCTCGGCGTAGCGCCGTTGCCAGCGCCACACGGCGGGGCGGCTGACGCCCGCCCGTCGGGCCACCTCCAGGACCGGCAGCCGATCAGCGGACAGCAGGATAATGTTGGCCCGCTACATGTGCTTGAGCGGGCGGTTCAGGTCGCCGATGATCGCACTCAGGCGGGCGCGGTCGTCCGATCCAACGATGACACTGATGGTCTGGGCTATGTCCGGAGAATTCCATCGCAGCAGCCCGCTGTGAATCCTCCGTTTGAGTCAGTGCACTAGGGCGTTGGTCGCGGGAGCCATGATAGCGCACTACGGGCCACCGACCTGCGCTGCTTCGATAGATTGCGCAAGACAGTGGCGCCAAACGGGCTGGTCGAGGTATCCGCGCGCCAGTGAGCTGAGGAAGCTAAACGCGGAGAAGGGTAGTCCAGCCCAGTTCACTGCCTTGGACTCTCCTCACGCTTTGTCCGAGTGGTAGGGCGTGAGTCGAGTCCAAGCCGGTCACGCCTTCAGCGCCCTCTTCTCGGCGACGGGGGGAGCTGACGGATAAAGGATCAGACCCTCCTTCTCGTCCACCGTCACGCGCGCTTCCGGATAGACGGGCATTGCCAAGTTGGTGAGCCCTGGCCGGAGCGGCATGGCTGGGCGAAGCTGGCTGGATGCCGTCCGACCGCGTCACCTACCCTGGCTTCCGCTTCCCGGCCGAGATCATCAGTAAGCGCTGGCCCGGTGCCCTTCTTGTCTTGGACGGAAGTCGCTGAGAGGTAGGCTGTCGCGGAGGAGAGGCGATGGCCGGATCGAAGTCTCACATTGGTGCTAGCACTGATGCAGCCGCAGATGGTGTGACGCGGGTTGAGATCGTCACACGCGGCGAGCCGAGGCGCGAGTACACC
>NZ_SMOA01000248.1 GCF_004353985.1 Paracraurococcus ruber | reverse complement strand
CGGGTGCAGCCGCCGCCGTCGCCGGCCCCCCGGCGGCCGGGCGGGTCATGCGGCCGCGTCGCGCGCCTGGTCCCGCAGCGGCGGGACGGCGCGGAAGCCGATGGCCAGCCGGTTCCAGGCATTGATCGCCACGATGGCGAAGGAGAGGGCGGCGATCTCCGCCTCGGAGAACTCCGCCTGCAGCGCCTGGTACTCGGCATCCGGCGCATGGGTCTGCGCGACCAGCGTCAGCGCCTCGGTCCAGGCCAGGGCGGCGCGCTCCCGCGCGGTGTAGTGCGGCGCCTCCCGCCAGGCATTCAGCAGATACAGCCGCGCCTCGCTCTCCCCGGCGCGGCGGGCGTCGTGCGCATGCATGTCGAGGCAGAAGGCGCAGCCATTGATCTGCGACGCCCGCATCTTCACCAATTCCAGCAGCGTCGCGTCCAGCCCGCTGGACGCGACGGCCTTTTCCAGGCCGACCGCGGCCTGGAACAGCTTCGGGGCGGCGGCGCGGTAGTCGAGGCGGGGGGTCATGGGGGCTCACTCTCCCGTTGGGATACGGGGAAGACGAGGCAGCCTGCCGCGGCGTGACCGCGCCCCGCCGTCACGCCCGCGCGACGGGGTCGCCCAGGCGGATGGTCCCGCCCGCAATCACCCGGGCGGTGATGCCGCCATGGCCGCGGACGGCATTGTAGCCGCCGGGGCCGAATTCCTCCTCCATCCGGGAACAGGGATGGCATTCGCCGCTGTGCTCCAGCAGCACCTCGCCGATGCGGAATTGCCGCCCCTTCAGCGCCAGCAGGTTCAGCCCGGCGGTGACGAGGTTGCGGCGCAGGCGCTCCGGCGCCGCGGCCTCCAGCCCCAGGCAGGCGGCGATGGCGGCGCAATGCTCGGCGGCGATCAGGGTGACCTGCCGTCCCCCGGTGGCGGCGCCGCGCCAGCGGTCGCCCTCCAGCCCCTGGCCGGGGAGGAGCAGGGCCGTCTCGACCACGCGCATGGCGGCGCGGCGGGCGGGGCGCAGGCCGATCCAGGCGAGGCGGCCGGGCCGCATGGGGGCGTCGAACAGGCGGGCGAGGGGGGAGGCAGGGGGCAGCGGCGGCATGGCGCTTCCATGCTGCCACGGAACCGGCGGCGCGGGAGGCCGGGGGTTACCGGCGCGGCGGCCGGGGCGAACCGACCGGCATGGGCCATGCCCGTCACCCGCCGAGGAGCCGCCATGCCCATCACCGACATCCGGCCGCTCGGAGCCGGGGACCTGCCGGCGGTCAAGGCCGTCATCGCCGCGACCGGCCTGTTCCCGGCCGACCTGCTGGACGCCATGGCGGCGCCCTTCCTGGGCGGCACCGCCGCCGGCGACCTGTGGTTCGTCGCGGTCGCGGACGGCACGCCCTGCGCGGTCGCCTATTGCGCGCCGGAGCGCATGACCGACGGGACCTGGAACCTGCTGCTGATCGCGGTCCACCCGGACCGCCAGGGCAGGGGCGTCGGCGCCTGGCTGACCGCGCATGTGGAGCGGAGCCTCGCCGGACGGGGGGCGCGGATCCTCTTGGTCGAGACCTCCGGCCTGCCGGAATTCGCCCGGACCCGCGCCGTGTACCAGCGCCTCGGCTATGCCGAGGAGGCGCGCATCCGCGACTTCTACGCGGCCGGCGAGGACAAGGTGGTGTTCCGGCGCGACCTGCGGGACGGGACCGGCATGGTCCGGGCCTGACGGCCACGAGGCCGGGGGAGGGCGGGCAGCGACTCCTCCCCCCCGCGCGCCGTGATCCGCCGCCCTGCCCGGCGCCCGGGCCGCTACAGCTGCGCGAAGCCGCCATCCACGCTCATCTCCGCCCCCAGCATGTAGGACGACCGGTCGCTCGCCAGGAACAGCGCGGCGGCGGCGACATTGTCCGGGCGGCCGAACCGGCCGAGCGGGATGGCACCGCGCAGCCGGTCGGCGAAGGCGGCGAGCGCGTCGGGCGCCATGCCCGTCTTGGCGTGGATCGGCGTATCCGTCGCGCCGGGGCTGACGGCGTTCACGCGGATGCCGCGCGGCAGCAATTCGGCCGAGAGGTTCCGCGCCAGGGACCGCAGCGCCGCCTTCGAGGCCGAGAGCAGCGACAGCCCGGGCGTCCCGACCTCGGCCAGCCAGGACGTGTTGAGGATGATGGAGCCGCCGCGCTGCATCAGCGGCAGCAAGGCCTGCACGGTGAAGAAGGCGCCCTTCAGGTTGATGTCCATGATGCGGTCGTAGAGCGCGTCGTCGGTGGTCTCGATCGGCGTGGCGAAGGCGACGCCGGCATTGACGAAGAGGACATCCAGCCGCGGGAAGGCCGCGGCGGCCGCGGTTCGCAACGCGGCGATCGAGGCCAGGTCGCGCATCTCCGCGTGCAGCGGGATGGCGGGCAGCAGCGCCGCCGCCGTGGCCAGGCGTTCGCGGTCCTGGCCGGTGATGGCGACGCGCGCGCCGGCCGCGACGAAGGCTTCCGCCGTCGCGCGCCCGATACCGCTGGTGCCGCCCGTGATGAGTGCCGTCCTGCCGCCGAGGTCCATGGTCCTGCTCCTGACGCGGTGTGCCTGGGCGGATCCTGGGCTTGGCGGTGCGATCGGCGCGAGGCAGGTTTCCGACGTCGGCGACAAAGCAAATCTATCCCGTGCGATCGCTCCCCCGCCTCCGTGCCCTGCTCGCCTTCGATGCCGCCGCCCGGCATGGCCGCTTCGTCGCCGCGGCAGCCGAGCCACATGTCACCCCGGCCGCCATCGGCCAGCAGGTGCGCGGGCTGGAAGCGGCCCTCGGGGTCCGGCTGTTCGTGCGCCGCCCGCACGGGACGGCGAGGCTGGTGCCGACCGAGGATGCGCGGGCCGCGCTGCGGGACATCGCCGAGGGCTTCGACAATCTCGAGGCCGGGCTGCGGCGGCTGGGCGGGCGGGTCCCGCGGGCCGTGGTCGTCGTCACCGCGTCGCACGCCCTGGCCGCGCGCTGGCTGCTGCCGGAGTTGCCGGATTTCGCGCAAGGGCATCCGGGCGTCGATGTGCGGCTCGACATCACCGACCGGCTGCTGGACCTGGCGCAGGGCGAGGCGGATCTCGGGCTGAGATGCGGCCCCGGCGGCTGGCCGGGCGTGCCGCGCCGGCGGGGATCGCCGCTATGGGAAAATGGTCAGGGGCGACGCCCCGCCCGCCGCCCGGCTGGCCAAAATCGCCAAACCCCGTGCGCCGGGTGCCGAAAGAAGCGGAAAATCCAGCGGCCTGCGCGGATCGGGCCACAACGGACCCGGCGGGCACGCGCCGGGCCGGGCGGCTGGCGCCGCCGGCAGCGGCCGGGGCATCATGCCGCCATGCCGCATTTCCACGCCCGCGCCGCCCTGCTGCCCGAAGGCTGGGCCGAGGATGTCCTGATCGAGGCCGATGCCGCCGGCCGGATCGCCGCCGTCACCCCGGGCGCGGCGCCGGCGGCGGCCGACCGGCTGCGCGGCGCCGTCATCCCCGGGGTGCCCAACCTGCACTCCCATGCCTTCCAGCGCGCCATGGCCGGCGGGGCGGAACGCCGCAGCCCGGATGGCCAGGACAGTTTCTGGACCTGGCGGGAGACCATGTACCGCTTCGTCGGCCGCTTCTCGCCGGAGGATGCCGAGGCGGTGGCGGCGCAGCTCTATGCCGAATGCCTCGAATGGGGTTTTACGAGCATCGCCGAATTCCACTACCTGCATCACCAGCCGGACGGCACGTCCTATGCCGCGCCGGCCGAGATGGCGCTGCGGCATCTGGCGGCGGCGCGGCGCACCGGCATCGGGATCACGCTGCTGCCCAGCCTCTACCGGCATGGCGGCATCTTCGGGCGCGACCCGGCGCCGGGGCAAAGGCGCTTCCTGAACGACCTCGACCCGTATCTGCGCATCCTGGGCGACTGCCGCGCGGCGGTGGCGGGCGACCCGCAGGCGGCGGTGGGCATGGCGCCGCACAGCCTGCGCGCCGTCACGCCGGCCATGCTGCAGGCGGTCGTGGCCGAAGCCGGGCCCATCCATATTCACGCCGCCGAGCAGGAGAAGGAGGTGGCGGAATGCCTCGCCGCCACCGGCGCCCGGCCGGTGCAATGGCTGCTGGACAACGCGCCGCTGGATGCGCGCTGGTGCCTCATCCATGCGACGCACATGACGGCGGCCGAGACCGCGGCGCTGGCGGCGCGCGGCGCGGCGGCCGGCCTGTGCCCGAGCACCGAGGCCTCGCTCGGCGACGGCACCTTCCCGCTGCGCGGCTGGCTGGCGGCGGGCGGGCGCTTCGGCGTGGGCACGGACAGCCATGTCGGCACCTCCCCCCGCGACGAGCTGCGGCAGCTGGAGACCAGCCAGCGCCTTGCCCTGTGGGAGCGCGCGGTGGCGACGACCGCGACGGCGCCGCATCCCGGCCGGCGGCTGCTGGACGCCGCGCTGGCGGGCGGCGCGCAGGCCAGCGGCCGGGCCATCGGCGCCATCGCGCCCGGGCGGCGCTGCGACCTGGTGGAGCTGGATGACGGCCACCCTTCGCTGCTGGGTCGTTCCGGGGATAGTCTGCTGGATGCCTGGGTCTTCGCGGGCCAGGCCAATCCCGTCCGCACCGCCATCGTCGGCGGGAAGCGGGTGGTGGAGGGGGGGCGCCATGTCGCCAGGCTGACGATCGGCGAGGCCTTCGCCGGCGCGATGCGGAGATTGCTGGGATGAGCACCGAGGGACCGCTGCACGGGAAGACCGCCTATGTCACCGGGGGCAGCCGCGGCATCGGCCGCGCCATCGCCCTGGCCTTCGCCGAGGCGGGGGCCGATGTGGCGATCTGCCACCTGGGCGACAGCGCCATGGCGGCGACGCTGGTGCAGGCGGTGACGGCGCGCGGCCGCCGCGGCTTCCAGATGGAGGCTGACGTCGCCTCGGTCGCCGCGGTGCGCGGCTTCGCCCGGGCGGCCGAGGCCGCGCTCGGCCCCTGCGACATCCTGGTGAACAATGCCGGCATCAACATCCGCGGCCCCTTCGAGACGATCACCGAGGAGGACTACGACCGCGTCGTCGACGTGCATGTGAAGGGCATGGTCTTCATGGCGCAGGCCGTCTATGCCGGCATGGCGGCGCGCGGGGCGGGGCGGATCATCAACATCGCGTCCCAGCTGGCCTTCAAGGGCGGGCCGAACATCGTGCCCTACTGCACGGCGAAGGCCGCCATCGTCGGCTTCACCCGCAGCCTGGCCTGGGAGGCGGCGCCGAAGGGCATCCAGGTGAACGCCATCGCCCCCGGCCCGGTCGAGACCGACCTGACGCGCAGCCGCGGCCCGGAGTGGCGGCGGCAGATGGAGGCGACGATCCCGGCGGGCCGGCTCGGCCGGCCGGAGGAGATCGCCGCGACCGCGCTGCTGCTGGCCGGCCCCGGCGGCGCCTTCTATGTCGGCGCCACGCTGTCGCCGAACGGCGGCGACGTCATGCACTGACGCCCCTGGTTCTCGCGGGCCCCGCGGCCCTCGGCGGGGTGGGCGCGGGAGGGGACAAGCCCCTTTCGCCCGCTGCGGTCAGTCCGTCGCGATGACCTTCACATAGCTCCCCGGCGCATCCTCGATGGGCGTCAGCTTGCCGTCGCCCGGCACCCGCGCCGGCACCTGCGCCTTGTCGAGCGAGGCGACCCAGCGCTGCCAGTCCGGCCACCAGGACCCGGCGAGTTCCGTGGCGCCCTTGAACCACGCCTCCGGGTCGGGCGGCAGGCTCTCGTTCACCCAGTGGCTGTACTTGCCGGAACCTGGCGGGTTCACCACGCCGGCGATGTGGCCGCTGGCCGCCAGGACGAAGCGCACCGGCCCGCGATAGACCTGCGTCGCCCGGTAGGTGCTCTGCCAGGGCGCGATATGGTCCTCCCGCGTCGAGACCAGGTAGGACGGCACCTTGATCTTGCGCAGGTCGATGGGCTGGCCCAGCAATTCGATCCCGCCCGGCTTCACCAGGTCGTTCTGCTGGTACATGCGGCGCAGGTAGAAGCTGTGCATGCGCGCCGGCATGCGGGTGCTGTCGTCGTTCCAGTAGAGCAGGTCGAAGGGGAAGGGCTCCTGCCCCAACAGGTAGTTGTTCACCACGAAGGACCAGATCAGGTCGTTGGCGCGGAGCATGTTGAAGGTCGTCGCCATCTCGCGGCCTTCCAGGAAGCCGCGCTGCTGCATCCGTTCCTCGAGGCTGTGCAGCTGCTCCTCGTCGATGAAGACGCCGAGCTCGCCCGCTTCCTCGAAATCGGTCATGGTGACGAAGTAGGTGGCCGAGCGGATGCGGGAATCCCGCCGCAGCGCCATATGCGCCAGCGTGGTCGCCAGCAGCGTGCCGCCCAGGCAGTAGCCGATGGCGTTGACCTGCGTCTCGCCCGTCGCCTGCTCGATGGCGGTGAGGGCGTCGTAGATGCCCTCCTGCATGTAGTCCTCGAAGCCCTTCTCGGCCAGGCGCGCATCCGGGTTGACCCAGGAGACGACGAAGACCGTGTGGCCCTGGTCCACCGCCCAGCGGATGAAGCTGTTCCGCGGCCGCAGGTCCAGGATGTAGAACTTGTTGATCCAGGGCGGCAGGATCAGCAGCGGCCGCTGCAGCACCGTCGCGGTCGTCGGCGCATACTGGATCAGCTGCATCAGGTCGTTCTGGTACACCACCTTGCCGGGGGTGACCGCGATGTTCTCGCCGACGCGGAACTTGCTGTCGTCGGTCATGCGGATGCGCAGGCGGCCCTTGCCGCGCTCCAGGTCCGCCAGCAGGTGGGACAGCCCCTTCAGCAGGTTCTCGCCGCCGGTCTCGGCGGTGCGGCGCAGCACCTCGGGGTTGGTCAGCAGGAAATTGGACGGGCTCATCGCATCGACGAATTGCCGCGTGTAGAAATCGACCTTCTGCGCCGCCTTGGGATCCAGCCCGTCCACGTCGGTGACCACGGTCTGGAAGAATCGGGCGCTCAGCAGGTAGCTCTGGCGGATGAAGTCGAAGACCTCGTTCTCCCGCCAGGCCTGGTCCTTGAAGCGGCGGTCGCGCGGATCCTCGGCGATCACCGGCGCCGGGGCCTCCCCCAGCATGCGCCGCGCGGTGTTCTGCCAGAGCGTGAGGTAGTCCTGCCAGAAGCCGACCTGCGCCTGGACCAGCCGCGCCGGGTTGGTCATCAGCCGCGTCGTCATCTCGAAAAAGGCGGTGCCGATGTTCAGCGGGTCCGGCGATGCCTCGGACTCCGCCTGGCGCCGGAGGAAGTCGGTGACGATGCGCTGGCCGCGCTCCGCCACCTCCGACATCGTCCGGGTCACCAGCGCCGGGTCGGGCAGGCGGAATTGCGGCTGGTCGGGCGTCGGTTCCTGGTCCATGCGGCACCATAGCCCGGGCGGGAGAGCTGCCTCCAGACCGGTTCGGGATATGTTCCTGTGACGGTGTGCAACAAACCGCCCGCGGCGATCCGCCCGGCCGCGGCGGCCTGGCGGACTTCCCCCTCCCGACCGATCCCCCAACCTTTCCCCTGGGCGGCGATCTGATCTATGCCTGCCGGCCGCGGCGCGGGGTGGATCATGCGGCATCCGGGACGGCAGGGCAGGGTCTGGGCGGCGTTTGCGGTGGCCGCGCTGCTGGCCGGCTGCGCGGTGCCGGACGAGGTGAACCCGGTCAAGATCTACAACCGCGTCTCGGGCAATGACGATGCGCTGCGGCCGGAACCGCCGGGGATGGACCGCCCGACCCCCAACCTGGCGACCATCCCGCCCCGGCCGGAACGGCCGCCGCCGGCCTTCCGCCAGGCGGTGACCGAGTCGCTGGCCGGCGACCGTGCCGCCTCGCGCGACCCGCTGGTGCTGCGCAGCATCCCGGCGCCGGGCCAGGGCCCCCGCACCGGCGCGCCGGCGGAGACCGGCATGCCGGCCGCGCCGCCCGCCCCGCCGCGGCTGGCGGGCGCC
>NZ_SMOA01000247.1 GCF_004353985.1 Paracraurococcus ruber | reverse complement strand
GGGCGCGGCGCCGGCGGTCGCCGCAGGCACCGGCCGGCGGGGCCGGGCGGGCGCCGGCATGAAGTCCCGCCACGGTCTCGAGATCCGCGCGGCCACCGGCGCCGATGCGCCCGGCCTCGGCCTGCTGCTGGCGGCGGCGGGCGTGGCGCTGCCGGCGGCTGCCCTCCTCCCCCGGCTGGAGGCGCTGCGGCAGGGCGCCGGGACGGCGCTGGTCGCGGTGGAGTGGGGGCCGCCCAGCGGCCTGGTGACGCTGCACTGGCACCGGACCCTGCTGGAGGACCGGCCGGTGGCGCGGATCGACCTGCTGCTGGTCGGGCCGGAGGACCGGCGCCGCGGCCTGGGCCGCCTGCTGGTGGAGGCGGCGGCCCAGGCGGCGCGCAATGCCGGCTGCGCGATGCTGGAACTGGCGGCGCCGTCGGGGGAGGCATCGCTGCCCGGCTTCGCCCATGCGCTGGGCTTCGCCCCGGCCGGTCCCGGCTTCGTCCGCGCCCTGCGGAAGCGGCGATGAGGCGGCGCCGGCCGACCGGGCGCGCCCCGGGCAGGCGCGCCGTGGCGGGCGGATCCGCCGCGGCCTGGCGTGCGCCTGGAGCAGATCCCGATCAGGTGGACTCACCTGACGGGTGAAGATGCTCGTCGATCCACAAGATTAGGGCGGTTGCCGTGCGCCATGGCGAACGGAAGCCGCTCCAGCGTCCCGAATCCGAAGTTCGCCGCCACTGGTGGCGCCCTTCGGTCCGGGCCGCTCGCCGTTGTTTTCAGTGTCCTGCCCGCTGCGGTCGCAGCCGGTGGCTGCGACCGCAGCGGGCAGGACACTAGTCCGCGTCCACCGCCAGCGCCCGGCTCAGCGCATCGCGCGCCGCCGCCACGCGCGGATGGCGCAGCGCCGAGCGCACCCAGACGAGGTGGAAGGCATTTTCCGGCGTCGTGGCCGGGGCCGGGATCTCGACCAGCACGCCATCGCGGAGATCCGCCCGGAGGAGGTAGTCGGGCAGGACCGACCAGCCGAGCCCGGCGCGCAGCATGGCGCGGATCGCCCGCAGATCGGGCGCGGTGGCGACCGGCAGCTGCGTGGGCGGACCGAGCCCGTTGGCATCGAGCCAGGCGCGGATGAGCGGCCGGTCGAGATCGTAGGCCAGGAGCGGGCAGGCATTCAGGCCGTCCGCCAGCCGCGGCTTCGCCAGGATCCTGCGCGCTTCCGCCGGCGCCGCGACGGCGACCAGCCGTTCCGTGCCGACCCGCTGGTAGGCGAGCCGGCGGTCCTCCAGCCGCGAGGCGGTGAGCGCGAGATGCACCCTGTCGTCCAGGAGCATCGCATAGAGCGCATCCTTGCCCCCGACATGCAGGCGCAGTTCCAGCCCCGCTTCGACCAGCGGCTTCAGCCGGCCCGCGACCCGTTCCGCCAGGTATTCCGACGGCGCGGCCAGGTGGACGGTGCCCGACAGGCGGGTCGATCGTGCCCGGACCGATGCCAGCGCGGCCTCGGCCTGATCGAGCCTGTCGCCGAGGCTCGCGGCCAGGTCGTCGGCGACCGCCGTCGGCCGCACGCCCCGCGCATGGCGCTCGAAGAGCGGGCGCCCCAGCAGGGTCTCGAGCGAGGCGACCTGCTGCGACACCGCGGGCTGCGTCAGGCCGAGCATCCGCGCCGCCCCGGTCAGGGAGCGGCGGCGATAGACCTCGATGAAGGTCCGCAGATGCGCGAGGGACATCGCAAATCCATAAGCCAGCTTATGGGTCCCGTCATCTTACCTTTGCTGTCGTGATGGGTCGGTGCCGCTACATCCGGGCCTCGACGAGAGGAGGCCAGGACATGGCACGCAATCCGGGGATCCTGATGATCGCCACATCCGCCGCCACCATGGCCAGTACGGGCGAAGCGACCGGCGTCTGGCTCGAGGAGCTGACGACCCCCTGGTATGCCTTCCGCGATGCGGGCGCCGCGGTGACGCTCGCCTCCATCGCCGGCGGTCCGGTGCCCGTGGACCCGCGCAGCGTGAAGGAGGCGGGCGAGAACGACGCCTCCGTGGAGCGCTACCTCCGCGACAACGCCCTGCGCGCGGCCGTGGCGGGCACGCCCGCCTTCGCCACGCTGGACCCGGATGGCTTCGACGCGCTGTTCCTGCCGGGCGGGCACGGGACGATGTTCGACTACCCCGGCTCCGAGCCGCTGGCCCGCCTGGTGGAGCGGTTCGATCGGTCGGGCAGGGTCGTCGCCGCGGTCTGCCACGGGCCGGCCGGCCTGGTCTCGGCGCGCAAGCCGGATGGCTCCCCCTTCGTCGCCGGTCGTCGGCTGGCCGCCTTCACCGACAGCGAGGAGCGGGCGGTCGGCCTGGACCGCGCGGTGCCGTTCCTGCTGGAAGCGCGCCTGCGCGACCTCGGCGCCCGGCACGAAGCCGCGCCGGATTTCCAGCCCTTCGCCCTGCGCGACGGCCTGCTGGTGACGGGCCAGAACCCCGCTTCGGCGGGGCCGGTCGCGGCGCTGGTGCTGCAGGCGCTGGCGCTGGCGCAGGGGGCGGCACGCTGACGGGGCGCCGCGAGGCCGGCGCCGGCCATGCGACCGGGCCGCTGCCTGCCGCCGCCGCCGTGGCGCATGCCTGTCCGGTCGCCCCGCGTCTCCGCTCCGCCATGATGGCGCCGATCGCGCGGCGCCCAGGCCCGGGCCAGGTCCGGGGCTGAGCGGCGGACAGACGATATCCGGGGCGATCCCGCAGTCGGCTTGGCGCCCGGCCCGCGCCTGGCGGGACCGTTCCGATGCCCCGGGGCGCGGCTGCCCTCGTGGATCATGCGGCCGGTGGCGACCGGGGCCCGAAGGGCTGCGCCGCGGTTGCTCGGCCCGTCTCGCCGGCCTCGCTGGGCGGCGGTTCCCCGGTCTCGGCATGGCCCGTCATGGCCAAGTGGCCCGACGAGGACGGGTCGGCCCGGGCCTCCCGTCGGCGCGGCGTTGCCCGAGGGCAGGCCGATGGTCCGCCCCTCCCGTCGCTGCCGGGAGGCAGCGACGCCAAGGCCTGGGCCTGGGCGGCCCCGGAGGCTGGATCCCACGGCGGGCGGCGACGGCACAGGCGCGGAAAGATTGCGATGGGCGACCGGCGCCGCGCCCTCGCCCATGCAACCTTCGGCACCGATGCATGGGCCTCGCCGGCCTGTGCATCCCTCGTCTCGCGCCGATCCCGGCGCGCGACCGGCATCACGCCCGGACGTCGAGTTCCATCTGGTCTTGCGCCGGGTCGAACGACGCGCCGTAGTCGCCAGCCCCTCCGCCGGAGACCGTGGCCACATCCTGCGTGCACAGCATGTGCGTCTGTGCGTCCAGGGTCACGCGCGGCAGCATGGGCCCCAGGAACACGGCAGCATGGATCCCGCCCCTGTCCTGGCGTCTGGTCCGCTTGGGCACGGTCGCGTCCGCTGCCTCATGCCGATACGAGCGGTTCCTGAGATCGGCGGCAGCCATAACCAGCGATATCATCGCATGATCCTCTCGGGTGGTGTGCACCTTCTGGTGCGTCCCGCCGCATGGCGGAGACATTTGGTCCCCGCTTGCCAAGGCGCGCCGGCTCGGAGGCGGCGCGGTAGAACAGCTTCGGTTTAAAGACCAAGAATTGCTTGTCGAAACATTTACGGCACCTGCGTCCTTGACGCGGGACAGGGGCTCGCCGCGGTGGCGCCGGTTGCCCCGCCGCATTGCCGGCGGGGGCGACGGACGCCGCTGCCGGTGGGCATGGCGGCCGCGCCGGATCATCGGCGCCCGCCATTGTCCGCAGCGCGGCTGCCGACCCCACGGCCAGGTCGAGCCAGCCCTATCTGGCAACGATGCATGCGAGGTCGGCCGGCCAAATCCGGTCGGGCGCCGGCGCCGCGAACCGCCGCTGCACCAGGTTTGCGGCACTCGGGACGGCATGCCTGCTGTCGGTGGTGGGCGGCAGGCCAGGCCGGGATCTCGGCGCCGCCATGCCGTGCTGGTGGACGAGGCGGGCCACCCGATGCCGCCCGGCCCGGACGGCTTCGGCGCGGCGTGCCGCCATGCGGAGGTCCTTGGGGCCGGGCCTAGGACCCCGGGCTGGAGCGGAGGGCGCGCACCGCAGCGCGGAACAGCGCGAAGGTCATCGCTTCGGCCTCGGTGTCGTAGTGCTGGCGCCAGCCGCCCTGGATGGCGATGACCACCTGCTCGGCCGGATGGACGTAGATGTACTGGCCGAAGGCACCGGTCGCCACGAAGGCGCCGGCATGGAGGCCGGTCGGCCCATGCGGCAGCACCCACCACTGGTAGCCATACCCCATGGGACTGCCTGGATGCAGCCGGCCGAAGCCGGTGGCGGCGCAATCCGGCTGGCCGGCGAGATCGCGCCAGCCGGGCGGCAGGGTGCGCCGGCCATCGGCGCCTTCGCCATTCTCCAGCACCAGCAAGGCGAACCGACCGAGGTCCCGGAGGCGCGCGGCGATGCCGAACCCGCCCTGTTCCAGCCCGCCCTTGGCGTCCAGCGCCCAGGCGCCGTCGGCCTCCATGCCGGCCGGCCCCCAGATCCTCTCGGCGCAGTAGTCGGCCAGCGGCCGGCCCGTTGCGGCCGCGACGAGGGCGCCGAGCACGCAACTGTCCACGGTCGCATAGGCGAAGACCGTGCCCTGCGGCCGGGCCCGTGGCAGGCCGCACAGCATCTGCAGGACAGAGCCCGCCCGCCGGCTCGCCAGGGCCTGCTGCAGCCGCCCGGCATCGGCATGGTCGTCCTCCGCGGCGTTCCAGGCCACGCCGGAGCACATCCGCAGCGCGTTGCGGATCGTGACGCCTGCATAGGCCGAGACGAGCAGCTGCGGCAGGTAGTGGTCGCAGCGATCGTCGAGGCTGCCGATCGCCCCGTCCTGCAGCGCCGCGCCGACCAGGGTCGCGGTGACCGACTTCGTCGTCGAGTAGCTCGTCCGGAGGATCTCCGGCCCGCCGCCGACGCCGTAGCGTTCCACCGCCACCGCGCCGCGCTTCAGGATCAGCAGCCCGGCGATGCGGCAACGGGCCATGATGTCGTCGAGGCCGAGGCGTTGGTCGCCCATCTCGACGGTCAGGCCCACGAGCGATCCCGCAGCCGACGGCAGCGACCGCACCGCGGTGCCGCACCGGATCCGGCGATGCGGCCAGTTGCGGATGGCATCGCCCTGGTCCTCGGGTGTCGTGTCCATCCTGTCCGGCGCCTCGCCGCCATCGAGCCTATCAGCCGCGGCCACGAAAGTCGCCCCTGGGCCGAGGCCGGCGGATCGCCTTGGGTATCGAGCGCTTGGTGCGCATCATGCCGCCGGGCCTAGGAACTGACCTTCGCGGGCCATGGGAACGCGCAGAGGGACCGGAGGCGCCTTGGCGTCAGCGCGTCCCATGCCTCGCAGCGGGCACTGACTGGGCCGTCTTTGCCTTCGAGCAGCCGGTGGGAGAGGCAGCACCTGCGGAGGAGCAGCCAGACACGCTCGACCGGGTTCAGCTCGGGCGCTCAGGGCGGCAGCGGCACGAGCATGATGCTCGGTGGCACGACGAGGTTCCGGAATCCGTGCCGTCCTGCCCGGCACGAGCACGGCATGGGCATCCTCGGCCAGCATAGCCGCGAAGTGGTCGAGGAAGGCCTGCATGGCGCCGGTGGACAGTTCCGGCAGCGCGAGGGCGAAGTCGCCGCCGGGTGGCCGGGCGCACCGCGCCGAACAGATAGGCCCATGCGAAGCGCCGGTCGCACCGCCCGCTTGGGCGCTCGCCGCGCACCCACCAGCGGAACCCTGTCCGGCCCTTCTGGCCGACGCGGTTGGACGCAGTGCGTCCAACCGTCCATGAACCAGAGGTCGATCCGCTTGCCCGGGTTCGCATCAGTCGCCGATGTCAGCACGTCGCGCCGCCCCTTTTTCCGGACGCAGCCTTGGCCTTATCATCAGACATCGGGTGCAGCGGCGGCTCGCCAGGTCCGCCCGGATCTCCAGCGCCGCTCCCATCGTCCCCTCCGTGCTCGCCATTAGGGTGGAGGAATCACGACAGGCGACGCCGTGGCGTCACAGCCGAGTCAGTGCATCGGCGCGGCGGTATGACCGGGGGCGCCAGATCCGTACCAAAGCGTTCGCTCTCGAAGTACGGATTTCGGGCAAGCGGGGTTCGAACCAGGCCAAGCACCCAACGCGCATGAACCGGCCTCTTGCCTAGGTTTCTGCGCTCTGTGCTGAAGCGGCAAAGTCAGGAGGCCCGGGGAGAAACGAGCTTTAGAGAACGATTTTCGGGCATCTCCGGACCCGACCAGACGACAGATCCGCCCTGAAAATCCCGGGAAACCTGCCACTCATCGCGGCGCCCGGTCGGTCGGAGAGCGCGGCTCGTAGGGGAACTGGCGGAGAGGGTGGGAAACTCCATCCTCTCTCCCACCAGAAGCAAAATCAACAGCTTGCAAGGCGCTACTACACAGCAGCGTAGTGCCTGTGTGTAGTGGCGGCAAGTGGCTAAGGACAACGGACGACACACGAACTGACCTGAGCCGCTAGTCTTCTTCCGGTTTTGGAGGCACTACCATTACAATATCATAATGTTGTAGCTTTTCCCAAGTATCAGAATAGGCATCGTCGCGATAGTGGGCGCTCAGTTTGTCACGCAGAAACTGCCAATCACTGTTGGCGCCCAAATTTTTTGCTGCGCCTAATTGGTCAACTGCTGATGCAAGCGAGTCTGGAATTCCCGAAGCGTCCCAGACTTGGCCGTTCCCTCCTACCGCTTCTACAAACGGTCTGATGTCGTCCGAGCGAAATTGATCTAGCAGAAGTACAATGCAATTTGAAAATATGCTTTCTGCGTGTCTCCATCCTCTAGCTTCGGCAAGCATCGTAATTGCAGGTCGCACGAAAATCTTGCTAGGATAGGTTTGGAAGATTGTCTGTTTTGTTGACTCGTCGGCCTGATCTAGTGCAGTCGTCACGTCTTTCTCGAAGCCAGGCACTTCTGCGGCCCCAAAAGCATCTAAGAGCGTCTAACAGAACCACCGTTTGACGAAGCGCCAGGCGATGATGGCTGAGGCGAGGGTGAGGAAGGCGGAGTGGATGTCGGCACGGCGCTCGTAGCGGATCGCCAGCCTGCGGAACTGGCCGAACCAAGCCAGGGTGCGTTCGACGACCCACCGATGCCGCCCCAGCCCGGCGGTGCTCTCGATGCCGCGGCGTGCGATGCGGGGCTGGATGCTGCGGCGGGTCAGGGCTTGGCGGCAGCGGCGATGATCGTAGGCCTTGTCGGCGTGCAGCTTGCTGGGGCGCTTGCGAGGCCTGCCCCAGGGCTGCCGGATCCGCGGCACGGCATCGACCATCTGCTCCAGCATCCTGCTGTCATGCACGTTGGCAGCCGTCAGGCGGACCGCGAGCGGGATGCCGTTGGCATCGGTGAGGATGTGGCGCTTCGAGCCCGGCTTGCCCCGATCCGTTGGGTTCGGCCCCGTCTGTGCACCCCCCTTTTTGCCGCAACCGACGCGCTGTCGAGGGCGGCGCGCCGAAAGTCGATGGCGTTACGCCGCCCGAGGCGGTCAAGGAGCGCACGCTGCAGGCGGTCCCACACACCAGCTTCCTGCCAATCGCGCAGCCGGCGCCAGCACGTCATGCCGCAGCCGCAGCCCATCTCCTGGGGCAGCATTTCCCACGGGATGCCCGACTGCAGGACAAAGAGGATGCCGGTCAGCGCTGCACGGTCAGGCAGGCGGGGTCGGCCGCCCTTCGGCTTCGGCGGTTCGGGCGGCAACAGCGGCTCCACCACCGCCCAGAGCGCATCAGGGACAAGGGGTCTGCTCATGCCAGTCAGAACGCGCCAGACCAGGTTCTGTTAGAGTCCGTCCGGGATCATGTTCTGGTTTGGCAGAGCCTTCGCAGCATGAGGCGGACGGAGGCCCAGCGCAGGAAGCACAGGCCTGACCGGTTCAGGCACTCCCAGTCCTTGGCGAGCC
>NZ_SMOA01000246.1 GCF_004353985.1 Paracraurococcus ruber | reverse complement strand
ATCGGGACGCGAGGGCGGCGCAGCCTTCCTGGAGGCGCGGCGCGGCCGCGGCCCCGCCGCGTTCAGCGCGCCGGCTGCATCAAGCCTTCCCAGCGCTGCACGTCGCGGGCGACGTACTGCGCCGCTTCCTCCGGCGGGGTCGCCAGCACCCGGTCCACGCCCAGCTCGGTCCATTTCTTCCGGACCGACTCGGTCTGCTGCACGCGGGTGATGGCGGCATGCAACGCCTGCATCACCGGCGCCGGCGTGGCGGCGGGGGCGAAGACCGCCTGCCAGACCACCATCTCCGAATCCACGCCGATCTCCCGCCAGGTCGGCACCTCCAGCGCCGCCGGGCTGCGCTGCGGGGAGGTGACGGCGAAGGCCCGCGCCTGGCCGCCGCGCGCAGTCTGCAGCCCGGTCAGAGCGATGTCGTAGACCAGCGCGATCCGCCCGGCCGCCAGGTCGAGCGTCGCCGGCGCACCGCCGCGATAGGGGATCTCCCCCATCTCCAGCCCGGTCGTGCGCAGGAACAGCAGCGCGGCCATGCCGAGCGTGCCGCCGCCGCCGGTGCTGCCATAGTCGAACTTGCCCGGCGCGGCGCGGACCATGCGGAGGAATTCCCGCCCGTCCTGCGCCGGGACGTTGTTGGCCACCAGCATCACCATCGGCATCTCCGACAGGATGGCGACGGGCGCCAGTTGCCGGATCGGGTCGATGGGCGCGTTCGGCACCACCACCCGCAGCACCGCATGGCTGGTGTTGTTGAACAGCAGCGTGTGGCCGTCGGCCGGCGCGCGCGCGACGAACTCGGCGGCGACCATGCCGGCGCCGCCCTGCCGGTTCTCCACAACCACCGGCTGCGGCAGCACCTGGCCCAGCGCCTCGGCCAGCACGCGGGCGCCGACATCGGTGGCGCCGCCCGGCGCGAAGGGCACCACCAGCCGCACCGGCCGGTCGGGGAAAGTCTGCGCCGCGGCCGGCCAGGCCAGCAGCAGGGCGGCGAGGCCCAGGGCAAGTCGCTTCACGGTGTCATCCTCCCGGCAGGGGTCGCGCCCCGGCGGCATGGACGCCCGGCGCGCTTTGGGCTTCCTTAAGACGAAGACCACAAGACCACCAGGGAGGGACGCCGCATGAGCCAGACCGTGGCCCGCACCGTGGCCATGACCGTCAATGGCCGCGCCGTGAGCGTGACCGTGGACGACCCCGCGATGCCGCTGCTCTACGCGCTGCGGAACGACCTCGGCCTCACCGGCCCGCATTACGGCTGCGGCCTCGGCCAGTGCGGCGCCTGCACCGTGCATGTGGATGGCGCCGCCATGCGGTCCTGCCTGCTGCCGGTCGGGGAGCTGGCGGGCAAGCAGGTGACGACGCTGGAAGGCCTCGGCACGCCGGACAGGCCGCACCCCGTCCAGGCCGCCTTCATCGCCGAGCAGGCGGTGCAATGCGGCTACTGCGCCAACGGCATGATCATGGAAAGCGCCGCCTTCCTCGCCCGCACCCCGAAGCCGTCCGAGGCGCAGGTGCGCGAGGCGCTGGCCAACAACATCTGCCGCTGCGGCACCCAGCCGCGCGTGGTGCGCGCCGTGCTGCGCGCCGCGAGCCAAGCCTGAGGGAGGGCACGCGCATGGACGGAATGGCCCTCTCCCGCCGCGGCCTGATCCAGGCCGGCGGCGGCCTCGTGATCGCCTTCGCCGCCGCCGGGCCTAAGCCCGCCGCGGCCTGGACCGAGAAGCCGGTGGCGCTCGAGCAGGTGGACAGCTTCCTCGCCATCGGCGCCGATGGCCGGATCACGGTCTATGTCGGCAAGGTCGATCTCGGCACCGGCGTCCGCACCGGCTTCGCGCAGATCGCGGCGGAGGAACTGGAGGTCCCGCTGGACCGCGTGGCGGTGGTCGAGGGCGACACGGCGCTGACGCCGGACCAGGGCCCGACCTATGGCTCGCTCTCCATCCAGATCGGCGGCGTGCAGCTGCGCCAGGCGGCGGCGACGGCGCGCGCCGCGCTGGTGGCCGAGGCGGCACGCCGCGTCGGCCTGCCGGCCGAGGCGTTGCGGGCGGAGAGCGGCGCGGTGGTGGCGCCGGATGGCAGGCGCCTGGCCTATGCCGAGCTGGTGGGCGGCAAGGCCTTCTCGCTCGCGGTCGATCCCGGCGCCACCATCAAGCCGCCGGAGCAGCGCCGCATCGTCGGCCGGCCGGTGCCGCGCGTCGACATCCCGGACAAGGTCTTCGGCCGCTTCCGGTATGTCCACGACCTGAAGGTCCCGGGCATGCTGCATGGCCGCGCGGTGCGCCCGCCCGCCATGGGCGCGACGGCGGAGGCGGTGGACGAGGCCTCGGTCGCCGGGATCCCCGGCATCGTGAAGGTGGTGCATGAGAAGGGATTCGTCGGCGTGGTCGCCGAGACCGAATGGGCGGCGATCCGCGCGCAGCAGGCGCTGAAGGTCCGCTGGTCCGCCTGGGCCGGGCTGCCGGACCAGGCGAAGCTCTGGGAGCATGTGCGCGCCACGCCCGTCGGCCAGCGGCAGGTGACCAGCGAGAAGGGCGACCCGGCGGCCGCCATCCAGGGCGCAGCGCGGCGCCTCTCGGCCAGCTACGACTTCGCCATCCACACCCATGGCTCCATGGGCCCGTCCTGCGCCGTGGCGGAGTTCAAGGACGGCAGGCTGACGAGCTGGAGCGCCAGCCAGGCGACCCACAACCTGCGCAAGCAGCTAGCCATGATGCTGGGCCTGCCGGTGGAGCAGGTGCGCTGCATCTACCTGGAGGGCGCCGGCTGCTACGGCCGCAACGGGCATGAGGATGCGGCGGCCGATGCGGCGCTGCTGGCCAGGGCCGTCGGCCGCCCCGTGCGCGTGCAGTGGATGCGGGCGGAGGAGCATGGCTGGGACCCGAAGGGCCCGCCGACGCTGATCGACCTGCGCGCCGGGCTCGACGCCCAGGGCAAGGTCGTGGGCTGGGAGAGCGAGGCCTATATCCCGAAAGGCGCCGGCGGCAATGTCGACCTGGTCGCGGCCGACCTCGCCGGCCTGCCCAAGGAAAGCCTGCTCAGCCCCGGCAACATCGTCCACAACCTGGCGCAGCCCTATGCGCTGCCGGCGGTCCGCACCGTCTGCCACCGGCTGGAGACGACGCCCTTCCGCCCCTCCTGGATCCGCACGCCGGGGCGGATGCAGAACACCTATGCGAACGAGGCCTTCCTCGACGAGCTGGCCGCCGCCGCCGGCGCCGACCCGATCGAATACCGCCTCTCGGTGCTGGACGACCCGCGCGGGCGGGAGGTGCTGGAGCGCGTGGCAAGGCTGGCGAACTGGCAGACCCGCCCTTCGCCCCGGCGCGACCAGACCGGGGAGGTGCTGCGCGGCCGCGGCGTGACCTATGTGAAGTACGAGCTGGTGCGCACCTATGTCGCCGGCGTGGCCGAGGTGGAGGTGAACCGCCGCAGCGGCGACATCCGCGTCACCCGCTTCTTCTGCGCGCATGACTGCGGCCAGGTCATCAACCCGGATGCGGTGAAGGCGCAGATCGAGGGCAACGTCGTGTCCACGGTCAGCCGCACCCTGCTGGAGGAGCTGACCTTCGACCGCTCCACCGTCACCAGCCTCGACTGGGCGGGCTACCGGACCATCGCCTTCCCGCAGGTGCCGGAGATCGTCATCGAGCTGATCGACCGCCCCGCCGACCGCCCCTGGGGCGCCGGGGAGCCGGCGGCGGCGGTGGTGCCCTCGGCGGTCAGCAACGCGGTGTTCGACGCGACCGGCGTGCGGCTGCGCAGCGTGCCCTTCACCCCGGCCAAGGTGCGGGCGGCGCTGCAGGGGGCGTAGCGCCGCGGCCGCGGCGGCCTGGCGCGGTCATGCCCGCGGCGGCGGTCAGGCCGCCGCCGGCCAGCGGATCTCCGCCTCGGTGGGCGCATGCTCGAAGGCCGGGCGGGCGAAGAAGTAGCCCTGCATGTAGCGGCCGCCCACCGCGGCCAGCGCCGCCACCTCGGCCGCCGTCTCGACGCCTTCCAGCACCATCTTCACGCCGATCTCGGTGCCGATGCGCAGCAGCCCGGCGACGACCGCCAGCCGCGTGCGGTCGGCGTCGCAGCCCTCCACCAGCACGCGGTCCAGCTTGACGATGTCCGGCCGCAGCTCGACCAGGCGGGCCAGGCCGGAATGCCCGGTGCCGAAATCGTCCAGCGCCACGCGGAAGCCGTGCCGGCGATACTCGGCGATGATGCCGAGCAGGTGCGGCGTGTCGGCGATGCCCTCGGATTCCACGATCTCGAAGGTCAGGCGGTCCAGCGGGAAGCCGGTGCGGGCGGCGGTGCGCAGCGTGGTCTGGATGCAGGCCCGCGGCTCGTAGACCGCGTTCGGCAGGAAGTTGATGTTGAGCTGCCGCGCGATGCCGAGGCGGGCGGCCAGCTCGATCGCCTTCACCCGGCAGGCCTGGTCGAAGGCGTAGCGGTTGTCCGGCGTGACCTGGCCGAGCACATGGGCAGCCCCCTCGCCATGCTCGCCGCGCACCAGCGCCTCATAGGCGTCGATGCGGCTCTCCTGCAGGTCCACCACCGGCTGGAAGGCGATGGTGAAGGGGAAGATCGCCGCCCCGTCGCGGCAGGCGCCGCAGGCCTTGCCGCCGGCGGAGCGGCGCAGCAGCGGGATCAGCTGCGGGTTGGCCGCATCCTGCCGCCCGGACCGCCGCCGCTCGCGCGGCAAGGCGACGGTCCCGCGTGATCGGCCGCTGCCCGCGGCGCCGACCACTGGCTCGTCCTGATCCGGTTGCTGCTCCCGCACCGCATGCATTCCTGTCACCCGCCCGTCGATTAATCATGAATTCCTTGCCGGTGCATGACGTCCGGCGCCGCCCGCGGATGCCTGTCACCGGCACCGGTACCACGCGGCGATCCATGCCGCGGAAGGATGCCCTGCCGGTGCTTTGCCGCCCCTCCGCCGGCAAGGAACGGTGCGCAGGTCGCGCCGGATGCGGCCGCCTTCCCGGCGCCGGCGGCGCGGCGTTGCGTGTCGAACGCCGCGCCGCCGGCGCATTTCTTTACCCTTCGTCAGGCCTTAAGCCTGCGTCAGGCGAAGCCGTAGAGGCGCGCCGGATTGGCCACCAAGATCTTCCGCCGCACCGCCGCATCCGGGGCCCAGGACGCGAGCTGGTTGAACAGCAGCCCGTCATCGATCGGCACCGGCTCGGAGATCTCGGTGGCCGGCTTCTGCAGGGACGTGTTCGGGTGCGGCCAGTCGGTGCCCCAGACGATGCGGTCGGGGTTGGCGGCGATCAGCGCCCGGGCCAGCGGCGCGACATCGGCGAAGTCCGGCGCCGCATTGCTGCTGCGGTAGGCGCCGGAGATCTTCACATAGGCCTTGCCCGACTTCACCAGGTCCAACAGCGCCGCGAAGCCCGGCTGGTCAACGCCGCGCTCCCCGCGCGCCCCGCCGAAATGGTCCACCACCAGCGGCACCGGCATCTGCGCCAGCTGGTCCTTCAGCGCCTCGATGATCGCCAGCCGCGTATAGGTCTGCACGTGCCAGCCGCGCGCCGCTACCTGGTCGACCGCCGATTTCAGCTTCTGCGCCGAGGCCGCGGGGTCCACCACCCCCGCCGTCTCCAGGTTCACCCGCACGCCCCGGATGCCGGCCTGGTGCAGCTCCTCCAGCTGCGCCGGCGTGGTGGAGGCGTCGATCACCGCGACGCCGCGCGCCCGCTGCGGGCCGAGCTGGCGGATGCCGTCCAGCGTGGCGCGGTTGTCCGTGCCGTAGACGCTGGGCTGGACGATGACGACGCGGTCGAGCTTCAGGTCGCGCTGCAGCCGCAGCAGGTCGTCCGCCGTGGCGACCGGCGGGGTGTAGGTGCGGCCGGCGAAGAAGGGGAAGCGCGCCGGGTCGGGGAACACATGGACGTGGCAGTCGCAGGCGCCGGCCGGCACCTCGAAGGCCGGGGCGGTGCGGCCGGCGGCCCGGGCCGGCCCTGCCGCCAGCCCGGCAGCGCCCAGCGCCGCCGCCTGCATGATGCTGCGTCGTGTCGTCATTCGCGGTTCCTCCTGCCCACGCCTTCGCGGCGCTTGCGGCGAAGCTTGCGCCCGCCGGGCAGGACGGCACAACAGGACCGGGCGCGCGGGTTCCCGCGGGCGCCTTCGCCGTGCGGTCAGGCCCAGGCGGGCGGATGCGCCCCCAGCCGCACCGGCGGCAGCGCCCAGCGGGGCGGCGTCTCCGGCAGCCAGCCGGCATGGCGCAGCGCAGTCAGCGCGCCGAACCCGCTCGGCATCGTCTCCAGCAGGTCCCCAAGCTCGTCCAGGCCGGGGACCGGCAGGCCGAAGGCGCCCTCCACCCGGCCCAGGCCGCGCAGCCAATGCGCCGTGCCGGCCAGCGAGACACGGACCAGCCAGGACCCGCCCTCCTCCGCCCGCCGCAGCAGCGCTGCCAGCGTGCCGAAGGCCAGCAGGAAGCCGCTGGCATGGTCCAGCGCCTGGCAGGGCAGCACCTTCGGGTCCGGGGCGGCAGGATCGGCGCCGGCCGCCACCGCCTCGGCATGGTTGAAGCCGCTGGCGGTCTGCACCAGCGAATCGAAGCCGCGCCGGCCGCCCCAGGGCCCCGCCTCGCCATAGGCCGAGAGCGAGGTGCAGACGATGCCCGGCCGCAGCGCCGCCAGAGCCTCCGGCGCGAAGCCCTGGGCGGCGATGGCGCCGGGGCGGTAGCCCTGCAGGAAGACATCGGCCCGCGCCGCCAGGCCGAGCAGCGCCGACCGGCCTGCCGCATCCCGCAGGTCGATCCGGGCGCTGCGCTTGCCGCGGCCGGTATCCGGCAGCAGGTCGTCGAAGCTCGGCAGATGCGCGGCGCTGACATGCAGCACCTCGGCGCCATGCGCCGCCAGCGTGCGGCCACAGACCGGCCCGGCGATGACGCGCGTCAGGTCCAGCACCCGCAGCCCTTCCAGCGGCCGGGCGGCGACCGGCGGCAGCGGCACAGGTGGCGCGTCGCCGATCCGCTCGATCCGCAGCGGCGGCAGCGCCGCCACCGCCTGGCCCTGGGGATGCGCGTCCCACTCGGCCGGGCTGCGCATGGCGGCGACGCACATCCCGGCTTCGGCCGCCGCCTGCTCGAAGGCCAGGCCCTCCCAGTCCTGCAGGGCCCGGCCCACCGCCTCCCGCGTTCCCTCGCAGCCCAGCAGGGCCAGGACGCCCGCGCGGTGATGCGGGAAATTCGTGTGCAGCCGGACGAAGCGGCCATCGCCGCAGCGATAGGTGCCGGCGATGCTGTCCCACCCGGCCGGCGCCGGCCGCCCGTCCAGCCGCAGGTAGCGCTCGGACCCGAACTCGAGCGCCGCATGCCGCATCGCCACCCGCGCCATCTGCGCCGGGCCGCCGCGGCGTCGATGGATCTCGGCGGCCGCCGCGGTGGCGGCCGCGATGGTCGCCTGCGCCGCGGCGGCGACGCGGAAGGAGGATGGCAGCACCGGCTCCTCCCCCGGCAACTCGGCCGGTGGCCGGCCGGCCAGGCCAGCCGCCTGCCACAACGCGCCCAGGATCGCCGTCGGTGCCGGGTCGGGCATCATTCCCCCTCCATCGCCGCCGCGAAGCTTAGGCCGGATCGTGCCGGGGCGTGAGCACCCGGCAGGGTCCCGGCACCGGCGGACCGGCCAGTGGGCCGCCGACAGAATGTGCGTATAGCGACAGAAAAGGCGACCGCGAGGGGAAACGGCGACGGCGATGCGCGTTCGTAAGCCGGAGCCGCCATCTTGGCGGCATCCCGAGAAGCAAGACGAACGGAAACGACCATGGCCGAACAGCAAGGGATGAATGGCGGTCGCGGCAGCTCCAACCCGGGCAACTTCGCCAATGACCGGCAGAAGGCGCGGGAGGCAGGCCGGCTCGGCGGCACGCATCAGGGCAAGGCCAACAATCCCGGCAATTTCGCCAATAATCGCGAAAAGGCGGTGGAAGCCGGCCGCAAGGGCGGCCAGCACAGCCATGGCGGGCAGGCGGCCCGGAAGCCGCCGGTGGACGGCCCGTCGCTGGAGAAGCCGGCACTCTAGGCGCGCCGCGGCGGGTCGCCGGGCCAGGCCGGCATCCGGGCCAGCGCCACGCCGACCCGGGCGGCCGGCGC
>NZ_SMOA01000245.1 GCF_004353985.1 Paracraurococcus ruber | reverse complement strand
GGCGGCGCCGCCGGCCGCGGCGCCCGCAACCAGGTGCTCGGCGGCCACAACCTGAACGCCGCCACCGGCAAGGGGTCCTTCGCCGACCAGCAGGTCGTCACCATCGGCGCGCAGTAAGCGCCGGCCCGGCACGTCCCGGCCCCGCCCGCGGGCGCCGGGACGCCCCGACGCGCAACCAGGAGGACTGCGTCATGATGCGTTCCATGCTCGCCGCCGCCGCGCTCGCGCTCTGCGCCGCGCTGCCCGCGACGGCGCAGGACCTGGGCGGCGTGCGGCTGCGCGGGCCGGGGGCGGTGCTGGACCGGGTGGAGAGCTTCGACCGCGGCGGCTGCCGGCTGTCCCAGACCAGCGTCAGCCTGGGCGTCAACAAGGCGATCGGCGCCGACAGCCGCGCCCGCCAGCAGGTCGGCACCGATGCCGGCGGCGGCTGCCGGCCGCTGGTCAGCACCCAGGCGGCGGTGGGGGTGAACCTGTCGATCGGCCGCCGCGCCCAGGCCGAGCAGTCGGTCGAGGCCGGCGGCCCGACCGGGCTGCTCGCCACCAACACCCTGGCGCGCGGCGTCAACATAGCCGCCGGCACCCGCGGCGCCGCCAGCCAGCGCGTGCTGGCGCAGACGGCACGCTGAACCCGTTGCGGTGAAGGCCGGACTGGACGGCCAGTGACGCTCAGGCTTCGACCCACAGGACGGAGCGCTTGATGACACGATCCACCGGCGTGCCATCGCGCAGCGGCACCGCGCGGCGGATGCCGTGATCCACGAAGCCCAGCCGATCGTAAAGGCGGGGTAGCGCCCAGGGACGTGGTGGAAAATCCGCACTTGGCCTGAGTGGGTACTAAGAAGCTGTACGCGATTAAAATCTTTGCTGCGGCTGGGTTTGGGCGATGAGGCGGCGTGTGATGATGGAGGTCATCGCTATCCAGACATGCCCGGCAAAGAGGTCTGCGGCGCGGTCATAGACGATGTTGAGCCGCCGGTAGCGGCTCAACCACGCGAACAGCCGCTCGACGACCCACCTGATCCCGTTTGGCAGAAAGCGCCCATCGCGCGTGCCGCCGGGCGAGATCGAAACATGGATGTCGTGCTCGATCGCTGCTGCGGCGAAGGGCGCGCCTTTGAAGCCACTATCGCCGAGGAGGTCACCTTCGAAGCCGAGCGCGGCCAGCCGCGGCAGCATCGGCAGTACACCCGCGCGATCGTCCGTGTTTGCCGATTGCAGTTCGAGGTCGAGCAGCGATCCATGCTTGTCCCAGACCGCGAACAGCTTCACGCCCTTGACCAGTTTGCCGCCGTCGATGCCGCGCGCCCAGGCGGTTGGAGCTGACTGCAGGGACCGGCTGTCAGCCACCACCGCCGAGGGCAGAACCTCGTCGCCGCAGGCCAGCCGCCAATCGAACGCGAGACGCTGGCCCAGCCGGCGCCACAGGCCCAGGCGGGTCCAGCGTGCAAAGCTGCTGTGCAGAGTGGTGAAGGGAACACCCGACAGCCAGCCGGCGACGCGCCACTGCAGGCCGCCGAAGGTCAGCGTCCAGATCAGCCCGATCAGCCGCCGCCGCAAGGTCAGGTCCGGCTTGCGACCGCGGCGATGCACGCCGACCCGCTCACGGTCCATGGCCTCCAGTTCTGCCTCGACCGCGAAGACAAAGACCTCGATGTCGGCCAGGGCGTTCCAGCCGTCGCCACGACTGGATCGGGGAACACGCCGAGCCGAAGGTGGAGGCAGGTCAACATTGCTGCGTAGGCTGGTGCGGGACATCGGCCCAACATGGTGAGGTCCAGCCCGCGCATCGCTCTACGTATCGCAGTCGACCCGAAGAGGGCGGCTTATTTCGCGTTCAGACTCTAAACCACGGTCATCTCTCCTCACCTCCTTCCCACCGGACGCCGGGCGGCGGCGGAACCGACCCATTCCTCTCAACCCGATCGCGATAGAGCGCGGCGCGGGCTAGCAGCATCAGGGTGACCGGCGTGGTCATGACCATGAGCACCGCGATCAGGATCTCATGCAGGACGAGGCGCCTTTGCAGCAGCGAGAAGAAGAGCATCGAGGCCACCAGCACGCAGCCGATCCCGAGCGTCGTGCCGAGGGTCGGCGCGTGGACCCGCTCGTAGAAGCTTCGCAGCCGCAGCAGGCCGAAGGAGCCGATGAGTGCCAGGCCGGCGCCCAGCAACAGCAGCACGGCGACAATCACCGCCGCCCAGACCGGCAGCTCGGCCGCATGGATCATTCGATCACCTCGCCGCGCATGAGGAATTTCGAGAGTGCCGCCGTCGTCACGAAGCCGAGTAGCGTGATGAGCAGTGCTGCCTCGAAGTAGTGCGATGTGCCGGTACGGATGCCGAAGACCAGCAGCAGCATCGCCGCGTTGACGTTCAGCGTGTCGAGCGCGAGCACGCGGTCTTGCGCCCGCGGCCCGAGCAGCAGGCGGACCACTGCGCAGCCCATCGCCGCCAGCAGCATTAGTTGTGCCAGCAGGACGGCCCAGGCGAGCAGCACGACGCTCATTCGAAGATCTCCATCAGCCGCCGCTCCCACTTCTCCTTGACTATGCGGACCCATTCCGACGCGTCGACCAGGTCGAGGACATGCAGCAGCATGATCCCTTCGCTGGAATCGTATTCCACCCAGACGGTGCCGGGCGTCGCGGTCAGGATGCAGGCCAGCGCCGCCAGCCCCTGCGGCGAGCGCATGTCGAGCGGGATCTGGACGAAGCCGGACTGCCGCCTTCCTTGGCCCGCCGGGTCGAGGATGATCCGCGCCACCGCGTTGTTCGAGCGCACGACCTCCACCAGCACGTCCCGCAGCAGCCCGGGCAGCACGGCGAGCCGGCGCAGCCGCGCCCGCGGCGGCGCCAGCGACGCCAGCGCCCAGGAACCGCCAAGCGTGACCATGCCGCCGAGCAGGATGGTGCCGAGCGAGGCGCTGCCCGCCAGCACCAGCCAGGACAGCAGCAGCGCGAGCGCGATCAGCGGATACGGCAGGACGCGCCTCATCGCGGGTTGTCCACGGCTGGCAGTACGGCCTGTAGGTAGCCGGCCGGATCGTGCAATGCCTGCGCCGTCGCGGCGGCGTAGTCGAAGGCCGGGCCGGCGGCCACCGTCAGTATGGCGCAGAGCACGAGTAGCAGCGCCACGGGCAGGAACTCCACCACGCTGACCCGGACCGGGTCGACGGCTGGCGAAACCCAAAAGGCATCGATGCCGGCGCGCACCATGGCCACCACCGTGGTGAGCCCCGAGAGGATCAGCGCGGCCGTCACCACCCAGGCCATCGCCGGCGGCGCGCCGCCGCCCGGCGCGATCAGCGGCGATGAAATGGCGAACTTCGCCAGGAAGCCGGAGAAGGGCGGCAGCCCCGCCACCAGCAACGCGCAGGCCAGGAAGGAGACGCCGAGGGTCGCCACCGCGGCGGGGATCGGCACGCCGATCGCGTCACGTTCCCCCGGCTCGCCATCCTCCTGATCCTCGCCGGTGCCGAAAGCCTCCCGCGTCACGGCCAGCACGTCGGCGCCGATGTCGCGGCCGCGCTCGACGAATTCAATCAGCAGGAAGAATGCGCCGATCGCCAGCGCCGAACCGACGAGGTAGAGCAGCGCGCCGGCGGTGACGGCCGCCTTACCGAGGCCGATCGCCGTCAGCAGCGTGCCAGAGGAAACCAGCACACTCGCTCCGGCCAGGCGCGCCAGGCTCTGGTTCGCCAGCACCGCGACCGAGCCGAAGCCCAGCGTCAGGAGGCCACCGAGGGTCAGCCAAGTGCCGCCGAAACCTGCAGACTCGCCCGCACCGTCTCCAAACAGCAGCAGCCAGACGCGCAGCACCGCATAGATGCCTACCTTGCTGAGGATGGAAAGGATCGCCGCCGCCGGGGCGCTGGCCGCGGCATAGGTGCCGGGCAGCCAGAAGCCCAGCGGCCACATCGCGGCCTTGACCAGGAAAGCGATGCCGAGAACGGCGAGCCCGGCCTCCAGCAGAGCCCGGTCCGCGGCCGCGATGCCACGCAGCCGGATCGCCAAGTCGGCCATGTTGAGCGTGCCGGCGATGCCATAGACGACGCTGACGCCGACCAGGAAGAGCAGCGACGCCACGAGGTTGATGACGATGTAGTGCAGCCCCGCCCGGACCCGCGCGGTGCCGGAGCCATGCAGCGCCATGCCGTAGGAGGCAGCGAGCATGACTTCGAAGAAGACGAAAAGGTTGAACAGGTCGCCGGTCAGGAAGGCGCCGTTCAACCCCATCAGCTGGAACTGGAACAGCGGGTGGAACTGCACGCCAGCGCGGTGCCAGCGGGCCAGCGAAAAGACGAAGGCGGCGAAGCCGAGGATGGCGGTCAGGGCCACCATCACCGCCGAGAGCCGGTCGAGCACCAGTACGATGCCGAAGGAGGCCGGCCAATTGCCCAGCCGGTAGACCCGCACCTCAGGCGCATCCGCAACCATCAGCAGGGCGGCCGAGAGCGCCAGCAGAGCGAGCGCGGAGGCAAGGCCGAGCCCCGCGGTCAGCCTGCGTCGCCTATTGCCCACCAGGATCATCACCGCGCCCGCCAGCATCGGCACGACGATCGGGGCGATCACCATATGCTCGGCCCAGCCGGTCATCGCCCCCGCTCCCGTCCGTCAACGTGGTCGGAGCCAGTCAATCCGCGCGCCGCCAGCAGCACGACCAGCAACAGCGCCGTGGTGGCGAAACCAATAACGATCGCGGTCAGCACCAGCGCCTGCGGCACCGGATCGGAATAGCGGGCAAGCGTGCCCACCTCGCCGGACTGCAGGATGGCCTCCGCCCCGGTGCGCAACCCGCCGGTTGAGAAGATGAAGAGGTTCACCGCATAGGACAGCAGGGCGAGGCCGATGGTGACCTGGAAGGTGCGCGCGCGCAGCAGCAACCAGACGCCGGAGCCGGCCAGTAGGCCGATCGCCAGGGAGACGACGAGCTGCATCAGTCCTCCCCCACCGCGGCGGGCAACCGCGCCGTCGGCGCCGTGCGGCGGCCGCGCACGGACTGATGGGCCAGGGCGATGAGCATCAGGAGGGTGGCGCCCACCACGAGGGCGAAGACACCGATGTCGAAGATCAGGGCGCTGGCGGCGGGAACCTTGCCGATCACCGGCAGGTCGAGATAGGCGAAATAGGAGGTGAGGAAAGGCTGGCCAAAACCCCACGCGGCCACCCCGGTGCCGGCAGACAGCAGCAGCCCCGCGCCGATCCAGACGCGTGGCCGCAGCCAGCTCAACCGGTCTTCGGTCCAGTCCGTGCCACCGATCATGTATTGCAGGATCACCGCGATCGCCACGACCATGCCGGCCGAGAAGCCACCGCCCGGCCGGTCGTGCCCTCGCAGCAGCAAAAATGTGGCGACCAGCAGCATGACCGCGAAGAGCAGCCGGGTGAGCACGGCGGGCACCAGCAACCAGTCGGCTACCGGCCGCGCCTCACCCGGGGTCGTCCGGGCCGGCGGCAAGGCCATCTGGTCCAGCTGTTGCATCGGCGCCCCGAGGCTGTCCAGCGCGGGGCGGAAGCGGCGCAGCAGAGCGTAGGTGACCAGCGCGACCGTCGCAACCACGAAGATCTCGCCCAGCGTGTCGAAGCCTCGGAAATCCACCAGCGTGACATTGACCACGTTGGTGCCGCCGCCCTCGGTATAGGCGCGGGCGAGGAAATCAAGCGCCAGCAGGTCGGGCGGGGTGCGCGTCATTACGGCATAGGACAGCGTCGCCAGCCCACCGCCTGCGCCGACGGCGATGCCGAGGTCACGCAGCCTTCGGGTGAAGGTCAGCACCTCCGGCCCGCGATCGCCGGGAGCGCGCCGGCGCTGCGGCAGCCAGCGCAGGCCGAGCAGCAGCAGCACAGTGGTGACGACCTCGACGGTGAGCTGGGTCAGCGCTAGGTCCGGCGCGGAAAACCAAACGAAGGTCAGGACTACCGCAAGGCCGACGCCGCTCACCAAGATCAGCGCCGCCAGGCGGTGGAATTTTGCCAGCACGGCGGCGCCGATCGCGCAGGTCCCGCCCGCCACCCAGATCAGTGCGAGCACCGGGTCGACTGGCACCGAGGGCAGGTTGCCGGGCCCGAAACCGCGCTGCCCGACTGCCGCGCCTCCAGCCAAGAGGGCGATCACCAGGATCAGCCGCAGCTGAGGCTGCAGCCGGCGGGTGCCGGCAATGTTCTCGATTCGGCGCGCCAGCCGCCAGGATAGGAACACCATGGCGCGCTCGAAGATGCGCCGTCCCTCCACGTGATGCAGCAGCGGCTCCCCATCGACGTCGCTGCGCAGCCGCCGCTGCAGCAGCAGGTAGAGCGCAACGCCGCCGGCCAGGGCGACGACGCTCATTAGCAGCGGCAGGTTCAGCCCGTGCCAGACCGACAGGCTGTAGTCGGGCAAGTCGTCCCCCAGCAAGGCGCTCACGGCGACGGCGAGGAAGGGCCCGACCGTCGCGGCCGGCAGGATGCCGACCATGATGCAGGTCAGCACGAGGATCTCGACAGGAAAGCGCATCCAGGTCGCCGGCTCGTGCGGCGTGCGCGGCAGGTCCACCGGATCGGGGCCGAAGAAGGCGCCGTGGATGAAGCGGAGCGAGTAGGCGACGCTGAAGGCGCTGCCGAGCAGCGCGGCGAAGGGCAGGATGTTCAGCAGCCCCGGCAGCGGGGTCTCGGCCGAGAGCGCCTCGGCGAAGAACATCTCCTTCGAGATGAAGCCGTTGAGCAGCGGCACGCCGGCCATCGCCGCGGCGGCGACCAGGGCGAGCCGCGCCGTAAAGGGCATCGACCGATTGAGCCCCGACAGCCGTCGGATGTCGCGCGTCCCGGTCTCGTGGTCGATGATGCCCGCCGCCATGAATAGCGACGCTTTGAAGGCGGCATGGTTAAGGATGTGGAACACCGCCGCGACCAGGGCGAGCTCGCTGTTCAGGCCGAGCAGAAGGGTGATCAGCCCAAGATGGCTGATGGTCGAATAGGCGAGCAACCCCTTCAGGTCGCTCTGGAAGATGGCGACGTAGGCGCCGAGCAGCATGGTCATCAAGCCGGCCGTGCCGACGATGAGGAACCAGGCGTCGGTACCCGCCAGCGCCGGCCAGAGCCTCGCCATGAGGAAAATGCCCGCCTTCACGAGTGTCGCTGAGTGGAGGTAGGCCGAAACCGGTGTTGGCGCCGCCATGGCGTTCGGCAGCCAGAAGTGAAAGGGGAATTGCGCGCTCTTGGTCATGGCGCTGACCAGGATCAGCAGCAGCGCGGGCAGGTAGAGCGGGTGCGCCCGGATCACATCGCCGGCGGCGAGTACCGCGTCGAGGTCGTAGCTGCCGGCGATGTGGCCCAGCACCAGCACCCCAGCGAAGAGCGCGAGCCCGCCGGTGGCGGTGACGGTCAGCGCCATCCGAGCGCCATCGCGGGCCGAGACGGTGTGGTGCCAGTAGCCGATCAACAGGAAGGAGAAGAGGCTCGTCAGCTCCCAGAAGTAGGCCAGCTGCACCAGGTTGCCCGACACCACCACCCCGATCATCGCCCCCATGAACGCGAGCAGGAAGGCGAAGAAGCGCGGCACTGGATCGGCCTCGGCCATGTAGTAACGGGCGTAGAGCACCACGAGCGCGCCGATGCCCGTCACCAGCCCGGCAAAGAGCCATGCGAAGCCATCGAGGCGTAGCGTCATGTTGAGCCCTAAGCGCGGCATCCAGGCGAATTCCGCCCGCAGCACGCCGCCGGTCGAGACGGTCGGGTAGGCGGCCCACACCAGCAGAAGGCCGGCGAGCGCGACGCCGCCCGCCAGCGCCGCCGCCGTGTTCCGGGCATGGGTTGGTAGCAGCCCGGCCGTGACTGCGCCGAGAAAGGGCAGGACCACGAGGGTGACGAGAAGCAGCGTGTCAGGCATCGCGGTGCGTCAGCAGTCCAGTGCGCGAGGCACGCGCCGAACCGGCACTTCGCGGCGTCACGTCGCCGCCTGGAATGGGCCAGCCAGCAGCGCTACCACGTCTTCCGCTGAGGTGGTCCCCATTGGTCGGACAGCTTGGCGGCCTGGATAAGCTCGGCTCTGGTTTCCGTCAGGCCGCCAATCTCGTCACCGAATTCGTCCCATACGCCTCGTCAGGGGTCCTGCCGTC
>NZ_SMOA01000244.1 GCF_004353985.1 Paracraurococcus ruber | reverse complement strand
GGCGCGCAGCCGCGGCCGGGCCGGCAGCAGCAGCGCGGCGCGGCCGCGCAGCCCGGGCAGGGCCGCCGTCACGGCATCGAACACCGGGCGCGGGGCGAGCCATCGCACGCCGGGCGGCGCCGGCGGGACGGCCGGGGGAACGAAGGGCGGGATGGCCAGCGCGGTGGCGCCGGTCACGGCTGCGACGGTCACGGTCATGCGCAATCCTGGCGCGGTGCGGTCGGGCGGTAGCTCGGCTAGAGTCGCGCCGGATGGTGAACGAAGCCCTAGCACCCGGCGCGCTGCCGGCTGGTCTGCGCATCTACGCGATCGGTGACGTCCATGGCTGCGCCGACCGCCTGGCCCGGCTGCACGCCCTGGTGGCGGCGGATGCCCGGGCCCGCCCGGCCGAGGAGATCGTGCTGGTCCATCTCGGCGACTATGTCGACCGCGGGGAGGACAGCGCCGGGGTGGTGGAGCGGCTGCTCGGCCCCGCCCCCATCCCGGGCGCCGAGGTGGTGAACCTGCTGGGCAACCACGAGGTGATGATGCTGGATGCCTGCGACCCGCGCGGGCCGGAGGGGGCGCTGACCTTCTGGCTGGAGAATGGCGGGGAGGAGACGCTGGCCAGCTACCGCACGGCCGCCGAGGACCCGGATTTCCGCGACGCCATCCCGCCGCGGCACCTGGCCTTCCTGCAGGGCTGCGAGCTGCGCTTCTCGGCCGGGGACTACCTGTTCGTGCATGCCGGGATCCGCCCCGGCCTGCCGCTGGAGCGGCAGGACCCCTTCGACCTGATCTGGATCCGCGAGCCCTTCCTGTCCTTCGAGGGCGACCTGCCGCAGGTGGTGGTGCATGGCCACACCCCGGCCGCGGCGCCGGCCATCCGGTCGCACCGGATCGGCATCGACACCGGCGCCTGCTTCGGCGGCGACCTCACCTGCCTGGTGCTGGAAGGCCAGCGGCTGCGCTTCCTGACGAGCTGAAGGCCCGGCACTTAGCGCGTCCGAATGCCCGCCCGAACATGACGCCCTGTCCATGTTTCGGGGAACGAAGCGAAGCCGGTCGAATCGAGGTTCCTTGCCTTGCGCCGCAACCCGCGACTGCGCTACCGCAGGACGATGCACGGACCCGCGCCAGCACCCCGCCCCGGCCCGCCCGGTCCGCTTCCCGGCGCGCTCTTCGATGCCATCCGCCAGCTTCGCCGCGGCACCGTGCTGGTGGTCGGCGACGCCATGCTGGATCGCCACGTCTATGGCCGGGTGGAGCGGGTGAGCCCCGAGGCGCCGGTCCCCGTCCTGACGGTGGAGCGGGAGGTCGCGCTGCCCGGCGGCGCCGGCAACGTGGTGCGGAACCTGACGGCGCTGGGCGCCGCGGTCGCCTTCGTCTCGGTGGTCGGGGACGACCAGACGGGCAGCGACCTGACGGGGCTGATCGGCGGCCAGCCGGGGGTCGAGCCCTGGCTGCTGGTGCAGGGCGGCCGCGCCACCACCACCAAGACCCGCTTCGTCGCCGCCGGCCAGCAGATGCTGCGCGCCGACCATGAGGTGGTGGCGGCGATCCATCCGCGCCTGGCGGACCGGCTGGTGCGCATCGCCGGCGACGCGGTGGCGGCGACCGCCGTGATGGTGCTGTCCGACTACCGCAAGGGCGTGCTGGCCGCCGACACGCCGGCGCGGCTGATCGCCGCCGCGCGCACGGCGGGCCGCAAGGTGGTGGTGGACCCGAAGGGCGGCGACCATGGCCGCTATGCCGGCGCCGACCTGATCCTGCCCGACCTGGCCGAGCTGGCGGAGGCGACCGGCCTGCCCGTGGGGTCGGAGACCGAGATCGCCGCCGCGGCCGCCGCGCTGCGCGCCATGCACGGCTTTGGCGCCGTCATGGTCATCCGCGGCGAATTCGGCGTGACGCTGGTGACCGGCGACGGGGATGGCGACATCGTCCACCACCTGCCGAGCGACGTGGCCGAGGTGGTGGACCCCGCCGGCGCCGGCGATGCGGTGGTGGCGGTGGCGGCCGCCGGGCTGGCCGCCGGGCTGCCGCTGGTGGCCATCGCCCGGCTGGGCGCGCTGGCCGCCGGCATCGTGCTCGGCAAGACCGGCATCGCCGTGGTGCGGGAGGACGAGTTCCTCGAGGCGCTGACGCCGGGGCGGCTCGCCACCCGCAAGATGGCGACGCGGGCGGAGGCGGCGGAGCGGGTGGAGCGCTGGCGCCGCGCCGGCGCCCGCGTCGGCTTCCTGGTCGGCAGCGGCGCCGCCAATGCGCCGGAACTGGTGGCGCGGGCGCGCAGCTGGTGCGACCGGCTGGTGGTGGCGCTGGGCGATGCCGATGGGGCGGCGGCCGAGCTGGCCGAGCTGCCGGGGGTGGACCTGATCGCCCGCTTCGGCGGGGAGACGCCGCTGGAGCTGATCCGGCTGCTGCGGCCGGACGTGCTGGTGCAGGATCCCGGGCCGGCGCCCTTCGCGGTGCCGGGCGGCGAGGTGGTGCAGGAATGGGGCGGCACCATCCGCCGCGCGACGCCGGAGCCCGAGACGGAGCCCACCGCCGCCTGATACGCCGGCGGCGCTCGGCGATGCCGAGGCCGATGCCGGGCAGGTCTGGCTGTCGCCGTGTCGCTGGTGGCCGCCAAGCGCGACAGCCGGGTGCATCGGCCAAGGGAGGCTGCGCTGCCGCGCATGCGGTGCTGCGTACCGCCTGCGTTTCCGTCGGTCCAATCGCTGGGCAGCAGGGTGCGATCGACCCTGCGCGCGTGGCGGCGATCACGCTTTTCCGCGGTCGGCGCCGGAGCGGATCGCGGACAGGCGCGACCGCCCAGCGGCCGGCATCCGCTCCTCCCCCGGTCGCCTGGAGCGGCCCGCATGTCCGGCTCGGAGCAGATCCCGATCAGGTAGAGTCACCTGATCGGGTGACGATGCTCGTCGGGTCAAGAGATTGGAGCGGTTGCCGTGGGGCATGGCGCAGGGAAGCCGCTCCAGTGTCCTGCCCGCGAAGGGCGCCGCCAATGGCGGCGGACTTCGGATTCGGGACACGAGTGTCCTGCCCGCGAAGCTTGTAGCCACCGGCTGCGAACTCCGCGGATCAGCAGGCCACCACTCGCGTGCAGATGCGCTATTCCAGAACGGCGATCGTCTTCCGCCGGATGAGGTCCATGTCGATCTCGGCGCCGAGGCCAGGGCCTTCCGGCGCATGCACCAGCCCGTCGCGCCCCACCTCGATCTCCTTCGCCAGGCCGTATTTGTGGGCGCCGTCGGGCAGCAGCACCTCGAAATAGGTGGTGTTGCGGATTGCGCAGGCGACATGCAGGTTCGCCAGGTTGTTCAGCGAATTGCCGCCATGGTGGATCTCGTAGGTCATGCGGAAGGCCTCGGCGAGATGCGCGGTCTTGACCAGCGTGGTGATGCCGCCCTTCACCGCGACATCGCCGCGCAGGTAGTCGGTCGCCTGCAGCAGGATCCAGGGCGCGTAGGATTCGAGCCCGGTGGCCGGGTACTCCGTCGCCATGATCGGGATGTCGAGCTTCTGCCGCAGCTTGACGTAGCTGGTGATGTCCTGGTCGTGCAGCGGGTCCTCGTACCACAGGAAGCCCAACCGCTCGATCGCGCGGCCGACGCGCATCGCCGCCGGGAAGTCGTAGGACCAGGTGCTGTCCAGCATCAGCGTGTAGTCGTCGCCGACGGCGCGGCGCACCGCCTCGCACACCTTGATGTCGGTCGGCGGATGCTGCGGCGGATGGATCTTGTAGGCGGCCCAGCCGGCATCGCGGAAGGCGACCGCTTCCTCGGCATAGGCCGCCGCGCCGTCCAGCACCTGCGAACTGGCATAGGCCGGGATGCTGTGCCGGCAGGTGCCGAGCAGGCGATGCACCGGCATCCCCGCCGCCTTCCCCGCGAGGTCCCAGAGCGCGACATCCACCGCGCCGATCGAGCGGACGGAGATGAGGCGCGAGAAGGGCCAGAGCTTCGCGTTGATCGCCTCCCGCTCCAGCGGGTCGCGGCCCATCAGCAGCGGCTTCAGGAAGCGGATCAGCCCCGGACCGTCATTGGCAGCGGTGTGGGTGGCGGAGCCGAGGAAGGCATGGCCCTGCAGCCCCGCATCGGTGCCGATGGTCAGCAGGCCGAGGGCCGAGGACCCGCCTTCCGCCTTCGCGGCGGCGTGGTAGCGCGTGGGCGGGATGCCGTCCCAGGCGAAGAGGGTGAGGGAGACGTGGTCGATCTTCATGGCGGCGCGTCCTTCCCGTGTTTTGCCGGCAAGGTAGGCGGCGCTCCGGCCGGCGGCTACGGCAGCCGGACCATGGCGGCGGCCAGCATGGTGCCGCGGCGGATCGTCATCGGCTGCCCGAGGTCGCGGCAACCGGCGGCCATGTCGGCGCGGGGGAGCCTGCCGGTCGGTCCGGTGCGATTGGGTATCGGCGCGCAGGCTGGCCGCGATCGCCCGCATGTCGGCGCGGATCCCGGCTTCCCTCGCCTGCATGTCTGCCCGGGTGCCGGCTTCCGGACGCTTGATGTCATGCGGACGGCCGTCGATCGCTACCGATCGGCGGCGCCCCGATCGCCGGGCGGCTTGCGCCGCAAGCCTCGGCTGCGCGGCATGGGCCGCGGCGCCCGTCCGGGCGCCCGGCATGCAGGGACCGGTCAGGCCGCTGGCACCAGCCCGCAGCGCCAACGCCAGGCCCTTCGGGTCGCGCCTGGTGGCCAGGCCCTCGGTGGAGGTGCCGGCGATGGCGGCGGCGGCACCCCCGGGGCCAGGGCGGCGATGGACCCCGCCTCCCTCGGCCGCCCGGACACCCTCAGGGCATCGAACGGCGCCGCGCTCATCCCCGTCTCGCCGCCGCACCGATCCGGGGTGGTGCAACGCCGCCGCCGCCGCTGGCGTCGCTCAATTCTGCTTTCCGGACCGCGTCCGGCCACCGTCGGGGTGGCCCGCAGGGCCGCCGCCCGGCCAGACTGCGCGGATGACCACGCTCCTCGCCGATATCGGCGGCACCAATGCCCGCTTCGCCCTGCTGGATGGCGAGGCCCACACGCCCCCGGTCAACCTGCCGCTCTCCGGCTTCACCGGCATCGCCGCCGCCATCGCGTCCTTCCTGGCGGACCGGCCGGCGCCGGCGGCGGCGGTGCTGGCCGTCGCCGGCCCGGTGCAGGGCAACCGCGTCACGCTGACCAATCGCGGCTGGGTGGTGGACGGGGCGGAGATCGCCGCCGCCCTCGGCATCCGCCAGGTGCGGGTGGTGAACGACTTCGCCGCCCTCTCCTGGTCGCTGCCCGCCCTGGCCGGCGCCGACCTCCACCCCCTCGGCGGCGGCGCGGCCGAAGCGGGGGAGGCGATGGCGGTGCTCGGCCCCGGCACCGGCCTCGGCGTCGGCGCCTTCCTGCCGCCCGGCCGTGTGCTGGTGACGGAAGGCGGGCATGCCAGCCTGGCCGCGCATGACGCGCGGGAGGCGGCGGTGGTGGAATGGCTGCGCGCCCGGCACGGCCATGTCTCGGCCGAACGACTGCTGTCGGGCCAGGGGATCGAGAACATCCATGCCGCGCTGACCGCGCTGGGCGATGGCGGGACGGCGCCGCTGGACGCCGCGGCGGTCGCCGCCCGCGGCCTGGCGAATGAGGACCCGGCCTGCCGGGAAACCATGGACATGTTCTGCGCCCTGCTCGGCGGCGTCGCCGGCGACCTGGCGCTGCTCTATGGCGCGAAGGGCGGGGTGTTCGTCGCGGGCGGCATCTGCCCGCGCTTCCCGGAATTCCTGGCGGCATCGCGCTTCCGGGCGCGGTTCGAGGCGAAGGGAAGGTTCAAGACCTGGCTGGCGCCGATCCCCACCTGGCTGATCCTGCGGCCGGATGCGGCGATGCTGGGGCTGGCGACCCTCGCGCGGCAGGGCTGAGGCATGGCGACCGAATGGCCGATCAAGCGCCTGGATCGTCCCGACAAGCGTGCGTGGCTGGTAATTCTCGCCCGGAGCGATGGCCTGTTCCGGTTCGAGGTCGAGGCTGAGATGGAGGACGCCGGTTATGCCTATGCCGGCATTGCCGAGGCCTCCGGCCTCTACGCTAGCGCCGGGGACGCGGAACGCGAGGCGCGGCGGATCGTCCCCTGGCTACGCGACCCGCCGGCGAAGGCCGCGTCCGTGTAGCTTGCATCCTGCAAGCCGGAATGCTTGCATGATGCAAGTGAAGCAGGAGGCACCGGCATGGGCCGCACCGATTTCGGCCGCATGCGCTGCCCCGTCGCCCGCTCCATGGCGGTGCTGGGGGAACGCTGGGCCATGTTGGTCCTGCGGGAGGCGTTCTACGGCACCACCCGCTTCGACGCCTTCGAGCGCAACCTGGGCATCGCGCCCAATATCCTCGCGGCCCGGCTGCGCGACCTGGTCGAGCACGGGCTGCTGCAGAAGGCGCCGCTGCCCGAAGGCGCCCGGCACGAATACCGCCTGACCGAGAAGGGCCGCGACTTCTTCCCGGCCTATCTCGCGCTCAAGGCCTGGGCGGATCGCTGGATGACCGGGCCGGAGGGCCCGCTGGTGCTGCTGGAGGACGCGGCGACCGGCCGCCCGGTGGAGGTGCCGGTGCCGCTTTCCGCCACCGGCCGGCCGCTGCGGCCGGAGGATGTGCGGGTGCTGCCCGGCCCCGGCGCCGGCCGCGCCACCCGCGCCCGCTTCGGCGGCAGCCCGGATGCGGCGCATGGCTGACGGCACCCTCGCCGCCGGCGCGGTCGGCGCCGCGCCGCCGCTCGGCACCCTGTTGCGCCGCGTGCTGACGCTGGCCGCGCCCACCACTCTGGTCGCCGCCGTGCAGTCGCTCTGCCAGCTGGTGGAGCCCGTCCTGGCGGCGCGGCAGGGCACCGCCGCGCTGGCCGGCTGGGCGGTGGTGCTGCCCTTCGCCCTGCTGCTGCAGCAGATGTCCACCGGCGCCATGGGCGGCGGCGTGGTCTCCGCCATCGCCCGGGCGCTGGGCGCGAAGCGGCAGGAGGAAGCCTCCGCCCTGGTGCTGCATGCCATCGTCATCGCCCTGCTCTTCGGCCTGGGCTTCGCCGTGCTGCTGGCCGGCTTCCCGCGGCAGATGCTGGGGCTGATCGGCGGCGCCGAGGCGGCCGAGGCGGCCGCCGCCTATTGCGCCTGGCTGTTCGGCGCCGGGGCGATCCCGGCCTGGCTGGCCAATACCCTGGCGTCGGTGCTGCGCGGCGGCGGGCGGCATGCGCTGGCGTCGCGCGTGCTGCTGGTCGCCTGGCTCTGCTACCCGCCGCTGGCCTGGGCGCTGATGGAGCCGGCGGGGCTCGGCCTGGCCGGCGCCGGCATCGGCTTCGCCCTGGTGATGACCGCGGCGAGCATCGGCATGGCGGCGGTCGTGCTGGCGGGCGGGGCGGGGTTCCGGCCGACCCTGCGGGTGCCGCTCCAGCGGGCCCTGTTCGGCCGCATCCTCTCGGTCGGGCTGGTCGCCTGCGCCATGGCGACCATCGCCAACCTCACCACCATCCTGGTCACCGCCCGCATCGCCTCCTACGGGCCGGCGGCGGTGGCGGCCTATGGCGTCTCCGCCCGGCTGGAATTCCTGATGGTGCCGCTGGCCTTCGGCGTCGGCTCGGCGCTGACCGCCCTGGTCGGCCGCGCGGTGGGCGGCGGGGACTGGGCGACGGCGCGGCGCACCGCCTGGGCCGGGGCGCTGATGGCGCTCGGCGTCACCCTCGGCGTCGGCGTCCTCGTCGGGCTGTTCCCCGCGGCCACCGCGCGGGCCTTCAGCAGCGACCCGCAGGTCGTCGCCATCGCCACCACGGCCCTGTCCATCATCGGCTGGGCGCTGCCCGGCTTCGGGGTCGGCATGGCGCTGTACTTCGCCGCCATGGGCGCGGGGCGGATGGGCGGGCCGGTCGCCGCGGCGCTGTCGCGCATCGCGCTCGCGGTCGGCGGCGGCTGGGTGCTGGGGGACCTGCTGGGCTTCGGGCTGCCCGGCCAGTTCCTGGCCGTGGCGCTGGGCATCACCGCCTATGGCGCCATCACCGCGGCCTCGGTCCGGCCGGGCGTCTGGCAGGCGCGGCCGTGACCTTGGCGGGCGGGCGCCGGCGATGCCCGGCGCGCCGCCCGGACGCTCCGCGCCCATCGCGCCGCGCGGCGATGCGCCCCCGCGCCGCTCG
>NZ_SMOA01000243.1 GCF_004353985.1 Paracraurococcus ruber | reverse complement strand
CCGGTGCCGGCTGCCGCCGGCCGCGCCGCCGCGCCCTGCCGGCGGCCGTTCGGGACGACCCGCGGCCGGCGCCGCCGGCCGATGCGACCAGCCAAGGCTGCGCAGCCGCCGCCCGGCGCCTGGAGGCACCGGAGCGATACCGACGGTCAGGCGCGATGGCCGTTGGGATCAGCCGCCCTCGCCCGGTGCCGCGGCGAAGGGCGGCTGCAGCCAGAGCGGGTCCTTCAGCTTCTTCAGGAAGGCGGCATGCGCCGCCAGCGCCGCCGCGTCCGGCAGGATCGGGCGCGGCGTGCGCGCGCGGGTCAGCCCGTCCAGCGTCGCCACCGGCGCGGAGACCTGCTGCGCCAGCGTGAAGCCGGGCTGCTTGCCGCCCATCAGCTCCAGATAGACCTGCGCCAGCAGCTTCACGTCCAGCAGCGCGTTGTGGCTGGTGCGCATGGAATTGTCGACGCCGAGGCGGCGGCACAGCGCATCCAGGCTGTTCGGCATGCCGGGGAAGCGCTTCTTCGCTACCGCCAGGCTGTCGATCATCCGCGCCCGGTCCAGCTTCGGCAGGCCGGCCCGCACCAGCTCGGCATCCAGGAAGCCGAAATCGAAGGGCGCGTTGTGGGCGATGACCGGCGCATCGCCGAGGAAGCCGAGGAAATCCGCCGCGACCTCGGCGAATTTCGGCTTGCCGCGCAGATGCTCGGCGGTGAAGCCATGGATGCGCGTGCTTTCCTCCGGCACGTCGCGCTCCGGGTCCAGCAGCACATGGTAGTGCTCGCCGGTCGGGATCAGGTTGACGATCTCGATCGCCGCGATCTCGATCACCCGGTCGCCGGTTGCGGGGTCGAGGCCGGTGGTCTCGGTGTCCAGCACCAGCTGCCTCATGCGCGCAGGTCCTTCACGAGCTTGCGGATCGCCCGCTGCGCCGCATGGCGCGACAGGCCGGTATTGACGAGGATATCGGCGCGGCGGCGCTTCTCCCGGTCCGGCATCTGCCGGCCGAGGATCCAGCGCAGCCGCTCCTCCGTCATCCCCTTGCGGCGCAGCACGCGGGCGCGCTGCACGGCGGCGGGCGCGGTGACCACCACCACCAGGTCGCAGCGGCCCTGGCCCCTGGTCTCGAACAGCAGGGGAATGTCGAGCACGACCAGGCGTTCCGACCGCCGCCGCGCGGCGGCGAGGAAGCGACGCTCCGCATCGCGCACCAGCGGGTGGACGATGCGCTCCAGCCGCTTCAGCGCGGCGGGGTCGCCGAGCACGGCGCGGCGCAGCGCCTCCCGCTCCACCCTGCCGTTCTCCACCGTGCCGGGAAAGGCGGCGGCGATGGGCGCGACGGCGCGGCCGCCCCAGCCCTGCAGCGCATGCACCGCGGCATCGGCATCGAAGACCGGCACATGCAGCCGGCGGAAGGTGTTGGCGGCGGTGGACTTGCCCATGCCGATGCCGCCGGTGAGGCCGATGACCTTCATGGCCTGCGCCTCAGCGTCACGCGCCGCCCCCAGGGCGCTGCGGGGCGGCGCGATCCGCGGTGGCGGGAATGTCGCCGCCGACCACCTGCCGCAATTCGTCGTCCACCTGCGGCGTCACGCCGAACCAGGCCTCGAAGCCGGGGCGGGCCTGGTGAAGCAGCATCCCCAGCCCCTCCACCGTGGCCAGGCCGCGCGCGCGGGCCGCCGCCAGCAGCGGCGTCTCCCGCGGGACATAGACGATGTCGGCCACCACCGCGCCCGCCGGCAGCGGCGCGAGGTCCAGCGCCAGCGGCGGCTGGCCCTGCATGCCGAGCGAGGTGGTGTTCACCAGCATCGCAGCCCCTTCCAGCGGCGCCCTGTCGGCAACGGAGATGGGACCGCCCAGCGCCCGCGCCAGCGCCTCCGCCCGCGCCGGCGTGCGGTTCACCAGCGTGATGCCGGGGCAGCCGGCATCCAGCAGCGCGGCGGCGATGGCGCGGGCGGACCCGCCGGCGCCCAGCACCACCACCGGCCCGGCGGCGGGGGTCCAGCCCGGCACCGCGTCCTCGCAATGGCGCAGGAAGCCCCAGCCATCGGTGTTGGAGCCTTGGATGGCGCCGTCGCGGAAGACCAGGGTGTTCACCGCCCCGGCACGGTGCGCCGTCGGGTCCACCCTGTCGCACACCGCGAAGGCCGCTTCCTTGTGCGGGATGGTGACATTGGCGCCGCGGAAGCCGAGATCGGCCAGCGACCGCACGGCCTCCGCGAAGCGCTCCGGCCGCACCGGCAGCGGGACATAGGTGCCGTCCACCCCGTGCCGGCGCAGCCAATGGCCGTGCAGGCGGGGGGACCGGGAATGGGCGACGGGCCAGCCGAGGATGCCGGCAAGCCGGGCATGGCCGGACAGCAGGGTCATGCCGGCATGTGAAGCGCCGGCGGGGCGGCGGGGTCAATGGGGCGCGGCAGCCCCCGGCGCGATCCAGGCGATGCGACCAGGTCAGGCGGCGGCACGCGACCCGCCCGGCGGCGGGGCCCGCCGCGTTCCCGCGCCGCGTGCGCGCGGCCGGCCGGCATGGCAGGCTGCGCGCCATGGTCATGCTTCCCCGCCGCGCCGCCCTCGGCGGCGCCCTGCTGGCTGCCGCCCGCCCGGCGCGGGGGCAGGCCGCCTGGCCGGACCGGCCGATCAGGCTGGTCGTCGCCTTCCCCGCCGGCAGCGTCACCGACACGCTGATGCGCCACCTGGCCGAGCCCCTGGGGCGCGCGCTCGGCCAACCCGTGGTGGTGGACAACCGCCCCGGCGGCGCCGGCGCGATCGGGACCGAGGCGGCGGCGCGCGCCGCGCCGGATGGCCATACCTGGGTGGTGTTCAGCACTACCAATGGCGCGCTGAACACCTACCTGATCCGGCGCCTGCCCTATCATCCGCTGCGGGACTTCACCCCGATCGGGTATGTGGCGGAGACCGCCTATGTGCTCGTCGTGCCCGCGGCCGCGCCGGCGCGCGACCTGGCGGGCTTCGTCGCCCAAGCGCGCGCCAGCCGGACGCCGCTGACCTTCAGCCATGGCAATTCCAGCGCGCTGATCGCGTCCGCCACGCTCGCGCGGATGGCGGGCGTGGAGATGACCGCGGTGCCCTATCGCGGCGGGCCGGAGGCGCTGACCGACGTGGTCGCAGGCCGCGTGGACAGCACCTTCACCGATTTCGCCGCCGGCCTGCCGCTGATGCGGGAGGGGCGGGTGCGCGGCCTGGCCGTCACCGCGCCGCAGTCCTTCCCTCTGGCGCCGGAGATCCCGCCGGTGGCCGGCCTGTTCCCGGGCTACGAGTTCGTCCCCTGGTTCGGCCTGGCGGCGCCGGCCGGCACGCCGCCCAGCATCGTCGCCCGCGCCAATGCCGCGCTGCGGACGGTGCTGGCGGACCCGCGGCTGGCGGAGCGGCTGGCGCTGCTGGGCTATGTGCCGATGCCTTCGGGCCCGGCGGAATTCGGCGCCATGCTGGAACAGCGCATCCGCGACCTGACGCAGCGCGCCAGGGAGGCGGGGCTGGAGCCGGAGTGAGGGCTGCGGGTCCGCGGCTGCCCGGGGGCCGGCCCGGGGCGACGGACAGCGTCAACCGCTGCGAACGGCCCGATGGCGGCGCCGGAGCCGGCCTCCGGGCTGCTGCGCGGCGCATGCCTGCTGCGCCTCCCGGCAGGGGGATCTGGCTCATGGGCCCCGGCGCTGACGCGGCGGCCGCACCCGCATGCCGCCCGGCCGGCGCCTGCGCCCTGGCTGCCGGCCCCGGACCTGTCCGCGAACGACCAGCCGGCCTCGATCTTCTCAAACACTGTCGGGCGAACCCGGACCGGATCCCCCCAGGCCGACCCTGGCAGGTCATGCAGGGGTTCCAGGCCCTGATCGCCGGCCGGAAGCGGCTGCGGCGGGCCCGGGAACCGGCCTGAGAGGCCGCCATGGCCCTCGCCCCCGGCCGCCCCCGTCCGGCAGCGCCCCCGGCGCTACTCCGCCGCCGCGGGCGCGTGGCGGGCCCAGAGCTCGGGCTTCAGCTCCTCCTCCCGGTTCGGGAACATCAGGGCGCAGGCGAAGGTCGCGGCGGCGAAGGCGGCCAGCACCAGCATGGGCGCGGCCAGGCTGCCCGTCGCCTCGTGCAGGAAGCCGATGAGGGGGGAGGCCACGGCGGCGCCGAGGAAGCCGACGGTGAAGCGCACCGAATACAGCTTGGTGCGCAGTGCCGGCGCGACATAGCGCGCGGTCATCGTCTCGTTCACCGTCACCTGCCCGAAGACCGAGGCGGCGATGACGGCCGAGAGCGGCAGCACCACCCAGCCCTCGGCGAAGGCCAGCAGCGCCATGCTGGGGGCGAGGATGAGCGCCAGCGGCAGGAAGATGGATTTCAGCGTCCGCCGGTCGATCAGGTGGCCGACGGTGAACTGCGTCAGCCCGCCGCAGAGCGTCGCCAGGAAGGCCAGCAGCCCCACCACCGGCAGCAGGTCGGGGGAGGAGGCGAGGCGTTCCTCCATCAGCTTCGGCAGCAGCAGGGTGAAGGCGTTGAACACCAGGCCGGAGACGGCGGCGATGGTCAGCAGCACCGCCACCGCCCGCCGCACCACCGCCCGCGGGATGACCGGGAAGGGCTTCTGGGGGCCGGCGGCCTTCGCCGTGTCGAAGGCGGGTTCGCGCAGGTAGAGCAGCCCCAGCACCAGCGAGATGACGCCCGGCACCAGGAAGGCCACGTGCCAGCCCAGCCGCGCCGCCAGCAGCGCCGTCACCACCGGCGCCAGCGCGACGCCGAGATTGCCGAAGACGCCGTTGATGCCGACCGCGCGGCCGACGCGCTGGCCCGCCGCCTCCACCAGCATCGCCGTCCCGATCGGGTGGTAGATGGCGGAGAAGGCGCCCATCAGCGCCAGCGCCAGGCCGAGCATCAGCGGCGTGTCCGCCAGCCCGGCCAGCACCATCGACGCGCCGCCGCCGAGGAAGAAGGCGGCCATCAGCCCCTTCCGCCCGAAGCGCTCCGCCAGCCAGCCCATCGGCAGGGCGCCCAGGCCATAGAGCACGAACATGCCGGTGCCGAGCGCCAGGATGGGACCGAATTCCCGCCCGAAGGCCTCCGGCGCCTGCTGCACCATGCCGAGCACGGCGGTGGCCAGGATCAGCAGCCCGTAATGGGTCAGGGTATGGGCGGCGTTGATGAAGATGATCTGCCGCCTGGCCAGGTCGCGCATGCGGGGCGTTCTCCCTCTCTCGCGGATATCCTAGGCTGGCCGGGAAACGACGTCAGGCCAAGCCATGTCGCCATCCGGCCAAATCGCCCCCGCCCATGCCCCTGCCCTGGCCCCCGCCCCCACCCGCAACCTGCCGCAGGATGCGGTGGACCGGCCGCTGGCCGGCTTCATGCGCGACTACGTGGACGGGGAGAGCGTGCCGCGGCACGCCCATGCCCGGGCGCAGCTGCTCTACGCCACCGGCGGGATCATGCGGATCGAGACCGACCACGCGGCCTATGTGGTGCCGCCCGGCCGCGCCCTCTGGGTGCCGGCGGCGGTCCCGCATGTGACGGCCATGCAGGGACCGGTCGCCATGCGGGCTCTGTTCCTGCGCGCCGATGCGGCGCGGGCGGGGCCGGCCGGCGTCGCGGTGCTGGCGGTCTCCCCGCTGCTGCGGGAACTGATCCTGGCCGCCTGCTCCGAGCCACTGGAATGGGACGAGGCCGGGCGGGGCGGGCACCTGGCGGCGCTGATCCTCGACGAGATCGCCCGCGCCCAGGCCCTGCCGCTGGGCGTGCCGGCGGTGCGGGATACAAGGCTGCGGCGGCTGGCGGCGGCGCTGCGGGCCGACCCGGCGCGCGACGCCGACCTCGAGGCCTGGGCGGCGGAATGCGGCGCCAGCCCGCGCACCCTGACGCGGCTCTTCCGGCGGGAGACGGGGATGAGCTTCGCCCGCTGGCGGCAGATGCTGCGGCTGTCGGAAGCGGCGGCCCTGCTGGCCCAGGGGATGCCGCCGGCCCGCGCCGCCGCGGCGGTGGGCTATGCCAGCGCGCCGGCCTTCGGCGCCGCCTTCCGCACCGCCTTCGGGACCTCGCCCCGCGGGGCGCTGGCGGGTGGCGGGCCGATGGGTGGCCGCCAGGGGGCGGCCAGCCCGGATGCTGCGTCCAACCACCCGGCGATGCGCTGAGAGCGGCGGGCCGAACCGCGCCGCGGCAACGGATGCAAGCGCGGCGGGCCGGGTCGCCGCGTGGCCCAAGCAGCGACGGGCCGCGCCCCCTGGCGGGGCCATGCACCGCCGCGCCGCGTCGCGCCCGGCCCCAAGGCGGTCGACCGATGCGCGGCCGGATTTTCGCCATTTTTCAGCGAGGCGCGCTTGCTTCACAGGGTTGTGCGGTATACGATTTGTATCCGGATGTTTCGCGGCCGACTACAATCTCGGCACCGCGGAGCCCGGTTCGGGAGGAACGAGCCTCATGCGGGTGCAGGCGGTGCAGCACTGGGTCCTGGGCGGCGTGGTGCTGGCAACGGTGCTCTGGCTTGATCTGCTTTCGGGCGAGATCTTGCGGCGGATCGCGCTGTTCACCCTGGCCTGGGCCGCCGCCTCCACCCTGCTGGTCGGCGGCGCGGGCGCCTGGATCGCCCTCGTCCGGTCGCGCCAGGCCGCCCGGCGGTCCTGACGGCGCGGCGCTCGGGACGGGTGACGCGGCGGCCACCGGCCGACGCAGGGCGATCCGCCGCCGGGTGCAGGCCGGTGAGGGCGCAATCCTGTGCCTGACGCGCACCGGTCAGGGCGCGGACTCGCATCCGGCGCGCGACGGTCAGGGCGCAATTCCGCACTTGGCGCGCGCCGGTCAGGGCGCGCTTCCGCACTTGGCGCGCGCCGGTCAGGGCGCGCGACGCAAGGGCAGCAGGCAGGCCATCGCCGCCAGCGCCAGCAGCCCCGCGAGGCCCAGCACCGCCACCGCCGGCAGGCTGGCGACCAGCGGCGCGGACAGGGTCGGCGCCCCAGCCTGGGCCAGCAGGATCGGCAAGGCCAGCCGGCCCATCAGCACCGGATAGCCCTTGGGCCCGAACAGCGCGAGCGGCAGGGCGCCGCGGCTGATCGTCAGGATGCCGTTGCTGGCGCCGTAGAGCAGGACGAAGGGCACCGCCGCCGCCGGGCCGGCCAGCACCAGCAGCAGCGCCCCGGCCGGCAGCAGCGCCGCCCCCAGCCGCGCCGCCGTCAGCGGATGCGCCGCCCGGCCGAGGGTGAATTCCAGCAGCCGCCCGCCAACCTGCGACGGTCCCATCAGGGAGGCAGCGGCGACCGCCGCCGCGACCGACAGGCCAAGCCCGCCCAGCACCGCGATCAGGTGCACCGACAGCATGCCGCTGATGACCGACCGTATGGTGAAGAAGGCCGCCAGCAGCAGGAAGCTGCGGCGCACCCAGGCCGCCGGCAGGGGTGGGTCGATAGCCTCCGCCGCCGCGCCGCCCGTCGCGGTTGGCGCGGCGGCGGCCGGCAGCAGGCGGTACAGCGGCAGCACCACCAGCAGCAGCACCGCCGCATAGGCCAGGCAGGTGCCGCGCCAGCCCAGCAGCGGCACCAGCGCGGCGCTGGCCGGCCAGCCCACCGTGCTGGCGAAGCCGGCCAGCAGCGTCACCAGGGTGATCGGCCGGCGCGCCGCCCGGCCATAGAGGACGCCGAGGGTGGCGAAAGCGGCCTCGTACAGGCCGAGGGCCATGCCGAAGCCGAGCACGACCCAGCCGACCACCCAGCCCCACAGGCCAGGCAGCAGGCCGAGCAGCGCCAGGCCCGCCGCCAGGACCAGGACGGAGAGGGTGAGCACCGGCCGGCCGCCACGCCGGTCGATCGCCCGGCCGACCCGCGGCGCGCAGAGGCCGGACAGCAGCAGCGCGACGGAGAAGGCGCCGTACACCAGCGCCGGGTCGGCGCCGAGTTCCTGGATCACCACCGGCGCGACCACGGCCGGCAGGTAGTAGCTGACGGCCCAGGCGATGGTCTGCGCCACGCCGAGCAGCAGCGCGACCCGGCGGGCATCGGGCGAGGCGATGGGCGGCGCCGGTGGCGCGGTCATCCGGCGGCGGGGGTGGTCATGCCCGGATGGTCGCGCCGCCGGGCGGCGGTGCCAAGCGGATGGCTGCCGCGGTCGTTGGTCGGCCCATGCCCCGGCCGGGCAGCGCCCGGGCCGGCCGCCCGGCC
>NZ_SMOA01000242.1 GCF_004353985.1 Paracraurococcus ruber | reverse complement strand
GGCGGGCCCTCAGCCCGCGACGCTGCCCGGGTCGCAATTGCCGCCGCAGACCAGCACGCCCAGCCGCGCCCCCGCCGGCGCCCGCCAGGCGCCGCAGAGCAGCGCCGCCAGCGCCGTCGCCCCGCCCGGTTCCGCCACCACCCGCGCCGCGTCCCACAGCAGGCGCTGCGCCGCGCGGATGGCATCGTCCGGCACCAGCACCGCCGCCGCCACATGGTCCTTCGCCACGGCGAACATGCGCGCGCCCACCTGGCGCGCGCCCAGGCTGTCCGCCGCCACCCCGCCCACCGGCGCCGGCACCGGCCGGCCTTCCCGCAGCGCGGTCGCCAGGGTGGGGCAGGCCTCCGGCTCCACGCTCACGACCTGGACACCGGTGCCGGCATACCAGGCAGCCATGCCGCCGATCAGCCCACCGCCGCCGGTCGCCACCAGCACATGCGTCAGGTCCGGCGCGTCCTCCTGCCATTCCAGCGCCACCGTGCCCTGGCCGGCCAGCACTTCGTCCTGGTCATAGGCATGCACCAGCAGCGCGCCGGTCGCCGCCGCCCGGGCCTCGCTGGCCTGCCGCGCCTCGTCATAGGCGGCGCCGCCCACCACCAGCCGGGCGCCATAGCCCTCGATCCGCGCCCGCTTGGCGGCGCCGGTGATCTCGGGGACGAAGATCTCCGCCGGCACGCCCAGCCGCTGCGCCGCGAAGGCCACCGCGGCACCGTGGTTGCCGCCCGAGGCCGCGACCACCCCGGCCGCCGGCAACGTCTGCGAGAGCAACCGGTTGAAGGCACCGCGCGGCTTGAAGGATCCGCTGGCCTGGAGCAATTCCAGCTTCGCTACGATATCCTGGGGCAGGCCCAGATCGGTGCCGGACAGGCGCAGCAGCGGCGTGCGCCGGACATGCGGGCCGATGCGCCGTGCGGCGTCCCGGATCGCCTCGCGGGTCGGGCCGCCATGCACGGCGTTGGCGGGCGCGGCATCGGCGGGCGCGGCGTTGGGAAGATGAAGGGGCATGATGCGTCACGGGTGGCATGCCGCATGCTGCGACGCAACCGGGGGTCCCCTTGGACTCCCGGGGGGTTTCTGCCATGGTCGGTCGTCTGTTCGGTGGCGACGCGGATGCGGATCCATGCCAGTTCAGTCGCCCGGGATGGGGACGCCGTCCTCCTCCTCGGTCCCCCAGGGTCAGGGAAATCCGATCTCGTGCTGCGGCTGATTCGGGACGGGTGGCGGCTGGTCGCGGACGACCAGGTGGACCTCCGGGCCGGGGAAGCGGGGCTGTGCGCATCGCCGCCGGACGCGCTGCGCGGGATGCTGGAAGTGCGCGGCCTCGGCCTGTTCCGCGACCTGGCGGTGGCGGCGCCGGCGCCGCTCCGCCTCGTCGCCCGGCTGGTGCCGCGGGCGGAGATCCCCCGGCTGCCGGCGCCGGAGCGCTGGGCGGATGCCGGGGTGGCCCTGCCCGTGATCCGGCTCGACCCCTTCGAGGCTTCGGCCACCGCCAAGCTGGCCCTGGCGCTGGAGGCGGCGCTGGGCCGCGCGCCGCAGGTGGCGGGCGCCTTCCTGCAGGCGGGCGCATGACCGGGGCGGTGCCGGCGCGGCCGCCGATCCGGCCGGTGGTGCTGGTCACCGGCCTGTCCGGCGCCGGCAAGGCGTCCATCCTGCGGGTGCTGGAGGATCTGGGGTTCGAGACGGTGGACAACCCGCCGCTCAAGGTGCTCGAGGAACTGGTGGAGGACGGGATGGACCCGATCGCCGCCGGCATCGACACCCGCACCCGCGGCTTCGTTCCTGCCCAGGCGCTGGCCACGCTCGACCGGCTGCGCGCCAACCCCGCCGTCTGCGTCAGCCTGGTCTATGCCACCGCCGAGGACGCGGTGCTGCTGCGTCGCTTCACCGAGACGCGGCGGCGCCACCCGCTCGCCCCCGGCGGCTCGCTCGGCAACCGGGTCATCGACGGGATCGAGCGGGAGAAGGACCTGCTTTCCCCGCTGCAGGACGCCGCCGACCTGGTGATCGACACCTCCGAGCTGCCGCTGCCGACGCTGCGGACGATGATCGAGGCGCGGTTCCGGCCGGAAGGGATGCCCGGCCTCGCCATCCAGCTCGTCTCCTTCGCCTTCCCGCGCGGCCTCCCGCGGGAGGCCGACCTGGTCTTCGACGTGCGCTTCCTGCGCAACCCGCACTATGTCCCCGGCCTGCAGCCGCAGACCGGGCGGGACGCGGCGGTGGCGGACTATGTGGAGACGGACCCGGGCTTCCGCGGCTTCTGGGCCCGGCTGACCGGCTTCGTCGACCCGCTGCTGCCACGCTACGTGGCCGAGGGGAAGAAGTACCTCACCATCGCCCTGGGCTGCACCGGGGGGAAGCACCGGTCGGTCCTTGTGGCGGAACGCCTGGCCGCCCATCTGCGGGACGCGGGCTGGCGGGCGGAGGTTTCGCACCGGGAACTGGCCCGGCGGGCCCTTGCCGGCGACGACCCGGCGGCGCTACCCGCCCCCCGCAATCCGGCGGCCGCGGCAGACCCGGGGCCCGCCGGTGGAGAATCCGCCCCGACTCCTCTGGACCGGGCGGGGGGTCGGGAGGCCCTGACGCGCATCCCATGATAGGACTGGTACTCGTCACCCATGGCCGCCTCGCGGATGAATTGCGGCTCGCCATGGAGCATGTCGTCGGGCCGCAGCGGGCCGTCGCCACGGTCTGCATCGGGCCGGACGACGACATGGAGCGGCGCCGGCAGGATATCCGCGAGAGCATCGCGGCGGTGGACCAGGGCGATGGCGTCGTGCTGCTGACCGACATCATGGGCGGCACGCCCTGCAACCTGGCGGTGTCGCTGGCCGACCCGAAGCAGGTGGAGGTGATCGCCGGGGTCAACCTGCCGCTGCTGGTGAAGCTGGCCAAGATCAGGTCGTCGCAACCCCTGGCCGAGGCGGTGGACCATGCCGCGGCGGCCGGCCGCAAATACATCGCCGCCGCCGGGGAGATCCCGCACGGGATCGCCCGGGTCAATGGCAGCGCGAACGGAGGAGCCAAGCCGTGAGCCAGACCGCGACCCATGCCGCCGAGGCCACGCCCGCCATCGCCGCGCCGGCCGAGGAGGCCTGCGGCGGCGACGGGGAGATGGTGCTGCGGCAGACGCTGACCATCAAGAACAGCCGCGGCCTGCATGCCCGCGCCGCCGCCAAGCTGGTGACGCTGGCCGAACGCTATTCCGCCTGCCTGCACGTCTCCCGCGACGGGCAGAAGGTGCCGGCCTGCTCCATCATGGGGTTGATGATGCTGGGCGCCGGGCAGGGCAGCACGGTCGAGATCGAAGCCGAGGGCTGGGACGCGAAGGAGGCGCTCGACGCGGTGACCGGCCTGGTCGAGGCCGGTTTCCATGAAGAATGAGACGCCGGCGACGCCGGAGGCCCTGAGCGCCAAGGGCGCCGAGCGGCCGCGCGACCCAGCGCCCGACCGGCCGGCGGAGAAGGCGGCGGACCGCCCGGCCGAGCGCCCGGCCGACCGGGCGACCGAGCGCGGGACCGAGGCGCCGCGGCGGCCGCCGGCGCGGCGGACCAAGGAACAGCCGGTCCGCGGCATCGCCATCGCGCCCGGCATCGCCATCGGCCCGGTCTTCGACACGGCCGAGGTGCCGGCCGAGGCGCCGCGCCGCCGCATCGCCGCCGCGGCGGTGGAGGCGGAGCGGCAGCGCCTGGCCGAGGCGGTGGCGCTGTCCCGCAAGCAGCTCGGCAAGCTCAAGACCCGTCTCGGCATCCTGCCCGAGGAAGCGCAGGAGGAGCTCGAGCCGCTGCTCGACGCCTATATCCTCATGCTGGGCAATTCCCGCCTGCTGCGCGGCGCCCGCAAGCGGATCGAGAGCGAGCTGCTGGCGGCCGAGACCGCGGTGCAGGACGAGGCGGAGGCGATCGCCGCGCTCATCCTCGCCGCCAAGGACGACGACAAGGCCGGGCTGAAGCGCCGCGCCGACGAGGTGCGGGAGATCGCCCGGCGCCTGACCCGCAACCTGACCAGCACGCCCTTCCGCAGCCTGAAGGAGGTGCCGGAAGGCTCTATCCTGATCGCCGAGGAGCTCACCCCGGCGGATGCCGCGCTGCTCGACCCCGGGAAGATCGCCGGCGTGGCGACCGAGGAAGGCGGGGCGGATGGCCATACCGCCATCATGCTGCGGGCGCTGGGCATCCCGTCCGTGCTCGGCTGCGTCGGCCTGACCGAGACGGCGCAGCGCGGCGACATGGCGGTGCTGGACGGCAGCGCCGGCACCCTGGTGCTGCGCCCGGGCGAGAAGGCGCTGGAGCGGGGGCGGGAGGCGCTGGCCGCCTTCACCAAGGAACGCGCCAAGCTCGCCAAGCTGCGCCGCCTGCCGGCGGTGACCACCGACGGCGAGCTGGTGGAGCTGCAGGCGAACCTGGAGATCCCGGCCGAGCTGCCGCTGATCGCCCAGGCCGGCGCGCAGGGGATCGGCCTGCTGCGCACCGAGTTCCTCTTCATGAACCGGGAGGACCTGCCGGACGAGGAGGCGCAGACCCAGGCCTATGCGCAGGTGCTGGAGGCGATGGGCAGCGACCCCGTCACCATCCGCGTGCTGGACTGGGGCGGCGAGAAGGACATGGAGGCGCTGAGCGAGGGCATCGCGCCGACCCATGCCGGGCCCAACCCGGCGCTCGGCCTGCGCGGGCTGCGCCTGCTGCTGAAGCGGCCGGAGCTGCTGGAGGCGCAGTTCGCCGCCATCCTCCGCGTCGCGGACAAGGGCAATGTCCGCATCCTGCTGCCGATGGTGACCAACCCGTCCGAGGTGAAGGCGGCGCGGGAGATCTACGAGCGGGTGGCGAAGCGGCTGAAGCGCAAGGGCGTCCACCTGCCGGACCGCCTGCCCGAGCTTGGCTGCATGATCGAGACGCCGGGCGCCGCCCTGGCGGCCGACGCCATCGCGCTCGAGGCCGATTTCTTCGCCATCGGCACCAACGACCTGGCCATGTACACCCTGGCGGTGGACCGGGCGGAGGCGGAGGTCGCGCATCTGTACGACCCGCTGCACCCGGCGGTGCTGCGGCTGATGCAGTTCGCGACCGAGGCGGCGCTCAGGCTGCGCATGCCGGTATCGGTGTGCGGGGAGATGGCGGGCAACCCGCGGCTGGTGCCGCTGCTGCTCGGCCTCGGCATCCGCTGCCTGTCGATGAATGCCAGCGCCATCCCGCGGGTGAAGCAGATGGTGCGCAGCCTCGACATCGCCGACTGCGCCCGCTTCGCCCGGCGGGTGATGGAACAGTCCGACCCGCAGCGGATCCATGAGCTGGTGATGGGCTTCGGGACGGCGAAGGACTGAGGCCCATGCACACCCCCCGGCAAGATCGGGGGATCGGCATGGTGGTTTCCATCATTCGTGATCAGGGCACCGTGGCAGGCAGCGATACCGGCCGGCTTTGATCGCGTGCGGCAGGCTCCCTTCCGGAGGCGCGCATGGCGATGGCGCAGGATCTGTCCGCCCCGAAGCCCGGCATCGAGGTGGCGAGGATCCTCGACGTGCTGCAGGCCAAGCAGACCCAGCACGACACCTTGTGGGCGGGATATGCCGTCATCCAGTTCACCGCCGCCGGCTTCGGCGAGAAGAGCGGGCTTTCGACCTACTCCGCGGTCTTCGTCCTGCTCGGCTTCTGGGGCTTCAACCTCGGCCATCTCGGCTTCGTGCTGCAATGCGCCCGGCAGATCGGACTCTACGCGGCAGCCCCGCGCGCCGCGGTCGACCGGGAAACGGACCACGAGGCGAAGCTCGCCACCGCATTGCGGGAGACGGACGCGTCGGGATACGTCTTCGCCGTCTGGTCGCCAAGCCGCATGACGTCGACGAGCTTCTGGAACTCGGCCGTGCATCTCTTCATCGACACCTGCGCCTCCGTGTCCCTCCGGTCGCATGTGACGCGGTGACTGGCGCCAGCGTCAGGCGCGCTTCGTCTTCGCGGGCCGCTTCGGTCGCAGCGCCTTCGCCGTCTCGCGCTTCGCCGCCGCGGCCATCCCACCGCGCGCGGCGCCGGACCAGGCATTGGCGGCGCTGAGCCACAGGCTGAGCAGCGGGTTCTTCTTCGTCCAGGGATTGGCCATGCGGCCGGAACGCGCGGGCACGGCGGATGTTGCCGCGCCCGCCCGCCGTCAGGCCACCGCCTCCGGCACCCGCGCCGTCTCCGCCAGGATCGCGTCGGCGATCTTCTCGGCCGTCATCAGCACCGGGAAATTCGTGTTGGCGCAGGGCACGACCGGGAAGATGGAGGCATCGACCACCCGCAGCCCCTCCACCCCGCGCACCCGCCCCTCGGTGTCCACCACCGCCATCGGGTCGTCGTCCCGCCCCATGCGGCAGGAACAGGAGGCATGCCAGACGCCGATGGTCGCCTTGCGGATGAAGGCCTCCAGCGCGTCCTCGTCCTCCATCACCTGGCGGAAGGTGAAGCCCTCGACCACGTATTTCTCGATCAGCCAACTGCGCAGCGCCGGCGGCCCGTCCAGCAGCGTGGCGATGGCCCTGGTGATCCAGCGGTTCTTCTCGTTCACCACGCCGATGGCGCGGACGCGGTCGCTATAGGCGGCCGGGAAGGGGTCGGTCGTCACGGCGGCCAGCGGCGCGGAAAGCTGGATCGCCGCCAGCATCCGGAAGCCGCTCATCAGCCTATCGAGGTCGCGGCGGTCGGACAGCAGGTTGAACTCCACCACGGGCTCGTCGCGCCAGTCGGTGGAGGCGAGCCGCACCTGCCCCGCCTCGGAATAGGTCTTGTTGACGAAGGCGAGCAGCGAGGCGACCTGCTGCCCCACCGAATGCCAGGCGGATTTGCTGGCCACCGCGACGAACATGTCGCCGCGCGGCGCTTCCGGGATGCCCGACGAATAGCGCAGCCCCAGCAGGATGTGCCGGCGGGACTGCGCATCGGTCAGCCGCGCCGGCCGGCGGATGAAGGAGGACAGCGAGATGGACGGGTGGTCCATCAGCCGCTGCCCGACGCCGGGCAGGGCGGAGCGGACCTCGATCCCCATCTCCCGCAGGTGCCCGACCGGCCCGATGCCGTTGCGCAGCAGCATGGCCGGCGAATGGATGGCGCCGGAGGACAGGATGACCTCCCGCCCGCGGAATTGCCGCTGCTGCCCATCCACCACCGCCGTCACGCCGACGCAGCGCGCGCCCTCGAAGATCAGGCCGCTGGCCTGGGTGTTCGTCGAGATGGTCAGGTTCGCCCGCGCCCGCACCTGCGCGTTCAGGTAGCCCAGCGCCGCCGAGACGCGCTGCTTCCCGTCGATCGAGACGGTGACGGGGAAATAGCCATCCTCGAAGAAGCCGTTCTGGTCCGGCAGGTACTTGTACCCGGCCTGCCTGAAGGCCTCCGCCACCGCCTTGGTGTGGCCGCACCAGCGATCCTCGGGGATGCGGGTGACGGTGATGGGGCCGTCCTGGCCGTGCCACTCGTCCTGGATGTCCAGGTCGCGCTCGACCTTGCGGAAATAGGGCAGCACCGCGTCCCAGTGCCAGCCCTCGGCGCCGCGGGCCGCCCATTCGTCGTAGTCGGTCGGCGCGCCGCGGTTCGCCATCTGCCCGTTGATGGAGGAGCCGCCGCCCAGCACCCGCGCCTGCTCGTACTTGCGCAGCGGCGGCAGCGGCGCGTTCGGATCGTTGTGGGAGACGACCTGGGTGCGGACCTTCAGCGACGTCCAGTGGAAGCGCGGGTCGAAATAGGCGGTGCCGGGATAGGTGTCGGCGATGGCCGCCGGCACCTGGCCGGGCGGCGTGTCCTGCCCCGCTTCCAGCAGCAGGACCCGGTTGGACGAGCGCGCCGAGAGCCGGCTGGCGAGCACCGAGCCGGCGGAGCCGCCGCCGACGATGATGTGGCTGTAGTCCATGGCGTTTCCCCCGCGTCTCTGGCGCTGGCCCGATCCCCTACCACGGACCGGCCCGGGCGCCATCAGGCGGGCGGCGGCGGCGGCGCGCCGCGCGGCAGGCCACGGCGCCCCATGCGCGCGCGGACCGTTCCGTTGCGGGCGAAGGGGTGTGGTCCGAGAGCCCCGGCGGCCCATGCGCGCGCGGACCATTCCGCCTGCCTCGCCGCCCTCGGCCGGGGAAGGCTGGCCGCGGGCGGCCGGGCGATGCTATGGCGCGAAGACATGCCGCCGGCCTCCACCGCCCGTGCGCGCCGCCGCCCGGCATCCCCCCTGCCG
>NZ_SMOA01000241.1 GCF_004353985.1 Paracraurococcus ruber | reverse complement strand
CGTCAGGCGTGTGGCGCCCGATCAGCTTCTGCGTCTCGACCTCCTGCTCAGCCGTCAGCAGCCGGCCATGCCCCGGGTCAGGCCCGCGCTGGCCTGTCTTCAGCCCAGCCGCACCCCGCTCTGCGTACCGCTTGCAGATGTCGAACACCCCGGTCTGGGTTAGCCCAACCTGCGCCGCGATCGCACCATAGGTCAGGCCAGCCTGCCGGAGCCCGATCGCCTGCCGCCGGCGTTCCTCTTGCGCCGCTGGCGGCAGCTTGCGCATGTCCAGATGCTTCATCCACCCAACCTGGACCGATCCTACTTGCGTTCAAGACAGCCCAGACCGGATCAATAAGAGCAGGCCGTGGCGGCTATAGCGCCGGCTGCAGGGCGCAGCACCCCTGCCTGTGCATAGCCCGACGAGCACGGCCGGGCGCTCCTCGACCAAACTCGCGTGGCAGAACTTGCTGCGCATGATGCGGATGTCGCAGTAGTAGCTGTGCTACACGATGGTTTTGTCGCGCGCCTCGGCCTTGTAGTCTTCGGGGATGAAGCCTGCCCTGAGGCCATGCATCGAGGGCCGCTCCAGTCCGGTAGTCTGATGCCGGCGAACGACAACCACCCTGCCAGGATCCGCGGCAGGACATACAAGCGCAGGGCGGTGGTCTCAAGGTTGCCCCAGCGGTCGATCCTGAGAAGCATTGGGTCGTAGCGGCTGACGCTGGCCTGCAGCCAGGCCTCCGCCGCGCGGACCGGACAGGTCTCGGGCTTCTTGCCACGCGGGATGCCGAGTTCGACCCCCTGCCCTGCTGGTCGGCCTTAACGCGCGGGATCAGCAGCAGCAGGCCATTCGGCGTGACAATCAGGTGCTTGCGTTGCGCGGCGACCAGCTCGCTCCGCCGCAGCGCTGCCGCAAAGCCCAGCAACAGCAGGGCACGGTCGCGCATGCCGGTCAGGCCGTCGCTGCAGGTCGCCACCGGCTTCCGGATCTCGGCGGTGTCAATCGCCGCCGCGCGACGCCTTGGCGTGCCGTGGCGGCGGGCGATACCGGCGAGAGTGTCGCGGATCGCCGGGTGCGAGCCGGACCAAGCATGACCGGCCATGCGGTGGGCGTGGCCGACGGCGGCGAGGTAGGCGGCCACGGTCACCGGCGTGGCCGGCGACAGCGCCTGGCGGGCATAGCCGGCGGCGCGGTCGACCTCAGCGTCGGGGAGCAGGGCGAGTTCGGACATGCGTGGATTCGAGCAGCTTGCGCCAAGTGGGGCAATCCAGCAACAGGCTCCGGAAAGGCTTTTATGGAGCGTGAGACGGTACCCCGCAACGCGCCAGAGCGGCCACAAACACCGCGCCTGAATGAATTATCGGAGGTTAGTCTTAAGCCAAGCCAGCGTCCGCAGACGTAGAATGGCTGAGACCGCGTGTCGGGCGTGCCCCTAAACGCCAGTCACGAACGGCTATGGATCGGGCCGCGCGGGTGCGTAGGCGGCCGCCTAGCCGCGGTTGAGATCGTCAGGGACGGCACCCCCCCTGCCCCGACTAACGCGAAATCGGTTGCAGTCCCCTCGCCCCAGACGGACCCTTGGCCCGAACGGGTGTGGCTCGTGACGAGGTGTGGCATGGGCGTCGTCTATCGTCCCGCAGCGCCGGAGGACCTGGAGCCGGCCCTCCGGATCGTGCAGGAGGCCTACAACGACCTGCGCAGCCGCCACGGGCTGGCCGCGAATGTCGGGCTGCGACCGCCGCTGTTTCAGCGGTTTTGCCTGGCGGCGGACCCGGACGGCCTCTGGATCGCCGAGGCGGGCGGCGCGCCTGTGGGCTTCGGCTTCGCCTGGATGCGCCAGGACTTCTGGTACCTCGCACAGCTCTTCGTCAGGCCTGGCACCCAGGCCGGGGGCGTCGGCCAGGGGCTGCTGTCGCGGACCCTGCAGGTTGCGGAGCGTCGGGGCGGCGCCGCGAACCGCACCCTGATCACCATGGCCTACAACACGGCCTCTCAAGGGCTTTACATCCGCAACGGCCTCTACCCGCGCGAGCCGCTCCTCCGCTTGGCTGCGCCGGCCGTGGTCCTCGAGGGCAGGATCGCCTCCGCCGGGCTCGACGTGGTGCCGATCGAGCCCTGGCCGGCCTCGCGGGACTGGCTCGGGTTTCTCGATGAAGCGGTGCTGGGCTTCCGCCGGGAAGACCACCACGCCTTCCTGCTCGGCGGCTTCGCAGCCCGCGCGCTGCGGATCGAGCATGGGGGACGCTCGGTCGGCTACGCCTACATCTCCGCCGAGGGCCACATCGGCCCGCTCGCTGTCGCGCCCTGCGCTGACGCGGCGGCGGTGGTCACAGCGGCAATCCGGTGCGCGCTTGAAGGCCGGCCGAACCAGGTGTCCATGGTGGTTCCAGGGCAGGCAGAACGGGTGCTGGAGGCCGCTGCGGCGCTCGGTTTCCGGATTGAGGAGCCCTTCGTCCTGCTCTCGGCGCAGCCCTTCGGCAGCTGGTCCAACTACCTGCCGAGCAACCCCGGTTTCCTGTGATGCCGGCCCCGTACTCACAGGACCGGCGTTCCCGGGTCGAGCCCAAGCGGTTGACCGCCGTCTCCGGCGCCGCAGTGGCGATCCCCATCAGCGCGCCGCGCCCCATGTCATGCCGGCTATGCCGAGCAGGACGAGGCCCAGCCAGGGCAGTAGCGCGATCACGCCGGGCCGATCGCCACCTCCACGGCTACGGTCTGCCGAGGTGAGGACTCTGGTGATCGCCTCAACGTCCATCGCCCCAACCCACCAACAGCGGTCCGGCGCCTACGCCCGTGCGGGCGAGGCTTCGAGGCTGGCTGAGGACTCTGGTGATCGCGCGGCCGGTCCGAGTCGTTGAAACGAGCGTCGATAAACCGCGAACTGCCGTCCACAGGCTCACTGAGGACTTTGGGGATCGGAGTGAGGACTCCGGTGATGCCCGTTCAGGCTAAGCTGCTGATTCGAAGGGAGAAGCGAAGTTGTCCCGAGGACTCCGGTGACCAGACTAATAGTGATCTAGTATTTTCTAATAGCCTGATCACCAGAGTCCTCAGAGACAAGATCGGCACCGTCGTGCCAGTGTCGACGCCACTCGAAACGGAGTCTTCGGCGAGGGTGGGTATGGGCACGGTGCACGACTTGCTCGAGGCCAAGGGGAAACAAGGTGCGCTCGCACTTGACCTCGACCGGGCCATCGTCGACGCGGCGGCCGCATATCTGGCCGATGAGGACCAAGCGGTTGGCTACCTCTTCAGCGGCTGGACGCAAGCCGCCCTGCCGCACAAGCGCCTAGCGGACGACCAAGTGTGGGAGATCCGCACCGAGAGAGTGACGCTGCTGGTCGAGCCCGGTCGAAAGCCGAATCCGCTACCAGGCCTGCCGCACATCAACGTCGGTGTGCCCTACGGCTCACGAGCCCGGCTCATCATGCTCTACCTCCAGACGGAGGCACTGAAGACCAACAGCCGCGAGATCGAACTAGGAAGGAGCCTGAGGGCCTGGTTCTCGCGCCTTGGCATCGCGCCCGGTGGCAAGAGCATTCGCGACGTCCGTGAACAAGCCGAGCGCATCAGCCGATGCCGCCTCTCCTTCCATCTGGCAGCATCTGGCGGCAATCCAGGGGGGCTGAAGAACCAGAACATCGTCGACGACGCCCTCTTCCTGGATACTCATGACCCGGACCAGGGAAGCCTTTTCCTCGAAAAGGCGAAGCTGTCGGAGAGCTTCTTCGAGCAGCTGAAGAAGCACCCCGTGCCAATCGAAGAGGCGGCCATCCGTGTCATAAGCAACAACAGTATGGCGTTGGATATTTACTGCTGGCTCTCATACCGCCTGCATGTGCTCAAGGCGCCGACCCCGGTAAGCTGGGCGGCGTTGAAGATCCAGTTCGGTGCTGGGTTCGGAAAGCTCGCGCATTTCAAACACAAGTTTCTACCGAACTTGGCGCTCGCTCAGGCGGTTTACCGCGACGCCAAGGTTGAAGTCGACGAGCGCGGCCTGATCCTGCGCCCGTCCCGCCCGCCCGTCGCACCGCGGCAGGTTGCCGCTCGTTGAAGCACCAGGATCACCGGAGTCCTCACCCCGCGGGAGAAGTTTGAGGACTCTGGTGATCGGTCCCCTCCCCGCCATCGAGCATGCCCCGCGTGATGCGGATGAGGTCCCGGACCTGGTCGCGGGTCGGTGTCAGATCCAGTCTGCCGTGCGCAACTTCGCTTCGAACCCGGCTCAGCCCGCGAAGGATGTCCGCCTCGTCCGGGGTGACGTACCCCTCACGCGCCAACGCCTCTGTGATGCCGGGCCGCGGTCGCTGGAGAAGGTGGGGGGCTACGGCGCGGGCAGCTGCTTCAAAGACCGCCCAGGCTGACAGCAGCGCCGCTTCCGTCCCCATGGCCTCGAGTGTGCCGTCAATGCGAGCCAAGTGCTCCTCGATTGTCTGCCGTGAGTAGGTTGGGATCGAGGACTCTGGCGACAGCGCGGGTGCATAGATGACGCGCAGCTCCCAATCGGGATGCCCTTTCAGCGAATCCTGCAGGCGTTGAAGCGTGACTTCCTTGAGACCTGCCGCTGTCTGCCTATAGCCATCCGCGATGACTTCGATCGCGATCTTTCGGTCCGGACGCACCGCAATAGCGTCCGGCCTGTAATCGCCAAGAGTAGGCGGCAACATGCTCTTGGACGGGTGCAGGAAGATCTCGAAGCCTTCGGCTTCGAGTTGAGGCACGAGAGCCTTGATAGCCGCCTCCTCCAGGCGCGACATGGATCCGGACATCACAAGAGTCCCTCTGCCGGGTCATCCCCAAGTCTCACATATAGCAACGGCTTCTCACTACCGAGAGCATCTGCCAGCACGCTGGACGGCCTCTTGAACTGGAAGATGCGGCCGGGCTCGAACTTCTGCACCAGTATCCGCTCAACCTGTCGGTCATCGTTGTAAACGTGCTGGCAGAGGGCATCGAGTATGGGCTTGACAATGTTGTCGATATCGCCCTGCATTTCCGCATCTGGAAAGTAATATAAGGTGACGGTGACAGGTCCGGTTGTCGCAAAATGGCCTTCCGGCAGCGCTGCGCGGCTCGCGTCCTTCACCCGCGTTTTCCAGGCGTCCCGAGCAGCCGGACGTTTTGCTTGAAGTGAGACAGGAGTTCCGAGCACCAGGAACTCCAGGGGGAAATCAATCTCTACGGACATGGGTCGATGCGATGCCGCCTCCCCTACGCCGGCTGCCCAGCACCGCTGGCAATGTCTTCCCAGCACGGCAATGCGGGCGATGGTAGCTCGCCGTTACCCGCACGTTGCGCAGGGCCGCCACGATCTGCCGCGCACCTGTCAGGCCGCCTCCTCCGCATTGCCGTCGATGATGCGGCGCTCTTCGAGCTCGGCAAGCTTCGCCTTTGCCTCGGCGAGCTCGTCCTCAAGTGTGGCCACTCGCTGGCGAAGCCGGCGGATTTCGCGTGCAACGCGCGCGTCATCGGGCTCCTGCCGCTCGGCTTCCGCCGTGATGATGCTCACGAACTCAGCGATCTCACGTCGGGTCACGTCCGGGCGCACCAAGTTGCCGGCCCTGGCGCGGCTGAGAACGGCCTCGCTCATTTGGGCGAGCCGGAACGCATTGCTGTAGCTCCTGGGAAGTTCACGCTCCTCGAGCCGGTTCTGCTCCACCGCCAGGGCCACAATGCGAAGTTGGTAGGCCACGTTCTTGCCGAATGGCAGCTGGGTCGCAACCATCAACTCGAACTCGCCGTGACGGAGACGGTTCTTCGCCTGTACGAGGTACCGCCCGATCGTCAGGAATTTCTCCTGCGCCTCGCCCCAAAGCTTCTCGATCTCAGCAACGAATTCCTGGGGGCTTTCGCAATTACGGACCGTGTTGCTGAGGATGCGGTGCCGGGTCGGTTCGGTATGCTCCGGCAGCGCGGAGACAGGCTCCGTCCGGCGCCTTGTAGCTGGTTTGAGAACAAAGCCGCTCATTCGGTGCCTAGCTCCAGCTGCTGCTTCACGTAGTCCCATACGGCGGCGAGATCCTCGGCGCCCCGGCTCCGCCGGATTTCGCACACACCCACACCGTGGTCGTGGGTTGCTTCAATGTCGTCGAGAAGCCGGACGTCTACCGGGCATAGCGCTCCGGCGCGGTTCAGGCGGAGCTTCGCCGTGCGGTACCGCGTGTGCGTGCGCTGCACCTTGTTGAGCAGGAATCCTGCCTTGGCGCGCTCGCGCTTGAGGAACTTCATCCATTCAACAACCGAATCGATATCGGCGGTTCCCTGAGTCGTCGGAACCAGAACGAAATCGGCCTTCGTCACCAGCAGGCGGGTCGCCTCCGCGTGGTCATCCAACCCCGGCGGGGTATCCACAACGACCAGGTCGACGTCGTTGAGAGCGCCAATCTCCTCAATCACCCGGGAAGCATCTGATAGGCCCCCGGCCCAGAGGACCAGCGCAGGTGCCTCCTCCGGCCTTCGTTCGTACCAGCGGGTCAGGCTCGCCTGCCGATCAAGATCTACAGCGACAACCTTCAGCCCTTCATGGGCCGCGTAGACGGCAAGGTTGAGGCTGGTACTTGTCTTTCCGCTGCCGCCTTTCCCACTGGCGACGACAAGCCATTTTGGCTTCGCATCTAAGTTGGGCTTCCCGCGCTGTACTGCCCCTGTCTTCGCTGGTTTCGGACGTTCCAGCTCACGTGTCCCACTCATCGCATCCCCCATGCGACTGCCAAGCCATTGTATCTAGAGTGTACGACGGAGGAACGGCAGCCGAAAGTTCGACGCGTCCAACATTTCCCTGGAGTTCGGTGGTCGCTGTAGGCAGTGAGCACCCTGGCCGGCTAGCAGCCGCAACTGCCGTGGACCCACGGATGCTCCAGGCTCACACTGCCGCCCGTGCCGCCGCGCCGGGCTACCTGATCCTATAACACGGCGGCGAGTTCTATGAGGTCCTCGGAAACGACGCGTCCGTTGTCTCCCGCGCCCTCGGGCTGCAGCTCACTCGCCGGCGCCAGAAGGACGGCCCCGACATCCCGATGTGCGGCATTCCGGCCGGCTCGGCTGAAGCCATGGTCGGCCGTCTCCTCGCGGCTGGCCACAAGGTGGTCGTCTCGGAGCCGCCACCCGAGCCCGGCAGCAGGCGACTGCTTAACCGCCTCACGCCGGCCACGTTGGTTGACGACGCCGTTCTCGCCTCCGGTCGGCCCAACAGCCTCGCGGTTGCGCTCGGTGCGGGGCAGGCCATCGGCCTCGCCTGGACCGACCTGTCCACCGGTGAGACCGGCACCCTGATGGCCTCGCTCGAGGGCTGCGGTCCGGCGCTCGCCCGGATCAGCCCGGCCGAGCTGCTGGTAGCCCGCTGGCCGGAGGGCTCTGACGCGCTCGCGGTCGTGGCGCGAGGGCAGGGGGCTCCCTTCTCCGACCTGGCGGAGGAGGTGCCGGACGAGGCAACGTCCGGCAAGGTCCTCGCGGCCACCTACAGTGAGGGCGGGCGGGAGGCGCTGCAGGGCTTCTCGCCCCCAGAGCGAGCCGCCCTCGCCGCTCTGCTCAGGCACGTCCAGTCCACCACGGGGCGGAGCCGCGTTCGCTGGTGATCCTGGACGAGGTCGGACGCGCAACTTCGACGCAGGATGCCTTGCCCATTGCGCAGGCCGCGATGGAGCACCGCACGACCTCGGCTGCCGGACCCTGTTCTCGACACACTCCCACGAGCTTGCGGACGCGGCGGAGGCGGTGCCGCACGCAGTGTGCATGGCGATGGACGCCTCGGCGGGGCGGCACGGGGCCGTCTTCAGCTATCGCGTCATGCCGGGCCGAGCGGGGCGATCCTACGGCCTGCAGGTGGCGGCGCTGGCAGTCCTGCCGCGCTCGGTGCTGCGCCGGGCGGAGCAGCTGCTGGCCGAGCAAGCCGGCGAAGTGGCTGCAAGCCCAGTGGAGGCAAGTGAAACGCCTCATGGCCAAGCTTGACGTGCCCTCGCCTGAGAGGGCGACGGACGATGCGCGCAAGGCGCGACATACTCACGCCCGAACCGCCGAGTTCGACCCTGTGTGGATGGCTCTCCGTTGGCACGGGTCCTCTTGAAACTCTGCACCAGTACGTTGCAGTGAGCTGCACCCGGTTTCCCTGGACACCCTTTTGCCCAAGGCGAACCCGGAACGATGATGTGCGGCATGAACGAGATCGAAGATCGGAAAGCAGATGATGGGCCTGTGGGCAGCGAGGGCG
>NZ_SMOA01000240.1 GCF_004353985.1 Paracraurococcus ruber | reverse complement strand
GGCTGTCGCTGCGCCCGCGCACGGCCGAGGAGGAGGACGACGCTCGCCGCACCGCCGCGCGCCGCGCCGGCGTTGCCGCGACGCCGGCCAAGAAGCCGGCGCTCGCGCCGGCCAAGAAGGGCCTGCCCGGCGCCGACCGGCGCGGCGGCCGGGTCGACGTGCAGGCGGCGATCGAGGGCGACGACGAGCGCAGCCGCTCCATCGCGTCCCTGCGCCGCGCGCGGGAGCGCGACCGCCGCCAGCAGGAGCTGGCGCGGCTGCGGTCCGGCCAGGAGAAGGTGACGCGCGACGTCATCATCCCCGAGGCGATCACGGTGCAGGAACTCGCCAACCGCATGGCCGCCCGCGGCGGCGAGGTGGTGAAGGCGCTGTTCCGCATGGGCGTGATGGCGACCCTGACCCAGACCATCGACGCCGACACGGCGGAGCTGGTGGTGCAGGAATTCGGCCACCGCATCCGCCGCGTCGCGGAATCCGACGTCGAGCAGGGGCTGGAAGGCGCCGTCGACGAGGAGACCGAGCTGCTGCCGCGGCCGCCGGTGGTCACCATCATGGGCCATGTCGACCACGGCAAGACCAGCCTGCTGGACGCGCTGCGCAAGGCCGATGTGGCGGCGCGCGAGGCCGGCGGCATCACCCAGCATATCGGCGCCTACCAGGTGCAGACGCCGGATGCCGGGAAGGTCACCTTCATCGACACGCCGGGCCACGCCGCCTTCACCGCCATGCGCAGCCGCGGCGCGCAGGTGACGGACATGGTGGTGCTGGTGGTGGCGGCCGATGACGGCGTGATGCCGCAGACGGTCGAGGCGATCAACCACGCCAAGGCGGCCAACGTGCCGATCATCGTGGCGGTCAACAAGATCGACAAGGAAGGCGTCCGCCCCGAGCGCGTGAAGCAGGAGCTGCTGCAGCACGAGATCGTGGTGGAGAGCCTGGGCGGCGAGACGCAGGAGGTCGAGGTCTCGGCCACGCAGAAGCTCAACCTCGACAAGCTGCTGGAGGCGATCCAGCTGCAGGCCGAGGTGCTGGACCTGCGCGCCAACCCGCACCGCGCGGCCGAGGGCACCGTGATCGAGAGCAAGCTCGACCGCGGCCGCGGCCCGCTGGCGACGGTGCTGGTGCAGAAGGGCACGCTGAAGCAGGGCGACATCGTCGTGGCCGGCGCCGAATGGGGCCGGGTGCGCGCGATGCTGGACGACAAGGGCCGCCAGCTGAAGGAGGCGCCGCCCTCCCTGCCGGTGGAGATCCTCGGCCTGTCCGGCGTGCCGGGCGCGGGCGAGAATTTCGTCGCCGTGCCGGACGAGACGCGGGCGCGCGAAATCTCCGAGTACCGGCAGCGGCGGGTGCGGGAGAAGGCCTCGGCCGCCGCCGGCGCCGCCCGTGGCACGCTGACCGACATGCTGGCCCGCATCCAGGCGGGCGAGCAGAAGGAGGTGGCGGTCGTCGTCAAGGCCGATGTCCAGGGCAGCGCCGAGGCGATCGGCGTGGTGCTGGGCAGGCTGGGCAACGAGGAGGTGCGGGTCCGCGTGCTGCACAGCGCGGTGGGCCAGATCACCGAGTCCGACATCCAGCTGGCCAAGGCGTCCAACGCCGTGATCGTCGCCTTCAACGTCCGCGCCACCACCCAGGCGCGGGAGATGGCGCAGCGCGACGGCGTCGACATCCGCTACTACTCGATCATCTACGAGGTGTCTGACGACATCGAGAAGATGTTCAAGTCGAAGCTGGCGCCGGTCGCGCGCGAGAACTTCCTGGGCTACGCGCAGATCCTGCAGGTCTTCGAGGTCAAGCGCGTCGGCAACGTCGCCGGCTGCCGCGTGACCGAGGGCGTGGTGAAGCGCGGCTGCGGCGTGCGCCTGCTGCGCGACGGCGTCGTCATCCACCAGGGCGAGCTCTCGACGCTCCGGCGGTTCAAGGACGACGTGAAGGAAGTGACCAACGGCTACGAGTGCGGCATGTCCTTCGCCAACTACAACGACATCCGCGTCGGCGACCAGATCGAGTGCTACGAGACGGAGATGGTGACGGCGGCCTAGCCGATGCCGTTCCATCGCGCCGGCGCAAAGGGTTGGCGTGGCGGCTTCGCGCCGGCGCGCCATGCCAGGACGGAGATGGTGACGGCGGCCTAGCCCACGCCATCCTCCGGCGTCGAACCGGGGCGCGGCGCCGCAGGGTGCCGCGCCCCTTTGCTTTCCTGAGAAGGGTTCCAGCCCCATGCCCAAGCCCCGCGGCCATCAGGCCGAAGGCCCGTCCCAGCGCCAGCTCCGCGTCGCGGAGGAGGTGCGCCATGCCCTGGCCGCGCTGTTCGAGCGGCGGGACTTCCGCGACCCGGACCTCGCCAACATCCATGTCACGGTGACGGAGGTCCGCGCCTCCCCCGACCTCAAGCACATGACCGCCTTCGTCAGCGGCCTGGGCAAGGACCTGCCGGAGCCGCAGTTCAAGGCGCTGCGCCGCGCCGCGCCCTTCCTGCGGACACAGGTGGCCAAGGCGGTGCGGCTGAAATACGCGCCCGACCTGCATTTCCAGCCGGACACCGCGCTGGACTACGCCATGCAGATCGACCGCGCGCTGCGCCAACCGGAGGTCGCGCGCGACCTGGTCCCGCGGCCGGCGGACGACGCCGAGGCCTGACGGCCGCCCGGCACGCGCCTGGCGGCCGGGCGTGCCTGCCCGCCCTGCCGGCCCGGGTAGCAGGTCGCGGGCCGGCGCCAGGGCCCCCGAGGCACGGCGCCGCGCCCCGATCGATGGTCCGGGGCGGGTGGCAGGTCGGCAAGGCCGCGCCATCCGCCCCGGGCGCCCCCATCCGCCGCCCCCTGTCCTCGGGCGGCGCCCCATCCCCTGCCAGAGTTCCGGAACCGCCCCGCCGCATGTCCCGCTTTCCCCGCCGCAAGCCCAAGGGCCAGCCGATCGATGGCTGGCTGATCGTCGACAAGCCCACCGGCATGGGCTCGACCGATGTCGTCAACCGCCTGAAGCGCCTGTTCGATGCGCAGAAATGCGGCCATGGCGGCACGCTGGACCCGCTGGCGACCGGCGTGCTGCCGATCGCCTTCGGCGCCGCCACCAAGACCGTCCCCTATGTGATGGACGGCACCAAGACCTACCGCTTCACCCTCCGCTTCGGGGATGCGCGGGACACCGACGACGCCGACGGGAAGACCATCGCCACCAGCGATTTCCGGCCCACCGATGCGCAGATCGAGGCCGCGCTGCCGGCCTTCCGCGGCGATATCATGCAGGTCCCGCCCATCTTCTCCGCCATCAAGGTGGCCGGGGAACGCGCCTATGACCTGGCGCGGGAAGGCCAAGTGGTCGAATTGCAGCCCCGCCCCGCCCGGGTGGACCGGTTCGACCTGGAAAGCCGGCCGGATGCCGACACCGCCATCTTCACCGTGCAGAGCGGCAAGGGGGTCTATATGCGTTCCCTGGCGCGCGACTTGGCGCGGGCCTGCGGCACGGTGGGGCATATCGCCGCCCTGCGCCGCATGCGGGTCGGCCCCTTCCACGAGGACGCCGCGATTCCCCTGGACAAGCTGGGCGGTTCGGGCGATACGCCGCCCCCTTCCCCGGACCTCCTGCTGCCCGTGGCGACCGCGCTGGCCGACATCCCGGCGCTGGCCCTCTCGGACGCGGAGGCCATGCGGCTGCATCAGGGCCAGGCGTTGAGCCTGGTCGCGCTGATGGGCCGCATTCCGGGCGACGCCAACCCCGATGGGGGCCTGGTGCGCGCCATGGCGGGGGGACGGTTCGTGGGGCTCTGCCGCCTGGACTCCGGCCTGATGGTGCCGGAACGCCTGGTGGCGCAGGAGGGCGCTGCGGCCGGCGGGTGAAGCATGCCGAAGGCCCGAACGGGTCCGGCCAAGACGGAGAACAACCCGATGTCGGCAGTTCCGGCGGCGCGCCGCCTCGAGATCATTTCCAAGTACCAGACCAAGCCGGGCGACACCGGTTCGCCGGAAGTGCAGGTCGCCCTGCTGTCCGAGCGGATCTCGGGCCTGACCGAGCACCTCAAGACCCATGCCAAGGACTTCCACAGCCGGCGCGGCCTGCTGGTGCTGGTCGGCCAGCGGCGTGGTCTGCTGGACTACCTGAAGAAGAAGGACCAGGGCCGCTACGAGCGGCTCATCGGCAGCCTCGGCCTGCGGCGCTAGACCAGATCCCGATCGGGTGGACTCACCTGATCGGGTAAAGATGCCTTTAGATTCAAAAGACTAGGGCGGTTGCCGTGCGCCATGGCGAACGGCGACCGCGCTAGCGCCGATGGCGGCGCGGCCCGAATGCCGCGCCGCGCGAGAGCGCCCGGCGATCGAGAGGCGGCGGCGGCGCAGCCTTCCGTCCCGGACGCGGCCCGCCGAGGCCGGGATCGGCGCCACGCATGGCTCGCTGCCCGGAGCAACGCCCCAGGGGGCTTGCCTGGTGCGGTGACCCCGCGGGCCGCCCTGCGGCGGATCTCGGCGCGGCAGGACCTTCGCGGAACCCCGTCCGGTTGCACCAGGGACAGGCGATAGCGACTTGCGCGCGCAGGCGAGCCACCCTCGACCGGCATGCGCCGCGGCGGAGATGCCGCGCGCCTGCCTTCGCGCCGCCTTCCCTTGGCCGGGACGGCCCATTTTCGGCATCGACCCCGCATGCCCTTCCCGCACCGCACGCCCTGGGCCGTCGGCGGCCTGGGGCGCCTGCGCGCTGTGATCGGCCGCCGGCGCCGGTCCGGCCCTGACCGCAGGCCCCCGGGGCCATGCCTTGGCCAGGGTGCCTGGACCGGCTCGACCGGCGCGATGCGCAAGGCCCGCCGGCCCCCGGGGCCGCGGATGGCCGGTGGCCGGGCGGGATGCCCGCCGCCCGGCCCTGGCGGCCGGATGACGCAGGGGGTTCGACACAGGGCGCCGGGGCCATCGCCCCAGGCCCGCCGGCTGCCGCCGGGGCGTCCCGCCCCGTGCCGGCCCGCCTGGCGCGTCAGCCCTGGCGCGTCAGCCCGGCTCGTTGACCGCGAGGTCGTCGATCAGCCGGCCGAGGAAGACCTCCGCCAGGTCGGCGCAGTCCTCCGGCATGGTGGCGAATTGCGCCGCGTCGTAGTGCAGGCTGTCCTTGCGGCCGGCATAGGTCATGGACCATTTGCCGAATTTCCGCTCCGTCACCGACCGCGCCGACAAGGTGGCGCAGTCGGCATGCCGCGGATCATGCTCGAGGTGGCGGTACAGCGCCTCGACCGCGTCCCGGGGGCCTTCCAGCACCTGGGCGAAGGTATCGCGGGAGACGAGCAGCGACCCGGTGATGCCCTTGGTCGGGTTGAAGCGGTGGGCGGCGGCCAGGATCTGGTCCACCTCCGCATCCAGCCGCTCCTCCGGGATCAGGTTGCGGCTGATGTAGAGAAGCTGGAGCAGCGGGGCCTCGGCGGTCATGGCGGTCCTCCGGAACGATATGCCCCGCTGGCCGGGCGCTGCGGGGCCGTCGGCTGGGCTGCCGGCGGGGCGCTACCCTGCGCTGCCGGGTTGAAGGACCGGTGAACGCCGCGCCAATCCGCCCGCCCTGGCCCGGCCGCGCCCCCGGCCGGGCCGCTTCGCCCCCCGGCGCCGGCAACACCGTGGAAACTCCCCTGGCAATTGCGGGCCGGCCGCGCCATACCTGCCCGCGGAAGGCAGGGGTCCGGCGGCGGGAGCCGCACGCCCCGCCCCAAACCGCCGCGCACGCGGCGGGCTGTCAGGACGGAGCCGGAGCATCCCCCGCAGGGACAAGGCGACGGCGTTTCCGGCAGCATGGAGGCCCGCGGCCGGCGGGCGCGGCGACCATCCCGGTGCCGCCATCCATGCTTCCCGAGACGCCGGGCCTGCCCGGAGCGGGCCACCGCTCCCCGGCCGAGACTGCCAACCCACCGCGTCGCATCCGGACCGGCGACGCCGCCAGGCGGCCGCATTGTCCGGTCCTGTAGCCGAGGCCGGCCGCGCCAGACGCGTCCGGCCCCCGGGGCCTTTGGCGCTTCCCGCCCGCCCCGACCGAAGGAAAGACGCATGTTCGAGAACTACTTCAAGAAGGATATCGCCTGGGGCGGCCAGCTGCTGACGCTGGAGACGGGCAAGGTCGCCCGCCAGGCGGACGGCGCGGTCATGGCCCGCCTCGGCGACACCATCGTGCTCTGCACCGTGGTCGGCGCCCGCGGCGTGAAGCCGGGCCAGGACTTCTTCCCGCTGACCGTGAACTACCAGGAGAAGGCCTTCGCCGCGGGCAAGATCCCGGGCGGCTTCTTCAAGCGCGAAGGCCGGCCGAGCGAGAACGAGACGCTCGTCTCCCGCCTCATCGACCGGCCGATCCGTCCGCTGTTCCCGGACGGCTTCCGGAACGAGGTGCAGGTCATCGCGACCGTCCTGTCGCATGACATGGAGAACGACCCCGACATGGTCGCGCTGGTCGGCTGCTCCGCCGCGCTGACCCTGTCCGGCATCCCCTTCTTCGGCCCGATCGGCGGCGCCCGCGTCGGCTATGTCGATGGCCAGTACGTCCTGAACCCGACCGCGGCGCAGCGGCAGCAGTCGCAGCTCGACCTTGTCGTCGCCGGCACCGCCGAGGGCGTGCTGATGGTCGAGTCCGAGGCGCATGAGCTGTCCGAGGACGTGATGCTTGGCGCCGTCGAGTTCGGCCACAAGGGCTTCCAGCCGGTGATCCAGGGGATCATCGAGCTGGCCGAGGTCGCCGCGAAGGAGCCCTGGGCGCTGCCCGAGCCGTCGGAGGCCGAGACGGCGCTGAAGGCCCGCATCGCCGAGCTGGGCCGGGCCGACATGGCCGAGGCCTACAAGGAAACCCAGAAGCTGGTCCGCCAGGGCAAGGTGGCCGAGGTCAAGAAGGCCGTGCTGGCGAAGCTGGCCGAGGAAGGCCATGACGCCGGCGCGGCCAAGGGCCTGCTGAAGGAGCTGGAGGCGGACGTGGTCCGCAACTCCATCCTCGACACCGGCCTGCGCATCGACGGGCGGGACACGAAGACCGTCCGGCCGATTACCGCCGAGGTCGGCGTGCTGCCGCGGGCGCATGGCTCCGCCCTGTTCACCCGCGGCGAGACGCAGGCCTTCTGCGTCGCCACGCTGGGCACCGGCCAGGACGAGCAGATCATCGACAGCCTCGCGGGCGAGTACCGCGAGCACTTCATGCTGCACTACAACTTCCCGCCCTACTCGGTGAACGAGACGGGCCGGATGGGCAGCCCCGGCCGGCGCGAGATCGGCCATGGCAAGCTGGCCTGGCGCGCGCTGCGGCCGCTGCTGCCGGAGAAGGAGAAGTTCCCCTACACGCTCCGCGTGGTCTCCGAGATCACCGAGAGCAACGGCTCCTCCTCCATGGCCACGGTCTGCGGCACGTCGCTGTCGCTGATGGATGCGGGCACGCCGCTGAAGCGCCCCTGCGCCGGCATCGCCATGGGCCTGATCAAGGAGGATCGCGGCTTCGCCGTGCTGTCCGACATCCTCGGCGACGAGGACCACCTGGGCGACATGGACTTCAAGGTGGCCGGGACCGAGCAGGGCATCACCGCCCTGCAGATGGACATCAAGATCACCTCCATCACCTTCGACATCATGCGCCAGGCGCTGGCGCAGGCGCGCGACGGCCGGATCCACATCCTCGGCGAGATGGCCAAGGGCCTGACCGGCGCCCGCGGCGACGTGGCGCAGAACGCGCCGCGCATCACCGTCATCTCCGTGCCGAAGGAGAAGATCCGCGACGTCATCGGGTCGGGCGGCAAGGTGATCCGCGAGATCACCGAGAGCACCGGCACCAAGGTGGACATCGAGGATGACGGCACCATCAAGGTCGCCGCCACCAGCACCGAAGCGGCGCAGAAGGCGATCGACTGGATCCGCGGCATCGTGGCGGAGCCCGAGGTCGGCGCGATTTACAACGGCAAGGTGGTGAAGACCGCCGAGTTCGGCGCCTTCGTGAACTTCCTCGGCGCCCGCGACGGCCTGGTGCACATCAGCGAACTGACCAATGACCGCGTCAACCGCACCACCGACGTGGTCAATGTCGGCGATGCGGTGAAGGTGAAGGTCCTGGGCTTCGACGACCGCGGCAAGGTGAAGCTGTCCATGCGGGTGGTGGACCAGGCCAGCGGCGCCGACATCACCGAGCAGGTCGGCGCCCGCCGGCCGCGCGAGGACCGCGAGGGCGGCGGCGGCGACGACCGCGGCCCGCGCCGCGACCGTGGCGACCGCCCGCCGCGGCGGGACCGGCACGAA